>CAZVMQ010000015.1:0-37388 GCA_964628755.1 uncultured Halanaerobiaceae bacterium
TTTTTTTATTGAAATAGTTGAGTAGCTTTTAACCCTGCAAGCTACATAATTTAAATTAACCAGCTAAATGACTAACAAACCAAAAACAGTTAACATTTTATTAAATAAATGATACAATTAATATCAAGTGTAATTTAATGTTAATTTGTGAAAAAGCCGGGGCTTATAAAGTATTGGAAGCTATAAAGCGAAGTGATACTGGAAATTTTTCAAATTCAGGGAAGAGCTTGCGCGCAGGAAGCACTATTTTTTGGCCGAAAACTAAACCTAAACCCAGGAAAAATTCCCTGGTGAACAGAGCCTTATAGCTTTCAATTATAAGCATTACGAAAATGACTGAAACTATATTCAACTAACTGATATGGAGATGATCCTTTAATGTTAATTGGTGAAAAAAGCCGGGGTGGAAAAGGGGAGAATTAAATTGTTGAAAAGAACAGGCCGCTATAATTTTTATGCGGGTATCTTTTGTCTGGTTCTGATATTTTGTTTTGTGGGGTTGAACCTGTATGGTAGTTCTGCTCGGGCAGTGGATTATAGACATGAACTGGATGAACTTTCCCGGGAATTTTATCGCCAGGGCAGGACAGAAGAGATTCTGTCAGAGCTTTCAGCGCGAGAACGTGAGCTCAGTGACCGGGATAAAGATCATAATTATTTTGTGCAAAAAGCTGAAATAGAAATATTTCGCGGGGAGATAAAAGAGGTTGCCGACCTTGAATCTGCGGAGGATAATTTTGCCGCGGCTTTAGAATATGCCGAGCAGGCTTTAGAAAAAGAAAATACTTCCCGGGCTAATCGTCAGGCGGCTGAAGCACTCAGCATGCTGTTTAACTATCGCAGTACATTTTTTATTATCAGAAATGCCGGAAAAGCTGAGAGTTATCTTGAAAATTCCCGGGAGCTGGCTGCAGAGGAAAATATGATGAACAGATTGATGTGGGCGAACTTTTATCTGGAAGCACCGGAAACTTTTGGTGGTGATAGGGAAAAAGGCAGAGAAATATTTCAGGAAATAAGGGATATGGGACATCCTGTTTTTGAGCTGGCAGTTTTAAATACTTTGGGGCGCAAATATGAAGAATCCGGAGAGGAAGAGCAGGTAGAAAATTTGCGGGATAGATTTGCTGAAATTTTCCCGGAAAGCCCCTGGCTTGAGAAATTTCCTCTCAGATAAAGTTAGATTGAGGACATTAGCCTTAAATCCTTATAGATCTACTGTATACTTTTCCGGTTTTAAATCTAAATCCGGGGCAAAGTTAGCGTTATATACTATTAAACTCAAATTGCCATCAATTTCCCTGGTTTCTATTTTTAATTCATTGCTGGAAAATTTAACGGCATCTGCAAGCAAAAAATTAATGCCATCCTGTCTAATAGAATAAAAGTTTTCACCGGAGGTGTCGGCTTCTGCAGGCTCTACCAGAGCCAGATTATATGTGGCTCCTTTTCAACCTATATCAGCAATTGTTATTTTAAGCGAAACATTCTGAGGTGAAATATCTCTGTCTGTGAAAAGTTTTTCGTAAGCCTTTTGGCTGAGATCAATTTTCATAATTTTCTCCTTTCTAAACTAATAATTATTAATAAGAATTCCGGTTAAAGTAAGTTTATCATTGATGACGATTTTGTGCAAATGTAAGCTGCTGCTAAAATTTTTTACAGACTCAATACTATTTTTATGGTATAATAATAAAAATAGTTTTTCTCCAGAACCGCTGGTGAAATTGCCATATATGCTTGATTACCAGGACTACTTATACCTTTAATTACTGGGGCTTATAAAGTATTGGAAGCTATAAAGGGAAGTGATACTGAAAATTTTTCAAATTCAGGGAAGAGCTTTCGCGAAGGGAGCACTATTTTGTGGCCAAAAAACTTAACCTAAACTCAGGAAAAATTTCCTGGTGAACAGAGCCTTATAGCTTGTAATTATAAGTATTAAGAAAATGACTAAAACTATATTCAACCAGCTGATATGGAGATGTCCCAAAAAATTAACATAAAAATTTAACTTATAGGAGGATATTCATGGCTAAGACCGGTAGTGCAGCTGATTGGATTGAAGTTATTCGGATTTTTGGACTTCCCTGTGGAATATTGCCCGCTTTACTGGGCGGAGCTTTTGCGCATCAATTCAGCTATTTTAGCTTATCTCCTTTTTTATTTTTATTGACCGGTGTATTACTGGTTCACATAGCCAGCAATATCACCAATGAATATTATGATGTCCATCAGGGCATTGATACTGCTGACCAGGATAAACCCAGCACAGTTCTGGCTGAAGGCAGAATAGAACCAGAGCTGGCTTTATTTGTAAGCAGGGCTCTGATTGTACTATCACTTATAGGTCTGAGTATATATGGAATCTACACGGAATTATGGGGGATTTTTATCATAGCCCCCCTGGGAATGGCCGGAGGATATTTTTATACGGCACCACCACTGCAATTAAAATTTCGGGGCCTGGGCCTGCCGGCAAATTTTATTTTTCTGGGTTTGTTAATTCCTCAGGCTGTCTATTATGGGCTCAGCGGTGAACTTTATCTATATGGGCTGGGTTTATCTCTACCTATGAGCATCTTAACTGTTGCTATACTCTGGAGTAACGATATGAGGGATATTGAGGCTGATGAAGATATCATTACACTTGTGGGAATTTTGGGCCTGGCCAGGAGCATTTATATTTATTTTCTTCTGCTCTTTTTGCCTTACATTTTAGCCGGATATTACTATTGGACCGGAGATCTCTCGGCTTTAACTTTTCTGCAGCTATTTACCCTGCCTCTAGCTGTGAAACTGGCAAAAACAGGCCGGGAAGGTGTGAAAAATAACCCCCGGGTATTATCTCATCTGGACCAGAAGACGGCAGTATTGATGGTGGTATTTAATATTATCTGGATTATCAGTTATCTTACAGCTTAAGAGAGGAGCGATAATTTGAAGAGTGTGAGAGAGCGTTTCCAGGCAGAGTTTTCTCAGGAGATTAAATATATTGATGATATTATTCAGGAGGCTGCAAATTCTTCCCGCCCGGTCCTGACAGAAGCTGTTGATGATCTGATTTCGGCTGGCGGCAAAAGAGTTAGGCCTTTGCTGTTGGTTTCCGCCTGGAAAGTTAACAACGGTGGTAACAGGAAAGAAAAAATTTTACCGCTGGCTGCTGCTGTGGAAATTTTACATATGGCTACACTGGTACATGATGATCTGATCGATGAAGCCGATAAAAGAAGAGGGGTTCCCTCTGCCGGCAGTAAATTTGGGACAGATAGAGCGCTGTTTGTTGGAGACTATCTTCTCAATCGGGCTTACGCTCTTTTTCACAGCCATTTATCTCCCGAGATATTTCCCCGCCTGGATAAAGTCCTGAAAAAAATCTGTGAGGGAGAATTAAAAGAATTTGAGTCCAGGTATGATTCCGACCTGTCATTTCTGGATTATATACGTCAAATCAGGCGAAAAACAGCTTTATTGTTTGGGTTTGCAACTTTTACCGGAGCCTATGAAGGGGGAATTAGGGGCCGGGATTTAAAATTGATCTATAGATATGGTATTCAGCTGGGGATGGCTTTTCAAATTCAGGATGATATTCTGGATTTTGTAGGTTCTCCGGAAAAACTGGGCAAGCCGGTGGGTAGAGACCTGGCCAATGGAGTTTATTCACTGCCTGTGTTGATGTTGTTACAGCAGCAGGAATATGCCTCTCAGGTTAAAAGTATTTTACAGCAGGAGAGTATTGCAGGTGAAGACCTGCAAAAATTAAACCGCCTGATGCAAAAAGCAGGAGTTCGGGAAAGAGTGAATTCACTTTTGCAGCGCTATATTCACAGGGCTAAAAAAGCCGGAGAAAGTTTGCAGAGGCAAGGAACTTCAGACAGACTTCTATTTTTTCTGGAAATTTTACAGAAAAGAAATAGTTAAAAGGAAGGTGTTTATTTTGGGGAAAAAATTTGCTGGCAAAATTATAAGCGGTATATACGGTGGCGGTCAATCCCGCATACTGGCATCGATTATGATAGTTTTAATAGTTGTAACAGCTGCCAACATGGTGCTGGCGGGAGGGTATGTTCAGGCTGAAAACCTGGTTGATGATGAAAATTTTCTGCGGGCTTCTGGCTATCTACAGCCAGTAGATACAGTTGACAAATCTGCAGCTATCTCTGGGGTGGTTGATTCAATAAAGATAGAGACCGGAGAAATTGCAGAAGAAGGTGCAGGATTATTTGCACTGGAAAAGTCTCAGGCGGAAAAAGAACTGGAAGCAGCCGAAAGAAGTCTGGCCCGGGAACAGGCTTTGCTGGCAGCAGAGAAAGACTCTGTCCGGCAGGCGCAAACCTCACTGCGGCTGGCAGAACATGAACTGTTAAGCCTGCAGGGTGAGGAGCGAGAGGTCCTGGAGGCTGAAGTTGAACTGGCCGCCATCGATAGAGATTATGAGCTGCGAGAATTTGAAAGGGCAGAAAGATTATTTCAAAGAGATGCAATGGAAGAAATAGAATTCGACCGCTACAGATATAATTTAAACAGAGCTGAACAGAACCTGAAAATAAGTGAATTGACTTTACAGAACCAGCGCCAGGAAGATGAGGATAGAATTGCCGAGGCGGAATTAAGAGTGGAAGAAGCTGAACAGGCTTTAGAGGCAGCCGAAAACCAGCTGCAGGCTGCCCGGGAAAGAGTGGCTGCTGCTGAGGTGGAAAGAGACCAGGCCCGTCTAAGATTGGGCGAGCATGTTGTCAGATCTCCGGCTGAAATGCTGGTGCTGGATAAACACGTAGAAACAGGAGAGTATGTTTCCCCCGGCGAGCCGGTTATAACTCTGGCCTCGCAGGAGCTTCGAGTGCTAATAGAGCCCGATGAAAGAGAAGTGGCCGATATTTACAGGGGGCAGACCGGGGAAGCTATAGTGGAGAGTTATCCTGAACGTCCTTTTGCGGTAGAAGTCAGTGAAATTGCTCCCCGGGTTGACCTGGACCGAGGAACATTAGAGGTGTATTTAGAAATAAAAGAAGATGTGCCGGAACTTTTACCTTATATGACAGTTTCAGTTGATCTGGAACTTGAGGAGGAATAACAGATGTGGTTCGAGATAAAAATGGCCATAAGATTTTTAATTTCCGGCCGCACTCAAACTGTTTTGATAATTCTGGGTATAACTATTGGCGTGGCCGTACAGGTCTTTTTAGGCTCATTAATTGGAGGATTGCAGGAAGATTTAATCAACCAGACAATCGGCTCATCTTCGCACATTACCATTAGTGCCCGGGATGAGTTACCCCGGCAGATAAGAAGTTTTTATGGTGACCGATCCCGGGTGATAACCTTTGCCGGGCGTGAGGATAATTTAAAAAATTATTTTCGGGTGGAGGCAGCTCTGGAACAGCAGGATGGTATTAATGCTATTTCACCCGTAATTGTTGGCTCAGGTTTTGCCAGCAGAGGAGATAAGGATGAATCAGTTGTTGTGCGTGGCATTGAACCTGAGCGGGCCGATGATATTAATAATATCAGTGAAAGAATTGTACAGGGAGATTTTAACCTGGGGGGCAGTGAAGTTTTGCTGGGCAAAGGACTGGCCGAAGAGTTAAATCTGGTACCAGGTGATACAGTAAGGATAAATACTGGTGAAGGAGTTCAGGAGAGATTCAGAGTCAATGGAACTTTTGATCTGGGCAGTCAGGATATAAATAGTAGCTGGATTTTCACAGCCAGAAATAGAGCAGCTACCCTGTATGATCTGGGTGGGAACGAAGTCAGCAGAATTGAAACTCAGGTAGATGATGTGTTTGCCGCCGAAGAAATCAGCGCCTCACTGCGGGAGGAATTCCCCGGGCTGCAGATAGAAAGCTGGCAGGAAACCAATGCCGACCTGCTGACAGCTTTGCAGAGCCAGTCAAGTTCCAGCCTGGTAATTCAATTTTTTATAATTGTGGCTGTAACTCTGGGTATTTCCAGTGTGCTGGCAGTTTCGGTGGTGCAGAAGAACAAACAGATTGGCATTATCAAGGCCATAGGAGCAAAACCCAAAAGAGTGGGCAGAATATTTCTCCTGCAGGGGGGAATAATTGGTGCTTTAGGTGCTATTCTGGGTATAGGCCTGGGCCTGGGACTCAGTCAACTTTTTGTCACACTTGTGCGTGATGCTGCGGGTGATCCTCTGTTTCCTATTCAGGTCGATTATCAATTTATAGCCATTTCTTTTGTGGTGGCCACCGGGGCAGGAATGATAGCCGCGTTAATTCCCGCCCGCAATTCTGCTCGTTTAAATACTGTGGAGGTGATACAAAATGGGTAAAAATGTAATGGAAGTTAAAGATGTATATAAATCCTATGGTGATGAGGTTAAAACAGAAGTGCTGCACGGTGTTTCTTTTGCCCTGGAAGAAGATGATTTTAGTGCAATAATTGGTCCTTCCGGCTCGGGCAAGAGCACCCTGTTAAATTTAATTGGGGCTCTAGATTATCCCAGCAGTGGCGATATCATTATTTCCGGTAACAATTTGGGGGAGCTGGATGAAAATGAGCTGGCAGTTTTTAGAAATAAAAATTTGGGATTTGTCTTTCAATTTCACCATCTGCTGCCGGAGTTTACAGCCCTGGAAAATGTTCTGATGCCGGTATGGATAGAGGATGGCAAGGAAAGCAAAGAAGACAGAGAATGGGCTGAACATCTGCTGGATACAGTTGGATTATATTCCTTTAAAGATAATCTCAGCACTCAGCTCTCCGGGGGGCAAAAACAGAGGGTGGCTCTGGCCCGGGCTTTGATGAATAGACCGGGAATAGTGCTGGCTGATGAGCCCACCGGGAATCTGGACACCGATACATCTGAACAGGCTTATGAGTTGATGAGTGACATAAATGAGGAGTTTGGCACTGTATTTGCCATCGTTACCCATGACAGACATCTGGCCGGCAGAACTGAGAAAATTATTGAAATTGTTGATGGCAATATTTCTCGGATAGTTGAGGGAGATAGAACCAATGAATTTGCCTGCTGGGATGAGATGGCCCCTTCATATTGCCTGGAGAAGGAAGAGTCGGCCTGATATGTGATTGAAATTTCAGTATTTTTCTGGTAAAGTTAAGATAAAGATTGAGTGAATTACTGGAGATATTTTGATAGCTTTTTGGGGGGATAATATGCAGGACATATGGAAAAAAGAAATAGAACTGGGACCTTTAAATCCTGGTCTATCAACTGCTTTCCTGTCTTTTTATGCTCTTTTTTTAATTATATTGACCGTTATACTGCCCCCCATTCTGTTAGGTATTGGTACGGTATTTTTTGTTTTGCTTTCCAGTTTTAGATTTGGCCTGCAGGGAAGTATAATATCTTTTCTAATGAGCTCTCTGTTGATAATTCTGGCTTCTTATTTCAACGAGCTGCTTTTAGGTGTAATTGGTGTGGGCTTGTTTATTGTGCTGCTGCTGATTATTGGTGTCAGCGTGGGGCTGGGCGTAGATTATATCAGGAGACAGAAAATGTGGTCAGATGCTTTATTTGAAAACACCACCTCTGCTGTAGCCATGCTCGATAAAAATCATCAGGTTATTGATGTTAATAGTGAATTCAGGGATAAATTTGGTTACAGTCAGGAAGAGATAAAAGGGGAAAATCTGGATGAAGTGCTGGAGTGGAATATGCCGGGCAGCCCGGACAAAGAAAAAACCAGTCAGGTGATGGAGGGCAGTAAAGTTGTTTTTGAAGGCACCCGATATGATAAAGAGGGGAATGCCCGAGAATTTCTTATTAAAGGTATACCCATTAATGTCGGAGGAAAGACCCGGGGTATATATGGCATTTATGATGATATCACCCGGAGAAAGAGGTGGGAAAAAAGGCTTAAACTCACTCAATTTTCCATAGATAATGCTTCACTGGCTATTTTCTGGGTTAATTCCCGGGGAGAGGTGGAATATGTTAATGATACTGCCTGTGAACGGCTTGGTTATGATAAACAGGAATTAATTAATATGGAGGTTTGTCAGATCGATGCCAATCTGGCCAGAGATAACTGGGATGAATCCTGGCAGGAGTTGAAAAGCCAGGGCTCGATTGTTCTGGAATCAAAACATAAGACTGCCAGCGGTGAGCTTATTCCCGTCCAGGTCAATAGACATTATCTGGAATTCGAGGATGAGGAATACGAGTTTGCCTATGCCCGGGATATAAGTGCCCGCAAAGAAAAAGAAGATAAGATTAACTATCTGCTGTATCATGACCAGTTAACAGATCTTTATAATCACCGTTTCTTTCAGCAGGAACTGGAGCGCCTTGATACCAGAAGACAGCTGCCCTTAAGCATTATAATGGTAGATGTTAATGGGCTCAAACTCGTTAACGATAGTTATGGTCATAGAAAAGGCGATGAACTTTTGCAGAAAGCTGCCGAAATTTTAAAGAATTGTGTGAGAAGTGAGGATATTATTGCCCGCTGGGGAGGCGATGAATTTGTTATTTTGCTGCCGCAGACCGATAGGGAGGAAGCTGAACAGGTATTTAGCCGGATAAAACAGGCATGTGAGCGCACAACAAAAGATGAACTGCCCATATCCCTGGGAATGGGTATAGGTGTAAAACAGGATGCTGAGCAGGATATTCAGGAAGTTTTAAAAGCTGCTGATGATAATATGTATCAGGATAAGCTCAATGAGGGTAAAAGTGCCAAAAATAAAATAGTGAGAAATTTACTGAATACCCTGGGAGCCAAGAGTGATGAAACAGAAAAACATGCCCGCAGAATGAAAAAAATGGCCCGAAAAGTGGGGCGAGAGATGGGGCTGGATCGAGATCAGCTTAATAAACTTTCGCTGCTGGCTTCTCTGCACGATATAGGTAAAGCTACTATTTCGGAAGAAATTTTAAATAAACCCGGAGATTTGAATGATGAGGAGTGGGAAATAATCCGAGAACATCCGGAAAGAGGATTTAGAATAGCTTCTGCAACTGAAGAATTTTCTGCTATAGCTGAAGCTATTTTGAGTCATCATGAACGCTGGGATGGAGATGGATACCCCCGGGAACTTGCAGGCAGAAATATACCCCTTTTGGCCCGGATAATTTCAGTTGTTGATACTTTCGATGTTATGACCAATGACCGACCGTATAGCTCTGCGGTTTCTCGGGAGGAGGCCAGAGCTGAGATTGTCAGCTGCGCGGGAGGGCAATTTGATCCGGAAGTTGTCGAGGCTTTTGTGAGAGTTTTAGAGAAATGAGAATTAGAAGTATCTAACAGGATTATGGTTTACTAAAGGATTATGTTTGCTACCAGTTGTGCTGGCAGAGGGGGATAAGCTGGTGTATACATACAGTAAATATTTTCCCATCTGGAAAGAAGCATTTTCGCTGGCCTGGCCTTTGATTTTAAATCACATATTTGTGACAGCAATGCGCACTACAGATATGATTTTGACGGGATTTATCAGTCCGGCGGCTGTGACGGCGGTGGGACTGGGAGATGTGTGGGAAAGAATAGTGCTGAGGCTGGGGCTGGGGCTGGGAGCTGGCAGTATATCTCTTATCTCGCAGGAATCCGGGGCGGCTGCGGCAGAAAACAAACTTAAAGGCGAAAATGTTGATGAGATTTTTAGTCAGACCATTCTGGTGGGAATTTTGCTTGGTCTGCCTTTTATTTTTATGGGCTGGGCTATTTCCGAGCACATGATTGCGATTCTGGGGGCTGAACCTGAGGTGATAGAGCTGGGGGCTTCCTATCTTTTCATAATTTTCGCAGCTGCTCCTTTTCGTCTGATAACTCTCATCTCAGCCCGTTCACTTCAGGGAACCGGAGATACACTTTCTCCCATGATTGTTGATATCATCAGCAATGCAGCAAATATAATTATTTCAGTAGTCCTGGCTCTGGGTTTTTGGTGGTTTCCTCGACTGGGAGTGATAGGGGTGGGCTGGGGTACCTTTGCAGCCAAGCTACTGGCCACCCTGTTATATATAGGTATTTTTATTACTTCCTTTTCTCCTTTGAAACTGCAGTTTCCAGGTAAGAACTGGGATTTCACCATTGTTCTGCAGCTTATAAAAGTTAGCTTACCCCGAAGTTTACAGGGGGGGTATCAAAGCCTGATAACTTTTCCTTTCAATGCTCTGGTATTGTTATTCGGTACAGAGGCGGCGGCAGCTTATCACATTGCCCGGCGTATTCAACAGCAGTTAATGGCTCCCCTGCAGAGGGCTTTTGGTACGGTGACTACAATAATGGCCGGGCAAAAAATGGGAGCGAAAAAACCGGAGGAAAGCCGTCTTTCCACCCGGGGTATGTTATGGTTAACCGCTATCACAATTGGTTCACTGGCAGTTGTATTGTTTATTTTTTCCGGGCCGGTGGTGAATATTTTTACCGATGATGCGGTTACAATTTCGCAGGGAGCGGGTTTTTTGCGAGCTTTGTGTGTGGCTGCTCCCCTGCTGACATTTTATCGAGTGATTTCAGGTCATTTGATGGGAGCAGGAGATACCAGAACCCCCTTCTACGGTCTGGTAATCAGCCAGACATTATTTAAGCTGGTTTTAAGTTATCTGCTGGCAGTAATTCTGGGGCTGGGGCTGTTCGGCATTTTTATGGGCCTGGTGATAGATTATGGATTTCAGGCGGGCTGGGTCTGGAAAAGATTTTCAAGTGATCTCTGGGTGAGCGAGGCGGAAGAAATGATTGCTGAACGCCGACAATAGTATAAATAATATAGTAGAAATAAAAGGATAATCTGATTAAATAAAAGATATGGTTCTTCTCCAGAACCGCTGGTGAAATTGCCATAAATGCTGGATTACCAGGACTACTTATACTTTTAATTGCCGGGGCTTATGAAATATTGGAAGCTATAAAGCGAAGTGATACTGGAAAAATTTTCTGGTGAACAGAGCCTTATAGCTTTCAATTATAGGCATTACCAAAATGACTAAAAATATATTCAACCAAACTGATATGGTGAAGATCAAAGATATAAATAGGGCTGAAACTGGAGTGTTATTTTATTATTTAACAATTTAACATCTAAATTTAGTGTTTTATACTTGCGAAGTTTTACTGAGTATTTTATAATTTTTTCAGAGAAGGTAAAAAAGGGGGTATTATAAATGACCAAAGAGATCTTGATAAAAGTTAATGGGCTTGAGGCAAAAGCAGAGCTGTATGATAATGAGATGGCGGAGAACATCTGGCAGGAACTGCCGCTTTCAGGTCAGGTGCGTACCTGGGGTGAAGAAATTTATTTTCCCATCACCATTGCAGAAGGAGAAGGTGAGACCAAGGCTGAAGTTGACATAGGTGAGCTGGGATACTGGAACCAGGGTAATGCGTTCTGTGTTTTCTTTGGGCCTACCCCCTCCAGCACGGGTGAAAAACCCAGGCCCGCCAGCCCTGTCACTGTCTTCGGAAAACTACTGGATGACCCGGGTGAATTTAAGCAGGTTTCTGTCAATGATGAGATTGAGGTGAAAAAGAATTAGAAAGTATTAGTTATAAGGGCCTTTTCCCGCTCCCACTCCTGAATCATTTTCCCGGCTCAGGATCTGCCGGGCTGAGCTTAATTCAGGGAGCTTTTCTCGCACAGGTAAAAATATTTTTTTATGATGGGAAGTGATTTCATGAAGGTCTATGTTAACGGGCAGGAGCAGCCAACAGAAGAGTTTTCCCGGCTAACCGGTGAGGAAGTAATTCAAAAAATTAATGAACGCTGGCCAGAACATCTCATCGAAGAAATTATTTATGAGGACCAGGAAGTTCCCCTTATCTATTTTCAGGAAGAGGTAAAAAGTGCCGGCCCGGAGACAGAAGTTGAATTCGTTTTACGGCAGAAGCAGGAAGTGATGAAGCGAGAACTGGATATGGCTGAAGACTACTTTCCGCGTTTGGAAGCGACAATTAAAGAAATGTCTGAATTTTTTGCCGGGGAGGAGCCGCAGAAAGCCCGCCGGAGATACCGGGCAGCTCTGGAAGGGCTGGAATGGATGCAGGCTAAATTACTGAGGATAGTGAGAATGAAAGAAGATAAAGAATTAAAGTTATCTTTTCAGGATGACATGCGGGAATACCGCAGGGCTGTAAAGGATGCTCTTGTGGCTTATCAGCAGGGACGGGATGCCCGGCTGGCTCAGCTGTTTGAGGAAGAAATACTTTATTATTTACGTTCCATGTTAAAAAATGTCAAAGAAGAGGATAGGTAAAAGTCAATTTTTTCACCGGGGAAGGCACAAGATTTTGCTCCGGAGACAGTAAGAGGAAATTGCCTGTCTGATAAATTTAAAGCCGGACACCAGAAGATATTTATCACCAAACAACTATATTATCATAATTATAAAATACAATAAATCAATGAGGGATTAAAATGACAATAGTGGTACAAAAATATGGAGGAAGTTCTCTGGCCAGCAGGGAGAAGATAGAAAAAGTTGCTGATAATATTCAGGATGAAATTACCGATAATCGGAAAATTGCAGTTATTGTTTCGGCTATGGGAGATACCACCGATGAATTGATTGAAATGGCTCAGGCCATAACTGAGAATCCAGATCCTAGAGAACTGGATATGCTGCTAAATACCGGTGAGCAAATTTCCATTTCATTGCTGACCATGGCCCTGCAGAAGCGGGGGGTTTCGGCCGTTTCTTTAACAGGTTCACAGCTGGGAGTTTCCACAACTGATAGACACCAAAAAGCCAGAATTAAAGATATAGATGAACAGCGGGTCTGGCAGGAACTGGAGGATAATAGTGTTGTAGTTGCAGCAGGTTTTCAGGGGGTTACAGAAGAAGAGGAGTACACAACTCTGGGGCGCGGAGGAAGTGATACTACTGCGGTTGCTCTGGCGGCAAAACTGTCAGCCAGATGTGAAATTTATACTGATGTTCCGGGCATACACACCTGTGATCCCGGGCTGGTTTCTGAGGCCAAAAAGTTGAACAAAATATCGTATGAGGAGATGATGGAAATGGCCAGCCTGGGGGCGGAGATTATTCATCCACGGGCAGTTGAGCTGGCCAGCAAATATGAAGTGCCCTTATATGTGGGAGATGCTTTTGCCGAGGAAAAAGGGACTGATATCGGCGATAGTTCAGAATTTCTGGAAGCCAGTGTTATTACCGGGATGGCTCTGAGCGAAGATGACATTCAGGTGAATTTGCGCGGGGTAAAAAGAAGAAAAGATCTGCTGGGCAGGTTATTTACTCTCTGCGGGCAGGCTGATATAAATATTGACATGATTTCACAGCTGCTCAACGGGGGTAATTCTATGCAGTTAAGTTTTACAGTGCCGGGTAGTGATAAAGAATTGATTAAAGAAATTATGGAAACTCACGGCAGCAGCTGGCAGATGAAAAACTGGTGGATAAATGAAGATGTCTGTAAAATTTCTGTTGTAGGCCCGGGAATGCGCTCTCAACCTGGAGTGGCCGCGGAAGTTTTTGATTTGATGCAGAGAGAGGAAATTATGATACAAATGGTAACCACCTCCGAAATTAAAATTTCCTGGTTGATTGCTGCAGAATATAAAGAAAAAGCTGCCAGACTGGTGGCTGAAAATTTTGACCTGGTGGAATAAATAGCTGGCAAAATTCGGGGAGTGGGAATGTGATGGATATTTCTTCTTTGTTGTTGAGTGGACTGACCGGGGCTGTTACTGGTTATGTAACTAATGATGTAGCAGTGAGAATGCTCTTTCGCAGTTTCGGACCTTTTGGAGGAGTCCTGGAGTCTACCAGAGAAGAATTTATATTTAATATGAGCGAACTTGTAGAAGAGGAAATAATTAACTACGAAACTATTGCTGGAGAACTGGATAATCCGCTGGTAAAAGATGAGATCAATAGATTTGTTACGGAGTTCATCTCCGTTCAGCTGCCTCAGCAGTTCTCCCAAACTTCCTGGCAGGAAATTTCTGGCTGGGAAGAGAGTTGCTCCGGGGTGGCGGAATTGCTGTCAGAAGAAAAGTTAATAGATTCTCTTGTGGATGATTTAACAAATAATACCAGGATTACGGATGCAGTCAGCAGTGAACAACTTTCTCACCTTATTGAACAGCTGTTAAGAGGTAGTGGTGAGATTTTAGAGGAGGAAGAGGTCAGGCGCTCACTTTCTGAACTTCTAATTATTCTGATTTCCAGTTTATACGATCCGGAGACATCTCCTGGTGAAACTCTAACTGAATTGAAGGAACTTCAAAGGGTTCTGGCTGATCACCGAGCAGAGATCAGGGAAAAATTACAGATAATCATTGCCGAGCTGGAAATTCCCCGGCTGCTGGAGAGGGAAATTGAAACTTTACTTTCCAGGTCTTTAAATAACTGGTTTGCTTCAGCTGCAGGTCAGTCTTCAGGTGAAGCGGAAGATATTAATTCCACTCTTGCCGATATATTTGAGCTTTTACAGGAGTTTTTACATAAGCCGGAAGGAAAAGAGCTGGTTGAAGATATTTTTACTGCTGCTTTTTCTGCTCTGCAGGAAGTTGACCTAACCCTGCCTGAATTGATGGACGATAACTGGGAAGAGGTCATGCTTCCTCTTCTTCAAACCAGGTTGCCGGAATTACTGGAGGTATTTCTGGACTGGATAGAAGAAAATAGACAGGAGCTGGAAGAAATAACTGATGAAGCTATTGAAGAGGTTCTCAGTGCGGGGAGTGGATTTCGCAACCAAATAAAAAACATCATATTTCGAGCTCTGCAGGGTAATATTGCCCGCCGTTATGGAATTTTAAATAAAGTCATAAAAAATCTCAATAACCCGGAGGATAAATCCCGGTTAGCTCACCAGCTAACCGAGCAGCTGGCTGAGTTGCTGGAAAATAAAACTGTAGGCTGGTTTTTTTACCGACTTGATCAGCTGGAAATTGTGGACTGGCAGCTAATACATCAACTTGTTATTAAGCTGTTAAATTCTGAGGAGTTTTCTGCTTTTAAGCAGGACTCTATGGTATTTTCTTTTGCGCCGGCTGATTTTATTGCGGCAGAAAAAATTTCTTCCAGTCTGTCTTCGCTGCTGCCTGAGGTGCTGGCGGATGTTCTAACCAATTTGTTACTGGCAGAAGGTTTTGCTGAAGATCTCAATGATATTATTCATGATCTATTTAAGAGTTTAAACCTGCGTCCTGACAGTAAAGCACACAAAAAACTGCAGGATTTTTTGGGCAGGGTTGCGCCTCTTTTGACCTCTTCCGGTAATGCTTCTCGCCTGGCAGCGGGTTTAACACCTGCTGCGGTTAATCATCTTTCCCGGTTTCAGCTCGCTTATTTTTTACAACCTGAACTGAAAACTTCTCTGGTTGATTATCTTCAGAGGGAAATAAAGGGTAGTTTTTATGATAATATCTGTAAACAGGAAGATAGAAATATAAGCTATATGCTGGAACAAATTCAGAGTATAGCAGGTTATCAGGATAAATTCACCAATTTTGCTCTGGAGATTCTGGAAGATAACCTCCCCCTGCTGCTGGAAGATCAGATAAGTCAGGCGGTATCAGATAACTTACTTGACCTATCCACCGAAGATATGCGGGTGGTGGTGGAAAATTTTATGGGCCAGGAATTAAAGCCACTAACCTATTTTGGTGGTCTGCTGGGATTTACTGCCGGGTTTTTAATGGAAACTTTTGGGGGAGAGTTGATGGCGGCTGCAGGAGGCTCTGGTCGTTTGGGGGTTTCCATGCTGGTCTACGGTCTGGTCGGTTTTATTACCAATGTAACAGCGATAAATATGATTTTTCGCCCTTATAATTCTATTAATCTGGGAAAATATAGAATTCCCTTCACCCCGGGTTTAATGGCTCGCAATCAGGAGCGATTTGCTGCTGCTCTGGGGGATTTTATCGAAGATGATCTGCTTGATCCGCGTCAGATGAGCAGACTGCTGAAAGCCAACCGGGATAAATTGGAGTCTACTCTGCAGGAGATCATGCTGCAGGATAGCTACAGAAGGCCGCGCATGGTACTGAGGGTCAGCAGTGACAATTTTGCTGATAATTTAGTTGATATCATAAAAGGTCAGCTGCGGAAGAACTCCCGGGAAATTTCTGCTTGCCTTGCCGGTAAAATTGAGGAAGAGCTGTCATTACCCAAAATTTTTACTTTTGCCAGTGAGTTAGGTGAGGAAGAGCTGGAAAAAAACAGGGATGTTTTAAGGCCAGTAATTGCTAAATATCTGACAAAGCTAAATAAATTTGAGCAAAATTATTCCCGGCTGATACCCCGTGAACTTAAGTCGGGAATGAAACTGCCAAAAACACAGGCAGGCAGGGAAAAAATATTTGAGTTTGATTTACAGGATATTTTAGTCTGGCTAAAAAATGCGAAAGTCGGTCAGGATATTTCCAGGGGGGAGTTTAAGGCAGCCGGGGAAGAATTGCTATCACCTCCCCTGCAAAATAAACTGACAAAGTTTTTGGCTGATGGGATGATAGGATTTCTCAGACGGGGTGAGCTGGCTGATGTTTTGGGTGAGCTGGATAAGCAGATTTGGGATGAGGCTCTGCCGGAAAAAATTTTAGAGGTTATACCTTCTCTGGTTCAGGAAAATATTTCAGCGGTTCTGGATATTTTTCTGGAAAGAATTCTGACATTTTTATCCCGGCAGCGAGAGAATATCAAGGACATGGCCGCTGAGCTCGTGGAGGAGGAGCTGGAGAAATCTGCTGAGCAAGAGGGCTTTTTTGGCAATTTAATTTTGAAGGGGGCATACAGGGTTACAGATGGGCGGTCAACCCTGGATAACCTTATCGATAATTTAATTGATGATAAGCTGCCGGACTTTCTTCAGAGTAGCCGGGATGATATTGGGGTTAAACTGGAGCCGATTGTGACGAAAATGAGCCGGGAAATTTCTCATGATCTGTTTTATGAAAGCAGACCGGAGAGGTGGGCAGATTTAATCACCGGTATTGCCCATAAACCGGAGGTAGAAAAAAATATTAGAAGGTTTATTGGTCGTTTTAGCAGTCTCTTATGGCAGGTGGAAATTTCTCCCTGTAAATCTTTTGGGCTGCTATCATATTATGGAGGCCGGGAAGAGTCAGATTTTTTTGCTGAACTGCAGGCAAACTACCGGGAAAATAGGGAGCTGATAGATAGCAAGGCCCGGAGTTTATTCGCCCTGTTAACAGCTGAAGCAGCGGACAAAATTTCCCCGGCCCGAACTCTGGAATTATTGACCGGACTCTCTGAGCCGGGGGCAGAAGAATTACAGCAGCTGCTGGCTAAAAATGAAGGGGAAATTTATTCGGCTTTGAGGGAGCTGAATCAGTGTATTTATAACTGCGGGCAGCAGGACAGAATAATCTGCAAAATTTCCCGGGATAGGAAACTTTTCCAGAAAGATATACTGATTGAAGATATAAACCTGTGGCTGAGAAATATGGGAAAAGATAATGATTTTTGGTCGGATATGAAAACCAGCATGTCAGGCTACATGGGTAGAGTTTCTGCTCTTTTACCCCGAATTTTACAGGATGAAACAGTTGAATTTTTTGCAGATAAAATCAGCCGGGCCGGTATGGATAGCCTGGAAATACATTTTCAGAGTTTGCTGGAATCGGTAGCGATCAAGGAAACTGCAGTAAATCAGGTGGAGGAAATGGATCCCGCGGCGATAGAGAGTCTTTTTAAATCTTTTGCCGGAAGGTATTTGAATCGGCTCAAAATGTATGGATGGTCAGGCTCATTGTTTGGAGCCCTGGCAGAACTGGTAAATATAATGATGTCAGGATGATGCAGGTTATTTTCAGGCAGGAAATTTACTTTCTGAAAAGAATTTATACTATGGAGGAGAGCACATGAAGACTTAACCTAAACACAGGAAAAATTTCCTGGTGAACAGAGTCTTATAGCTTTCAATTATAGGCATTACGAAAATGGCCAAAACTATATTTAACCAGCTAATATGGAGGAGATTCATATAATTTAATTTTAAATTAATTAATCAAAGGGGGGTATTAACTATGGCTCACACGTTTCACTGGATAGGTCATGCCTGTTTTGAAATCACACTTGATTCAGGGGAAAACATACTGGTTGATCCTTTTCTGGAGGAAAATCCTGCAGCTGCAGGCGAGCCCGAACAGGGAGATATTGTCCTGATAACTCATGATCATTTTGACCACATGGAGAACATCGGTGCCCTGACTAAAGAGGATGGTACAGTAGTAGGACAGCCGGAGGTGCTGGCCAAGGTTCAGGAAAACAATCCTGCGATAGATGAAGACAATTTGCTTAATGGTGGACTGGGCATGAATATTGGTGGTACAGTTTCTGTGGGAGATGTGGAAATTACCATGGTTCAGGCTTTTCATTCTTCTGATGTTGGTTCACCTGCAGCTTATCTGATTACAACTGCTGAAGAAGATGTTTTTTATCATGCAGGTGACACAGGTATATTTGGCGGCATGAATGAACTGGGTGAGCTTTATGACATAGATGTAGCCATGCTACCTATAGGCAGCGTATTTACCATGGATCCTGAACAGGCAGCTCTTGCGACTAAACTTCTGGAGCCAGAAGTTGTTATTCCCATGCATTATGGGACTTTTGAGATTCTCGTGCCTGATACTGAGGAATATGAAGCTTTAACAGCAGATCAGGCTCCTGGAGTCGACATTGTAGCCATTTCGCCGGGGGAAAGTTGTGAATATTAATTTTTAGCTTTACCCGGTTGTTAATGCTGGCAAAACTGAACGGGCTGAAATTTGCCAGTTAGATTTAAGCGGTCAGTTTTCCTGATCACCCTGAAAAAACCCCCGGTTTGTCCGGGGGTTTTTTTCTGCTGGATTTCTGGGTCGGATATCTTTCCCTGAAATTTTGCTTATGTTAATTAGAGGAAAAAGGTGGGGTGGGATGATCACTGACAAAAAGTTCCATTTCCTGTTTTTGCTTATATTTGTCCTGGGAATTAAACAGATCTTCATAGGCGGGGATCTCTTCCCGGGTTAAAAGTGAGAAGTCAGGATTGAGCTTGAAGTATTTTGCAGCAGCTTCTTTTTCTCCGAGCCTGGAGAAGTTTTCAGCGATAGTGCTGCGAAAATCCAGGATAGCATCCAGATTTTCAAAAAATATGTCCAGCAATTCACCATCAAAATGTGAATTTCTCTCTTCTGCCAGAATATCCAGGGTTTTTTCCAGGGGGTAGGCATCTTTGTAGGCTCTTTCTGACATTAAAGCATCGAAGACATCGACTATAGCCACAATTCTGCCTTCCAGGGGAATGTCTTTGCCTGAAAGACCACGGGGATAACCTTCGCCATCCCATCTTTCATGATGGGTATGAGCAATTTTTTTAGCCATATTTATCATTTTATGGTCACTGTTACGCAGTATATTGAGTGCTATTTCGGGATGCTGCTTGACCTTTTCATATTCTTTATCAGTTAATTTCCCGGGTTTAAATAAAATTTTATCGGGTATACCAATTTTTCCGATATCATGCATTAAGGAACCATAAAACATTCTTTCCAGCAGCTCTTCTTCTTTGACAACCCGGGAGTAAAGCAGGGTAGAAATAAAACCTATCCTGATCAGATGGATTGTGGTATCTTCATCTTTGTATTCAGCTGCAAAACAGAGCCTTTTAATAATTTCCCGGGTTCTTCTTTCATTTTCCTGCAGGCTATAATTAAGCATGACATTCTGACTTGCCATAGTATTTACTTTTTCTTCGATTTCACTTAAAGCATTATTGAGAAAGGGGGCTATAAATCTGGCGGGTTTGATGCTGGTATTTTTGTTTTTATCGGGCCGGGGCGGAGTAAATTCTGCCTGACCGGGAATCATGTTTTCCTCTGTCAGCATCGTTTTTATGGACTGGACTGAATGTTCAATGACTTCTGACTTAAAGGTGAGATTACCTTTGAATTGTCTGAAAGCATCCTGCGATAATTTTTGTTTTTCTGGCAGCTCCTGGGTTAATAGGGCCATAGGAGTTTGAGGATGCTGAACGATTACAATCCATTCTGTTTTCAACTTATCCTGCCTGGCCTGAGAAAATTTATTTAAGTCAAAAAAATGAGCATTATCGCTAAAATCTGTTTTAACTCCGGAGGAGAATTTATCAGCAAAGAGAAAAATAGAGCTGCAGATCCTGTCTAAATTTTTATAACGTTCCATTTCCTGCAGAAAAAACTTTTCTTTTTGAAAAGTTACATACATTTTAGCATTTATCTGGAATTCCAGCACCACATCTTCTATAGCATGACTGACAGCTACCATGGAGGATTTGTTATAAATTTTTTGTTCAAGCTGGGAATATGCTTCTGTTACCTGTCGATATAAACCCGGCATAATTGCAGTCCTCCTGTATAAATGATTTTTTAGAGAATTATCTTTGCCTGCTTGTATGCATTTAATCAGACTGTTAATAAATTATATTATATCCCGGCCAATTTTACAACTGAATCGGGGGGAATAGCAGGGAGGAAAGCAAAATGTCCCTGTAGAAATAAGTAAAACAGAAAGGAAGGTGAGATTTATGGAACCTGAATACAGAGATTTCCTGGAATTACAGCAGCAGAGACGTTCTGTCAGTCACTTTGATCCTGATAAAAGTCTGGAGGATGAGCTGCTGCGAGAAATAATTGATCGGTCTGTTCTTGCCCCTTCCAGCTTTAATCTGCAGCCCTGGAGAATTTTAGCGGTGAAAAGCGAGAAAAAAAGGCAGGAAATTTATGAGAGCGGGGCCTGTCGTCAGGAAAAAGTTGTTAAAGCGCCTGTTTTACTCATAATTACAGGAGATAAAAAGGGGTATGAACGAGATAATCCCATGTGGGATGAAAAGAAAGAGCTGGGTAAAATGGAGGAAGAACAGATTCAGAAAGTGATAAAAAGATGCAGGGAAGGCACTTATGAAACTGAAGCAGATAAGATCGGTTTTGCGGTGCGTAATAGTTCGCTGCTGGCGATGAGCATAATGTACACAGCTAAGTATTTTGGGGTTGATTCTCATCCTATGATTGGTTTTTCGGCTGAAAAAATCAAAAACATGTTTGGCCTGGGTGATGATATAATAGTTACAGTTTTGATTTCTCTTGGGTATTTTGATGAAAATGAAGAGCTTTCTCCCCGCGAGACTCGACTATCCTATGATAGAATTGTGGAGGAATATTAAGAGGCAGAGGAGAGAGGGTAAAAGGATTTTGTAAATTTATAGAATTATTTCTTAAAATACTATTGACAAAAGAGTTTTAATATGGTTAAATATACCTAGTTTAATAAATTGGTTTTAATTAACAAAATTAAGTATTTTTCGTATTTTCTAGCAGGATGGCAGGTGATTTTTGGCCGCTTGAATATTAATTATTAATCTGATAGAGGCTGACTATCTTAACTGCCACCCGGTAAACTTCAAATGTTGGGAGGTGTATTTGATGCCGAAAACATCTGCCAAAATAAAGTTAAGCAGTGATGGCAGACTGATGCTTCCGGCTAAATTGTCTCAGGCCATAAACATAAAACAAGAAGATTGCTTTCGGGTTGAACTTGAAAACGAGCGGCTGATACTTGAGAGAATTGTGGATTGTTATTTTTGTGGTCAGCCTGAAGAAGAAAACTTGTTCAGGGGCAGGCAGATCTGCAGTTCCTGCCGGGAGGATTTAATCGATTTGATCTCATAACATACTTACTATTTCAGGGAAGTTGAATATCATCGGGGCTTTGGCTGTGAAAGCAGAGCCCCTTTTATTGTTCTTAAAGCAGGTGGTTATTATTAATGATATTAGCAGCTCGAAATTGCAGTTAAATATTGAAGATTTTAACCTTTCTTCCCGGGTTAAAGATTTTTTGCAAAAATACAGGCAGGAAATCTGGCTCGTGGGGGGAGCAGCTAGAGATAAAATACTGGGCAGGGAACCAGAGGACTATGATTTTCTGATTACGGGCAGGCAGGAACAGGAAATAAGGGAGTTGCTGTCGCCTGCCAGCAAGGTCGGTAAAATTTTTCCTGTTTATCTCTGGCGGAAAGTTGAGTTTAGCTGGACTCCTGAGCAGACTCCGCACAGAGACCTGGCGGGAAGAGATCTAACAATTAATTCGCTGGCGGTTAATCTGGCTGATGGGCGAATAATTGATCCCCACGGAGGTTTGCAGGATTTGCACCGGGGTTTAATCCAATTTCTCCCGGGGGCTTTAGATTCTGATCCCCATAGATTTTACAGGGCCTTGAGATTTTTGGCCCGCCTCCCCAGCTTTTATTTGACGGAAGAGAGCTGGAAAAAATTAGTTGAGCTGCCGGAAAACAATCTTGAACAGATAGAGGCAGAGAGGGTTGCGGAAGAGTTCAAAAAAATTCTCACCGCCCGGGCCGGAGAAAGATTTTTCTTTGCCTTAGCTGCACTGGAAAAACCAGGGTCTTATTTTTCCTGGTTTCCAGTTGATGAGATTATGCCCTCTGTAAAAAGATGGCGCTCAGCTTATTTTTTAACCGATAGCAAAAAGCTTCTGTTTATCTCTTTAATATTGAGCTTTATAGATGCAGATAAACTGGACAGATTACATAGAAAATTACCCCTGGCGAAAAAATGGTTCAGAGCAGCAGCCATTGCTGCCCGGGCTATTCCTCATATCAAAAACTGGAAATCTGTCGACTGTGAAAAACTGGTAGAGACGTATAATAATCTGGAGTTGGGAGTTTTGACTCCGGCTGAATCTGTTTTGATCGCCAGAGCATGTGAAATCAGCAATTTTAATTTCCCTAAAATTTTTGGCCGGAATTATTACCAGGGTTTGCAAGAAATGTGGGAGCATATGAGGCAGGAGATAAGGGGGGAAGACCTGTTAAGGATTATGGATGCGGGGCCAGAGCTGGGAGAGGAGCTTTTTCAGAGACGCAGCCAGTGGCTGGAAGAAAATCGGCGATATTTTAAATGAACCCTGTTAAGATTTGATTTTATATGTTAAAATAACTATTGATAGAAATTTGGCTTATTATATATTTGTTAAGTAAGGTTGTTGATGAGGAGGTAATAACGATGCCGGCTGAAACTCCGGAAAGAATTATCAGCCTGTTCATAGCTTTTGTTGTTTTTGCTGCAGTCTGGTATTATCTTTCTTTACGCAGGCTAAAAAAGCAGGGGGAGGATACAGAAGAGAATATTGCTGCTGTCCGCCAGAAGGCCCTTAAAAATGCTGTGATATTTTCTGCTTTCTATATGGTGTTTCAGTTATTTTAAATAAAAATTTTTAACTTTAGTTATAAGGTGGATTTTTAAGCTCAAATATGTTATTTTTATAACGAGACTCTATCATCACCCCAAAAAATGAAATAAAGGAGGAAAAGAAATGGCTGCAGAAAAAGCTCCGGGCGGTTTTTTTCTCAGGATATTGTTAGCTGTTTGTATCATATTTCTGTTAACAACTACAGCGATTCAGGCCCAGGCGGCAGAAGATACAGAAGCTGACTGGTTGAATGATATCACTGGTGAAATTGATGTTGATAATGTGCGGCTGGTGGAAAATTTAGAGGAAGTAAGCCTGCCAATTTTACATCTAAAAAATTATCTCGATGGATTGTTACCTGAACTAAAGGAGCCAGGGATTTACCGGGCACAAACTGCCACCCGGGAAGAAGGTTTGTTTATTATAGAAGAGATTGAGCAGGAAGATATGCAGTTTGAAGAACAACCAGAAAGCTGGGAAGAAGGTGATGAATGGGTCTGGGAAATCCATGATGATGATAGATTTGTGGAGATAATTCTCACCGCGGAAATTATCGATACAGTGGAATCGCCGGGAAGGCCACTGATGAGTAGAATAGTATTTGACCTGGAATATGCTGCTCCCCAGCTCACAATGGCCGGCTCGGTAAGGATAAGAGATGATTTCGATGATATAGATATGATTTTAGATGTTAATAACAGGAATTTGTCTTTTGAAAATTACACCGCCGAAATCAACCTCGATCTGCTGGAGAGGGCTGAAAATGAGCTTGTATTTGAAGGCAGCCTGGATTATCCCGGTGTGGACAGTAAAGGTACTCATCGCTTTTTATTCACAGAGAGACCTAGAGATTTACCCCGAACTCAGCCTCTTTATCTGGATGAATATATTTTCCGGGGATTTTTTAACACCGATAAGTTTGCTCTGGAAGGAGATATGTGGATTTGTACCGAGTCAATAGTAATGAATGGTTATTCAGTAATAAACTAATTTATACCATAGTGAGAGGAGGACAATGATGTCACAGGATCCTGATTTGGTGGTCACTGATGCTCCTCATCTGGTTACAGATGGAGACAGTACAGATCTGGTAATGATCGATGTGATTGTAGCCTTGATTCCGGCCGTTCTGGCCAGTGTTTATCTATTCGGAGTAAATTCTGTTCAAATAATTCTGGCTGCTGTGGTTTCCGCTACGCTGGTTGAAGCGGTCATTAAACAGCGAATGAACAGTCTGCGCGATTTTTTTGGGGATGGAAGCGCAGCAGTCACCGGACTGCTTTTGGCCCTGACCTTACCCCCAAATATATCTCCCCTGCTGGCGGCGGTAGGTGCAGCTCTTGGTATTTTACTGGGCAAAATGATGCTGGGAGGTCTGGGGAATAATATTTTCAACCCTGCTCTGGTGGGCAGGGCAATTATGCTGGCTTTGTGGCCGGCTGCAATGACTACTTTTGTAAGTCCTGTTGATGGTGCTACAGCTGCGACGCCTCTCACCGGAGCTGAATATAGTTATTTAAATATGTTTTTGGGTAATATACCCGGCAGTCTGGGTGAAACTTCTGCTCTCTTGCTGCTGCTGGGCGGTATTTATCTATTTGTGAAGGGGAGAATTGGCTGGCGCATACCCGCAGGTTATATCGTTTCTGTAGGTGTTCTTGCTCCCCTATTGGGCAGTGATATTTTACTCCACCTTTTTGGTGGTGGGTTGATGATGGGGGCAATTTACATGGCTACAGACATGGTAACCTCCCCTGTATCCGCCCGGGCCCGACTAATTTTTGGGATTGGGTGTGGTGTTTTGACGATTATCATCAGGATTTTTGCCACTCTGCCTGAGGGTGTTACATATGCTATTTTGATAATGAATGCCTTTGTCCCTCTTTTGGACAAAGTCTTTAAACGAAGAGCTTTTGGGGAGGTCGAGTAAGATGAAATTAGGCAAACAGGATTTTTCCCTGGGAATATTTATAGTGGCTATAACCCTGGTTTTTGCCATTTTAATCTTATCATATGCTCATAGCATAGCCGATCGTTTCATAGTGGAAGAAGATGTGAGTGAGGAAATGCGCCAGAATTTGGTGGAGATATATGGTGAAGATGCCACATTTTCTGAGTTTGAATATGAAGACAATCTATTTTTTGTAGTCAGAGAAGGTGGTAATGTAATAGGGATGGCCCATGCAGCTGTGGGTTCAGGCTATGGGGGAGATATGGAAGTCCTGGTAGGAATGGATGATAATGCAGACATTGTAGGCCTCAATGTTATAGAGCATTCGGAAACCCCTGACCTTGGTGATCGAGTAATGCAGGATGACTTTAAACAGAGATTTGTGGGACTTGGTTATAACGATTCTATTGAAATTGGTGAAGATATAGATTCTTTGACCGGGGCTACTGTTTCTGCCGAAGCCATGGCTGAAGCCGCCAGGGAAGCCGTGGATTTAACATTTTCTGCCCTGCGTTCTGGTGAGTATTAACTAGAGGAGGAATAATATATGCAGCTATTCACTTCAAAATTCTGGCAGGAATCCCATGTAATATTAATTATAGTAGCACTGGCCCCTGCTCTGGGAGGAGTAGACAGTGTAAATAATGCCATCTGGCTGGGGGGATTAACTCTGCTGGCCATAATCGGGGCCGGTCTTATGAATGTAGCTTTAAAAGGCATCATTACGCCAGGTGCCAGAACTCCTTTTACCGTTATTGTGACAATAACAATAATTTCTTTATTTCAGATATACCTCTCTATAGCTGATGCTGCTTTGCTGGAAGAACTTGGTGTATATTTGCCTCTTATTACTCTTAACGTTTTGGTTTTGCGGCAGACTGTTTTGTTTGAGGCAGAAGATGTCAGCCGTGAGTTTCGCAGCAGTGTCTGGCTGGGATTTAAATTTTTGCTGCTGTTAATTTTTATCGGAGGATTACGAGAGCTCTTTCTTACCGGGGGAATAGGTGAGACAGAAATTTTTGCCCGCGACCTCTCATTTTTTGGAGAACCCGGAGGAACTCTTATTGTGATCGGAGCTCTGGTTGCTTTATATAAAGCAGTGTATTTTGAAGCGGATGTTCAGGAGGGGGAAAGATAAGATGGCTGAATTATTATATATATTACTCGGTGGAGTTTTGTGGAATAATATTGTATTGACGCAATTATTGGGACTGACACCTTTTCTGGTGGAGAGAGAAAGTTCTCTGGAAAAATCTCTGGGCATGGGCTTGATGACCACAGTGCTTATGACAGCTGCTGCCTTAATAATTTTTTTAGTTTATGAGTACGTTTTGCTGCCTCTGGGTCTAACCTATCTTGATAACCTGGTATTAATTCTGCTGCTTTTAGCCCTGGTGCTATTTATGCAGCTGCGCCCGGAAAATACGGATAGTGATAGGAACTGGCATTTTTATCTCCCTGATGTTTTTATGAATACTGCTGTATTTGGTATGATTCTTCTGCAGGTAACAGAATGGGAAACTTTGATAGAAGCTATTGTTAGTGCTGCTGGTGTAGGGCTGGGCTTTACTCTGCTTATAGTTATAATGGATACCATCAATAACAGGATAGAGAAGACGAGAGCCCCCGAATGGCTGACAGGAATACCTGTGCAGTTAATAGTTCTGGGTATATTGGCTCTGGCCGTATCGGGTTTTGGGGGTATTTAGTTATGTGCATTTACATCATGCGCATTTAAGTGTATTTGAATTATGAAAGGAGAGTGAGGAATTATGTCTGAAGAAACTGATATTTCTCATGGTAAGCGAGAAGAGTTCGAAAATCAGGAAAAAAGTTTTGAAAAGGGAATATATATACCTCATCATAAGGAGTATACCAACGATAAAACTATAACCAGGCTTTCATATCCCGAGAGAGTAATAATACCACTGAATCAGCATATTGGTGAAACAGTTGAACCTGTGGTAGAGGCTGGTGAAAGGGTGGAAACAGGCCAGATTATTGGTGAGCTGGATGAATTCTGGGCTGCTCCGGTTCACGCAAGTGTAACTGGAAAAGTTATTGAAATAGAGGAAAGGCCTGCTGCTGGGGGAGAAGAAGTTCTATCAGTTGTGATTGATGCGGATGAGCAGCAGCCTGAGTTTGAGCAAAATGAGCGGGAGAACTGGCAGGACCTGTCAGTAGACGAAATGAAAAAACTCCTGAAGGAAAATGGAATTGTTGGTATGGGAGGGGCTGCCTGTCCTACTCATATCAATGTTAGTTCTGATAATCCTGTGCCCAATCTGATTTTAAATGGGGCAGAATGTGAACCATTTCTAACCTGTGATCATAGAATGATGGTGGAGTGGGCTGATAAATTAATTGCTGGTGCTAAATTATTGTTTAAGATAATTAAGGCAGAAAATTGTTATATAGGCATTGAAACTAACAAACCAGATGCCATAGAGGTACTGGAAGAAAAAACCGCTGACCTGGAAAATTTTGAGGTTGTGCCTCTGGATACCAAATATCCCCAGGGTTATAAGAAAAGTATGATTAAGGCCATTACCGGCAAAGAACCCCCTATGGGCGCAAGGTCAGCTGATGTGGGTTGTATTGTCAGAAATATTGGAACCACCATAGCCACCTATGAAGCAATTGTCCAGCAAAAGCCGCTTTTTGAAAGGGTGGTTACAGTTAGTGGGCCGGAAACCGTGCCTGAAGCTGGAAACTATTTAATGCCGGTGGGGACACCAGTAAGGCATATACTGCAGGCGACCGGGGTTGAGATAAGTTCTATATCCGGTCATAAAATTATTCTAGGGGGAGCAATGACGGGTACTGCCATCGGCTCGCTGGATGTTCCTGTAACCAAGAGTGATACAGGGGTGATTTTGCTGCCGCCAGAGATGGCTCATATGGGTCCTTCCCAGGGGGAAAAACCCTGTATACGATGTGGAAAATGTGTAGAATCCTGTCCTATGAAACTTTATCCCAATGAGCTAAGTCTTTCGGCCAAAGCAGAAAAATATCATGAAGCTGAATCCCTGCATGCGACTGAGTGTGCTGAATGCGGCATCTGCTCTTTTGTCTGCCCTTCACAGCGGGAAGTGGCGGAATCAATCGTAAGGGCTAAACCTCATGCCAAGCAAATAAGAAGAAATTCCTGACTGTTTGTCAATAATGCTATTATAAATGGTGATGATTTAAACAATAAAAACTTTTATACTTCCTCCGGAACCAGATGTGTTTATATTGTGCAAATTTGGGTCCGGAGGTATATTATATTTATTATATTTTGAGTTGATTTTTTGCAGGTATTCTATCATATGTCTTGAATAGTAAATAATAACGATAAAAATAACTAATTGACCTAATTTTGTTTGAATTTTAGCCTGCATAATTTATTTTCGGTTGGGAGAGAAAAAATAGGAGTCGCCCAAAATGAAAAATTCAGTCAATAATATCAGCAGTACCATTAATGATGTAATTTCCCGCAGAACTGAACCGGCTCCCCCGGCCGGTAGTGGTGGAGCTGTGGGAAGAGAAGATAGTCATTCGGCCCGCGGGGATTTGATTTCTCTTTCAGACCTGGCAGAAAAGCTGTATGCGCTGCTGCGCATACTGGAGGAGAAGAGTCAGGAGAAAGAGCTGGCCGGTTTTCATTTTATCATGAAGCAATTTATAGATAGAAGTGAGGACTATGATGTTCATAATTTTGTTAATTTGCTGCTGAAATTAGAGGAAAATAACAGAGGTTATTTTGAGGAAATTTTGCAGCAGGCAAACTATCTGGAGCAGGAAGATTTAAATCCTAAACTCTGGCTGGGAGTTTTGACCAGGCTGTCAGTGGATGAGGCTATTTCGTTTACTGATAGAACAACAGTGATCTTTACGGATACAAAAAGAGAGCAGCTGGTCAAGGTGCTGGTGGCTTTCCTGGAAGAAGTGCGCAAGATTCTCAATCGGCTTCAATTTGACTCTCCTGAAAAGAGGGCTAAAGCAATAAGTGATGTAGAAATTTAAATTATTTGCTTTTGCATGAAAATATAGTAATATTTAACCCCAAATTTAGTAGTTTTATACTATATTTTGGGCTGGTTTTAACTAATCATGAATGTTATAATTTTATTATAGGGCGACTATTTCTAATAAGTGTTAATAACTGTAAGGTATTTTATATTGAGTAATAACAAAAAATTATGGATCTTCTCCAGAACCGTTGGTTAAATTGCCATATAAGCTGAATTACCAGGACTACTAATACCTTTAATTGCCGGGGCTTATAAAGTATTGGAAGCTATAAAGCGAAGTGATACTGGAAATTTTTCAAATTCAGGGACAAGCTTTCGCGCAGGAAGCACTATTTTTTGGCCGAAAACTAAACCTAAATACAGGAAAAATTTCCTGGTGAACAGAGCCTTATAGCTTTCAATTATATGTATTACGAAAATGACTAAAACTATATTCAACCAACTTATATGGAGAAGCGCCAAAATTATAAAATAATATTATTGATGTTTCTGCTATGGGTGAAATTACGAGGAGGTGCTCTGTGACGGTGAGTTCTGTGATGATAGTCGATGATGCCTCATTTATGCGTTTAAATCTGAAAAATATTCTGCAGGGAGATGATTATGAAATAGCTGGAGAAGCTGAAAATGGCAGAGAAGCGGTGGAAAAGTATCAGGAGCTGAACCCTGATATTGTAACCATGGATATAACCATGCCGGAAATGGATGGACTGGAAGCGATTAAAGCTATTAAAGATATTGACCCCGGGGCCAAAATTGTTGTGGTCAGCGCGATGGGGCAGCAAAAAATGGTCATAGAAGCTATAGAGGCCGGAGCGGAAGATTTTATAGTTAAACCTTTTAAGGACGAAAGAGTCCTGGAAGCGCTGGGAAAAGTTAATTAAAATTTTAGTATTTTAAAATATAATTCGGGAGCTGATGATTAAAATGAATGACTATACATCTATGCTGCAGCTGGGGATGGAAGGTGCTTCCCGCAGGCATTCTGCCCTGAGCAATAATATAGCTAACGTCGACACTCCGGGCTATAAAAGAGAAGACGTAGAATTTCGTTCTGCTCTAAGAGAAAAAATTGGTGATGATGGTTCCCGGGCGACTATGTCTGTAACCAATCCCCGGCACTTTAGCGGCCGTAATTCCGCTTTATCTCAACACGGTGAGATTAACCATTTCAAAGATACTGATACCTCATTCCGTCATGATGAAAATAATGTTGATATAGAGAGAGAGATGGCAGAGCTGGCCAAAAATGAAATTTATTTTAATACGCTTTCTCAGCAGCTTGATGCAAAATTCAACAATATAAATCAGGTAATTGAGAGGAGCGGATAATGTGTTTGGTAATATGAACACCAGTGCCTCAGGACTTACAGCTCAGCGCACCCGAATGGACATCATTGCTGACAATATAGCCAATGTGAATACAACCCGCACCCCTGAAGGAGAGCCTTACCGCCGCAAGCTGCCTGTTTTTCGCAGCCGCAACCAGGATGACTCTCCTTTTTCTAATTTGCTCAGGAGCAGAATTGGCAGAGGAGGTACCCGCGGAGGGGTGAGTGGTGATGGAGTAGAGATCAGTGAAATCACTGAAGATGATAGTCCTTTTAAGATTGTGCATAATCCTGAACATCCGGATGCTGATGAGGACGGTTATGTAGAAAAACCAAATATAGATATAACAATGGAGATGGTAGATATGATAGACGCTTCTCGCGCTTATGAAGCCAACGTAAATGCCCTGGAGACCGGGAAAAATATGGCTATGAGGGCCCTGGAAATTGGCGGAGCATAATTTTTATTTATGGCAATAATTCGCGAATTCGAGTATGAATAATATTTATCCGGGAGTGATATTTGTTGGAACCTATTGCCAATCGTTTAAACCTGCTTTCACAGGCAAATGATCTGCAGGAAAGTGGTGATTCTGATCGAACTCCGATAGATAATTTTGGTGAGATTTTGGCCGATAATTTACAGGAGGTCAACCAGCTGGAAAAAGAAGCTGAAGAATTGACCGAGCAGTTTGCTCTGGGAGAAATTGATGATATACATAAAGTTACTGTCGCCACGGAAAAAGCCAGACTGGCTCTGCAGTTAACAACAGAAATTCAAAATAAAATTACTCAGGCTTACGACGATATTATGAGGATGCAGATTTAGTGAGGGTTTTGATATGTTTGAGAGATTAAAAGGATATTTGCAGCAGCTGCAGGAGCTGTGGGGAAAACTGGATACAAGGGCTAAGGTAATAATTGGGGCTTCAACTGTGGTAGTTTTTACCGGTTTGATATTTCTGGTTTTTGTACTGGGAGACCCCAACTATCAGCCTCTTTATGAGCAATTGGACCCCGAAGATGCCAGTGCTATTGTGGAGGAACTGGATACCAGAGGGGTTAATTACAGGCTGCGTGATGGTGGCAGCACTATTCTGGTTCCGGCTGATCAGGTCCATGATATGCGTCTGGAGATGGCCGGTCAGGATCTCCCGGCCAGTGGACAGGTGGGGTTTGAAGTATTTGATGATGTGCAGTTCGGTACTACTGATTTCGAGCGGAGAGTTAATCTCTACAGGGCTATGGGCGGTGAACTCAGCCGCTCCATCGAAACCATGAATGCTATCAGGTCCGCCCGGGTTCAGATTACTGCCCCGGAGGAGAGCCTCTTTATAACTGAGGAAAGGCCGGCTAAAGCTTCTGTTATGCTGGAGATGGAATCCGGTCATCAGCTTTCTCCCGGCCAGGCCAGAGCCATTGGCAACCTGGTGGCCAGTGGTGTACCGGATCTCAACCTGGAAAATGTGACAATAGTTGATACTGCAGGTAATCTGCTCTCTCCCGAGCAGATGGGAGAAGATGACTTTCAAAATGCCAGAGAGATAAGTTCAACTCAGAGAGAGATGGAAAGAGAGTATGAGGAAAAATTAAAAGATAGATTAACTGCGATGCTGACAAGAATTTTAGGCCCCGATAATTTTACCGTTCAGGTAGAGAGCCGAATGGATTTTGACAGAAGAGAAAGAGAATCTCATACATATTTACCCATCATCGGTGACGAAGGTCTACCCAGAAGCCGGCAGGAATTGCGTGAAATTTATTATGGGGGAGATATTCCCGACGAAGAGGAAGGGGCTCCTGGCACAGCTTCCAATATACCGGGTTATTTAACCGTGGAAGATGCTGAGGAAGATGGGTATTATGAGAGAACGGAAGAAACCATAAATTATGAGATGGATGAAATTGTAGAACGGGAGGAATTTGCTCCCGGCACGATAGAAAATTTGTCCGTCTCGGTCATGGTTGATGATGAGATGGCCGAGGATGAGCTGGTGGTTCTGGAAGAATCTGTACAGGCTGCTGTGGGATATGATGCTGATAGAGGAGATACAATTAATGTTTCCAGCCTTTCTTTTGACAGAACCATGGAAGAGGAACTGGCTGCAGCCAGGCAGAGAGAAGAGGAAGCCAGAAGACGCCAGCTTATGATATATAGTGGCTTAATTGTTGGTATTTTGTTGATAACTTTAATAACGATCTTTATACTTAAACGGCGCTCGGATCAGCAGGAAGAGATGGCAGTGCCCGAGGGGGCCAGAGTTGATATGATGGTTGAGGAAGAGGAGGAAGAGGAAGTTGAACTTCCGGAAGAAGAACTTTCTGAAGAAGAGAAAAAGGCCAGAAAAATGAGAGAAGAGCTGCAGGACATGGCGGAAGATCAGCCTGATGAAATGGCTGATTTGATCAAAAGCTGGATGCAGGAAGATTAAGAGGTGATAATAAGTGGCCCGGGATAATATAAGTGGCAAGAAAAAAGCTGCAATATTGATGGTTACGCTGGGATCAGATGTTTCCGCCAGTATATTTGAGCATCTTTCTGATGAAGAAATTGAAGAATTAACTCTGGAGATAGCCAATTTGCAGGAGGTCGACCAGGAGGTTAAACAGGGAATAGTAGAAGAATTCTATCAGCTGGCCCGGGCTCAGGATTATTTAGACCGGGGAGGCATTCAGTATGCCCGGGATGTGCTGGAAAAAGCCGTGGGAGAGGATAGAGCCCGAGATATACTGGGGCGGTTGACTGCCACCCTGCAGGTACGCCCCTTTGATTCCATCCGTAAAACCGATCCTTCTCAACTCATAAACTTTATTAAAGATGAGCATCCCCAGACTATTGCTCTGGTTCTGGCTTACCTGGATGCTTCTCAGGCTTCGGAGGTGCTCAGTTCCCTCCCCGAGAGTATTCAAACTGAAGTATCCATGCGTCTGGCCACTATGGATAGAACTTCACCGGAAATAATAAAAGAGGTTGAAGATGTGCTGGAACAGAAATTATCTTCTGTGGCTACAGAAGAGTACGCGAGAGCCGGAGGTCTGGAATCTATAGTCGATGTTTTAAATAGTGTGGACAGGGGTACTGAGAAAAACATTCTGGATGAAATGGAAGAAGAAGACCCGGAACTGGCAGAGGAGATCAAGCAGAGAATGTTCGTTTTTGAAGATCTCACACTGCTCGATGATCAGGCAATACAGCTTACCCTGCGTCAGGTAGAGACTGATGACCTGGCCCTGGCTTTAAAAACGGCCAGCGATGAAGTAGAAGAGAAGATTTTAAGCAATATGTCTCAGCGGGCTGCTGAAATGCTGCAGGAAGATATGGAATATATGGGGCCTGTTAGAATTCGCGAAGTTGAAGAAGCCCAGCAACGGATTGTCAATGTAGTGCGTGAGCTGGAAGAAAGCGGCGAAATTGTCATAGCCCGCGGTGGGGAGGAAGAACTCGTTGTCTGATTCAAATATAATTAAATCATCAAAAATAACAGGTGAATATCGTTTAAGTGAGCAGGAAACCCGGGAAAAACAGAAAAAAGAGAAGGAACGAGAGAAAAGAAATCGGAAGTCTGAACTCGATGAAGAATTAAAGTCTCGCCGGGAAAAGATTTTAGCCGAAGCTGAGGCGGAGGCGGAAGAAATTCTGGCAGAAGCCAGAGAAAAGAAGGAAGAAATTATCGCCGAAGCCCGGGAAGAGGCTGAAAAGATAAAAGAAGAGGCGGAGGCAGCAGGCCGTGAACAGGGTTATGAAGATGGTTATGATCAGGGAGAAGCAAAGGTGCGGGAAGATTTGCGTCAAGAACATGAAGACAGTCTGGAAGCGGTGGAGACAGCTGTGGAGAAAACAGAAGAGGAGCTGGCAGCAGAGATGGAGAGAATTCCCGGGGAGGTTGTGGACCTCTCCCTGCAGATTGCGGAAAAAATTGTGCAGGCCAGTCTGGAAGTGGAACCAGAATTGATTATTCCCATTGTTGAGGACTGTCTGGAAGAAGTAGGTTTGAATCATAATAAGCTTACTATCAAAGTTGCTCCTGGCGTAGATGTTTTTCTGTCGGATTTAAGCTATCCTCAGGCTCCTAACACCGATATTGAAATTGTTCCGGATTCCAACCTGGAACGCGGTGATTGTCTGGTAGAAACCGATTTTGGCGGACGTGATGCTACCATAGAGAACAAGCTGAATCTTTTGCGCAAAGAACTCATTAGCAGCAGCAAGAAAAAGGGTAGTGATTGAGGTGAATATGAAGCAGATTGATTTTGCCGAATTATCCTCCCGTGTCGATGAGGCCTCCATAAAAGGTAATTTTGGTTATATTACCAGGGTGGTAGGCTTAATTATTGAGTCTCAGGGCCCGGAAGTCAGTATTGGAGAAGTCTGTTTAATCAAAAATCATGACCGGTCTGTCAGGGCGGAAGTTGTAGGATTTGAAGATAACAAAGTGCTCTTGATGCCCATAGGTGATATAGAAGGTGTGAATCCGGGGGCGCGGGTTATGGCCACCGGAGAAAAATTTACCGTAAATGTAGGGGAGCAGCTTTTAGGCAGTGTCCTGAATGGGCTGGGAAAGCCGCAAAAAACTGATATTGAAAGCGAAGTATATGAAAAACTGCCGGAAGTGCCGGTGACCAATGACCCCCCTGACCCTCTGGAGAGGCAGCGGATAACCAGACCGTTGAGCCTGGGCATTAGAAGTATAGATGGTCTTCTGACCTGTGGCCGGGGGCAGAGAATTGGAATTTTTGCCGGCAGTGGAGTGGGCAAAAGTACACTCCTGGGTATGGCTGCTCGCAATACGGAAGCTGATATCAATATTATCGGTTTGATCGGTGAGAGGGGTCGTGAGGTAAGAGATTTTATTGAGAAGGATCTGGGAGAAAAAGGTTTGAGCAAATCTATTATTGTGGTGGCCACCTCTGATGAGCCGGCTCTGGTGAGATTTAAAGCCTCTCAGGTTACAACTGCTCTGGCGGAATATTTTCGCTCCCAGGGCAAAGATGTACTGCTGATGATGGATTCCCTGACCAGAGTTGCCAGAGCTTTAAGAGAAATAGGGCTGGCAGCCGGGGAACCTCCTGCAACCCGGGGATATCCTCCTTCTGTTTTTAACAGACTGCCGCGCCTGTTAGAACGAACCGGGGCGGGCAGTGAAGGCACTATCACTGCCCTTTATACGGTACTGGTAGAAGGTGATGATTTTAATGAACCCGTTTCCGATACTGTGAGGGCTATTTTAGATGGACATATAGATCTTTCCCGGGATCTGGCTTCTCGCAACCATTATCCGGCCGTAGATATACTGAGCAGTGTGAGCAGGGTAATGCCGGATATAACCGGGGAAGAACACATGCAGGCTGCGGGTGAATTTAAGAAACTTCTGGCTGATTACAGGGAGTCTGAAGATCTGATCAATATAGGTGCTTACGAAAAAGGAAGCAATCCTGATGTAGACAGGGCGATTGCAAGAATTGATGATATTAATCAATTTCTCCAGCAGGATATAAATGAAAGCACTGATTTTGAGAAAACAATTGCCGCTGTAAAAGAGATTGTAGAGTAACTGTTATACAGGATTAACCGGCGGAGGGATAAGTATTGAAGGAATTTAAATTTAACCTGGATAAAGTGTTGAAAGTAAGGGATATAAAAGAAGAACTGGCTCAGGTGGAATTTTATCAGGCCCGTCAACAGGCGGAAGAACTGCGCCAGAAAATTAAACAACTCAATTCCACTCAAAGACAGGTTTATGAGCAGCTGCGTGAAAAATCCCGGATTGACCCGGATTATGCCCTGCAGGCCCGCCGATTTCTGCAGCATAATAGAGGAGAGATTGAATCTGTTAATGAAGATTTATCCGAGCAGGAAGAAATAGTTGAAAACAAAAGAGAAAAATTAAAAGAGCGATCGAAAAAGCGCCAGGCTATGGAAAAATTGAAAGAGAATAAAGCGCAGGAATACTATAGAGAAGTTAGGCGGGAAGAGCAGCGCAAGATAGATGATATAGCACAATTTCAGACCGAAGAAAGTAATTCTGTTAATTCTTTTAATGGTTAAGTTAAGGAGGCTGCAGGATGCTGCGAAAGCTGATTTTAATAGGAGTTATACTCTCTCTATTAGCAATAGCTGCTGTTGTGGCGTTAAATTTTTTCGGAATAATTTCTGTTAGATCTTATGTTGAAGATATAGTAACCGGACTTCCTGTTTTTGAAGAGTATTTACGTACCGGTGAGCAATATTTTGAGCTGCAGGAAGAGCATGAACAGCTGCAGGAAGATCACGAAGAGCTGCAGGCTGAACATGAAGAATTACAGGCTGATTTTGCCAGTATGGAGGATGAACTGGAAAGTGTGAGGGCAGAAAAAGAAGAGCTGGAAGAACTGTATCAGGAAATGCGGGAAGAGGAAATGACCAGAGAAGAGCGACTGGATAAACTGGTAGATATTTATTCCAGTATGGGAGCTGCTCAGGCAGCTGATATTTTTGAAACCATGAACAGAGAACTGGCAGTGGCCATACTGGCAGGAATGGAAGACAGAGCTGCAGCCGATCTGCTGGAAAACCTGCCGGCCGAAATGGCGGCAGAACTTTCCGCAGAATTACAATAAATTCGTAAGGTGGATATCAATCTAGAGCAGAAAAATAAGGCTGAATATCTTAAAGAAAGGGGGTGAATAAATGTCCGCAGGAGCGATAGGCTTGATGAGTAGAATTATGAATAGCTCAGTCGAGATGAACGAGAAGGGTGAGCTGAATCGCACCGGTAAGCAGGCTGATAATACCGGAGATGAAGGTGAAGTTTCCAGTTTCCGCAGTATATTAGCTTCTCTGCAGGATAAAGGAGAAGCCGACAGGATTGAGGAAAATGTCGATATATTAGATGAGCTGGAGCTTGACGAGGAAGAGCAGTTCTCTCTGCTGGTTATTCTGGCCGACGCTGATCCGGAAAAGCTGGAGG
>CAZVMQ010000016.1:0-34532 GCA_964628755.1 uncultured Halanaerobiaceae bacterium
ACTTCTGTGTTCGGAATGGGAACAGGTGTTGCCCCTCCGCTATTGCCACCGGAAAGTTTATATTTATAAATCCTATCTCACTTCATCGGCAATACATATTATAGCAGAAAGCTTATATCTTGTAAAGGGTTGATCAGATATTTTTTAAAGTTTTAATCCTTATTCTATCAATGAATAAACTTGCTTATCACTTCTGCACCTCAAGTAGTATAACAAATTCAGCTCCGAGTGTAAAGAGTAAATTGATAAAAGTTTAAAAGAAATATCCCCGACAAAATATTTTAATCTGTCCGGCTATGTTTCGCCTGTCTCATATCGAGCATCACGATTAGTATTATAGCAGATGGTTATAACTTTGTAAAGCCATATAATTAACTTGCCAAAAGCAATAAAAGTCTTAATATTTAGCTGATCAGATCTAAAATACCGTACCAGAATCGTCTGAAAATATTTGCTTTTTCCACCCTCTGTTCAGCCAGCAGATCAACACTATGAATTACTTTATCCCCCACAAAACTATTGACCTCCCCTATTTTTTCTCCAGCTTCTATCGGAAAATCATATGATGACTGTAAGTTAATTCTGTAGTTTATTTCCTCCTCACTATTTCTTTCTGTCAGAGCTAATAATGGTTCAGAAATTTTAGCAGTTATCTTTCTCGGAGAGCTATTTTCTAATTCCAGATCCTGAAATAACTCACCTTCGTTCAAAATCTTTTCCAGTTTATAATTTTCGTACCCGTAATCGAGCAGCTCTTCTGTAACTTCCCGCCTTTGCCTTTCATTTTCGGCACCTAACACCACTGAAATCAATCTCATATCTGCTCTTTTGGCCGTAGCGACCAGATTAAAACCCGCATTGCGAGTATAACCAGTTTTCAATCCATCAAGATCAGGATATGATTGAATTAATCTATTGGTGTTTACCAGCATTGCTTCGCGTTCAGGCAGTTTAATTGTCTCCATCCATATTTGTCCCCATTCCATAACCTCAGGATATTCAATCAGTTCCCGGGACATTTTAACGATATCACTGGCAGTAGTATACTGATCTTTTTGAGGCAGACCATTCACAGTGGTAAAGTTTGTACTGAACATACCTAGCTCTTCTGCTCTTTTATTCATGGCATCAATAAATTCATCACAATTACCGGCAACCGCTTCAGCCAGAGCTACGCTGGCATCATTAGCAGAAGCTATAATAACCGCTTTAAATAAATTTTCCACACTAATTATATCGCCTGCACCTAAAAAAATCTGGGATCCTCCCATAGAAGAAGCATATTTACTTACGGTTACTCTATCCTCAAGGCAAATCTCGCCTGCTTCCACAGCCTCCATGGCCAGAAGCAGAGTCATAATTTTTGTGATGCTGGCTGGAGAACGCTGCCGGTCAGGATTTCTTTCATATAATATTTCCCCTGTTTCCGCCTCTACCAGCATAAGAGAGGGTATCGAATCATTAAAAGCCTGTACCTGAACGTTACTTATCAAAATAATTACAATGATAAAGCTTATAATAAAATTGCTTAATATGATTTTAAATTTCATCTTTCTTCTCACTCCTGATCATTTTTGGCTTCTTCCCACCAGGAATCCAGCTGTTTTAAAGAAATGTTTTCAATATTATCCTCATGATTGCAAGCTCGTTCCTCAATATAACTGAATCTCTGTTTAAATCTATGAACACAGGAAAGCAAAGCCAGTTCGGGATCAACAGACAAAAATCTCGATAAATTAACCAGGGCAAACAGACTGTCCCCCAGTTCATTTTTAACATCTTCCCGGGGAAATCCCTCTTCTATGGCTTCTCTTAATTCTCCCACTTCTTCTTCTATTTTAGCCAGTACTGGACCCATCTCATCCCAATCAAAACCAACTTCAGCAGCTTTTTCCTGAATTTCATAAGCCTGATGCAAAGCGGAATTGCTTTTCGACAGATCAGATAAAATTGAACTCTTCTCAGATTTATTATCAGCTTCCTCCTGCCTTCCTGCCTGCTCATCGCTGGATTCTCTGGCTTTAACTTTTTCCCAGGTCTTTTTAACCTCGGCCGGAGTATTAGCTTCCTCCTCAGCAAAAACATGAGGATGCCTTCTAATCAATTTTTCTTTTAATTCACCTGCAACTTCTGCAAATTCAAATTCATCCTGTTCTTGAGCAATCTGAGACTGAAATATCACCTGCAGCAGCAGGTCTCCAAGCTCTTCCTTCAGCTTATCCATGTCCCTCAAATCTATAGCTTCCACCACTTCATATGCTTCTTCTATGACATAAGAGCGCAGCGACTCGAGGTCCTGTTTTTTATCCCAGGGACATCCTTTTTCACTTCTTAAAATAGACATTATTTCCAGCAATGCTGAAATCTCCGAAAGCTCATCTGCGGCATTTTTTTTACTCATTTATTACACCTCTCTTGACCAGATAATCTGCCAGTTTATCTCCTACTTTTGGTATCAGCAGCAGATCATTATAAAGTATGCCCCCATTTATCAGCATAAGTAAAACATAAACAATTATCCCCAGAGTAACTGAAGATATTAAAATTAGCAGCTCCGCCAGTGGTAATAATCCCCCAAGATAATTTAACAAAAATCTATGTATTAATAACACAAAAAGCCCCATCAGGCCGGCAGAAAAAACTGGTTTCAACAATTCATAGCGTAAACCTGGCAGTTTTTCCAGTCTGCGACGAACAGAAATAAAATTTAATAAAGCAGCGGTCAAAAATCCAAAAACTGTAGCCGCCGCAGCACCATGTATATTAAAAAGGGGAATTCCCGTAAGCCAATAATTTAAACCTGCGTTGGCAGCCGCTCCAATTGCCAGGTTACGGGCTGGAATTTCAGTTCTGCCTATCCCCTGCAAAATAGCCGAAGTAGTCTGCTGAAGAGTTATAAAAATTACCCCCCAGGACAGCAGCCTCAAAATGCTTGCCGCCTCCGGCTCAGAAAATATCACACCCGAAAGCGGACTGGCTAAAACTGTAAGTCCCACAGCAGAAGGTATACCAAGCAATATAGTAAAACGAATAGCAGTATGAGCCCTATTACCAATCAATTCTTTATCATTTACGGCCTGGGCCTCGGAAATAGCCGGCACCAGACTGGCTGCCAGAGAAACCGTAACAATAGCAGGAAAATTAACCAGTGGCATAGCCACATTGGTCAATAAACCATAGGCAGTTGTGGCTTCTTCCATAACAAATTCTGCTGATTGCAGACGCTGAGGCACGAAAATCCAATCTACAAAACTCATAAGAGGACGAACCAGAGCGCCAAAAGTAATGGGAATACCCAGCCGGGCAAATTCCCCGATAATATTTCTCACTCTGTATTTTTTAACCTCTTCTTCCGCTTCTATAAAAAAAGAAAAAATATTTTTTCGCCTTCTAAAATAGATATATAAAAGCAACATCAGACCGGCCACAGCACCTGTTACAGCTCCAAAAGAAGCCCCGGCAGCGGCAAATTCCAGCCCCAGGGGCAGCAAATAATAAGCCAGTCCAATCATGGTGACCGTTCTAATAAATTGCTCTAAAATCTGAGAAAAAGCTGTAGGACGCATATCCTGTAAACCCTGAAAAAAGCCCCGGAAAGTTGCCATAATAGAAACGATAAAAACCGCCGGGGCTATAGCCAGCAGAGCATAATAAGCCCGCGGATCAAGGCTCAAAACTCTTATTAAAGGTCCTGCCAGTAAAACCATGGCCAGAGTGAAGATGACCCCAATAATTACGCTCATAACCCGGGCTATGGTAAATACCCGGTAAGCATCCTTGTTCTCCTCCCGGGCCATTCTATCAGCAATCATTTTAGCCATGGTCACCGGTATACCAGAACGGGAAACAACAAGCATTATAGTGTAGAGAGGATAGGCCATTTGATATATTCCCATACCTTCTGCCCCAATCATCCTGGTCAGAATGACTCTATAACCCAGTCCCATAAACCGGGAAGCAATCCCGGCAGCGCTTAAAATGGCGGCACCTTTGACAAAAGAGCGGGCTTTAAAATCTTCAGCCACTCCGATCACCAGCACTTTCCTGATTGAAAATCTCTCTGGATTCTTGAAACTCCCTCAAATCATCCAGGATGTGAATCAAGCGCTGCAGATCATCCCCGGAATCCGAAGCTTTTTTAACTATCATTTTGGGCTCACTACCTGATTTTATCCTCACCTGTCGTGAATACTTTTTAACAAGTTTCATTATAGCTTTACTGTCTACTTTTTGTTGATTGACAAAATGACAGTCTATTCTCTCTTTCTGTTCCTCAATAAGGTTAATATTGAGAAAAGCAGCCCGCATTTTTATTCTGCTTATGGTTAATAAATTCTCCACCTCGACAGGCATAGACCCAAATCGATCTTTAAGCTCAGCACCTATTTCAGCTATTTTTTCTTCTGATCTGGATTTCATCAATCTCTTATAAATATCAACTTTTTGGGGAGAACTGGCGATATAATCATCAGGTATAAAAGCATCGAGTTCAAGGTTGACTTCCACCTCTACCGGTTGTTCCTCATCTTCATCTTTCAGCTCTTTAACTGCTCTTTCCAGCAGCTTACAATATAAAGAATACCCAATACTGGCTATATGTCCGGATTGCTCGGCTCCCAGCAGATTGCCTGCTCCTCTAATTTCCATATCCCGCATAGCTATTTTAAACCCGGAGCCTAAATCAGTAAACTCCTTGATCGCCCTCAACCGCTTTTCTGCTTCTTCAGACAAAATCTGTTCTTCTTCGTAAAGCAGATAAGCATAAGCAATTTTATCCGTTCTACCAACTCTCCCGCGCAGCTGGTATAACTGGGCCAGCCCCATCTTATCTGCCCTGTTAATTATAATAGAATTGACATTAGAAATATCCAGACCATTTTCAATAATTGTCGTACATACCAGTACATCATATTCATGATTGTAAAAATCCAGCATTAATTTTTCTAGATGATTTTCCTGAATCTGACCATGCGCAACAGCAACTCTGGCTTCAGGCACCTGGTCCTTGATTATTTTGGCCTGTTTATTTATATCTTTGATACGATTATGGACAAAATATATCTGGCCATTACGGGCCAGCTCTCTTCTGATCGCATCTCTTATCAGATTTTCGTCATGTTCTTTAATATAAGTACGAATTGGATATCTATTCTCCGGAGGAGTTTCAATCACGCTCATATCACGAACTCCGGTCAGGGCCATATGCAGTGTCCGGGGGATGGGGGTAGCCGTCATAGTCAATACATCGATATTCTTTTTCATATCCTTTAATTTTTCCTTATGAGAGACCCCAAATCGTTGTTCTTCATCTATTACCAGCAAACCCAGATCATTAAATTCAATATCTTCGGAAAGAAGTCGATGAGTGCCAATTATTATATCGATTCTTCCCTGCTTCAGCTTGTTCTTAATGGCCTTCTGTTCAGAAGTGGTTCTGAACCTGGATAACATGGCAGTATTTATAGGAAATTCTCCGATTCTTTCTCGAAAAGTATTATAATGCTGCTGAGCCAGAATGGTGGTCGGAACAAGAACTGCAGTTTGTTTGCCATCAACAGCTGCTTTAAAAGCTGCCCTGATAGCAACTTCCGTCTTGCCATAACCCACATCCCCACATAAAAGCCGGTCCATAGGATGCGGGCTTTCCATATCTGATTTCACATCTTTTATTGCCTTTTTCTGATCCTCGGTCTCCTCAAAAGGAAAAGCCTCTTCAAACTCCTTCTGCCACTCAGTATCCTGACTAAAAGCATAGCCCTCCATCGTTTCTCGGGCTGCATAAAGTTCAATTAAGTCTACGGCCAGTTCCTTTACAGAAGATTTCACCCTTTCTTTTACCTGCTGCCAGCGATCACTTCCCAGACGATAAAGGGTGGGTTCTGCACCTTCACCGCCGATATACTTCTGTACCAGCTGTATCTGTTCAGTGGGTACATATAATTTATCTTCATCTTTATATTCTATCAACAGATAATCTTTCTGCTGGTCCTGAATCGAAAGTGGCTCCAGTCCAAGATATTTGCCGATCCCATGATTTTCATGAACTACATAATCCCCGGGGGATAATTCAGTAAAAGTTGATATTTTTTCGGTGTCTTCCAGATCCTGAATTTTCTTTTTTTGGCGCTTTTTCTCGCCCAAAATTTCTTTCTCAGAAAAATAAGCTATATTAAGATCAGCGAAGCTAAATCCTTCACTTAAATTTATAGAAGTTATGATAACATCCTGGCCGGAAGGATCAAAGTTCCAATCTCTGACCACATTTACCGTGAACCTTTCCCCCAGATATTCGGCCAGTTCCTGGCGTTTTTTCTCATCTTTAAGTCCCATTACTACCAGGTATCCCTCATCAATTAATTCTTGAACTCTTTCTATCAGCAGGTCAAACCGGCCATGGTAGGGCTCCAGACTTTGTCCCGGAAAATCTATACCGGGCAGATTTTTATCTTTATCTACTTCACTCAAACATTCCAGATAATTATTTTTATAAATAGTCTGAAATACTTCATCAGGTGACAGGAAGTTGTCCAGATAATATGGCAATACCTCTCCCTGCTCCAGCAGTCCGGAAACTTCATCCGCCAAATTCTCATATTCCTGTCTGTAGACTTTTTCCAGACGATCGGGATTTTCCAGGACAAAAGTTACATTATCTCCCAGAAAAGAAAACACAGAATCCAGCCTGTCATAAAATAAAGGTAAATATTCTCGCAATATTACAGAATTTAAATTTTCTGCACCTTTAGTCTGCAGCTTATCTCGTTTGCTCTTAATGTTTTTTGCTGCTTTGCTGTTATCTTCGGCAAATTCCTTGCTTCTTTTTCCCAGCATTTTGTCGATAGCATTAATACGATCAGAAAAATCTTGCGGCAGAATAAATTCTGAAGCCGGAGGAATAGATAATCTATCTAACTCCTGGCGCGAACGCTGATCATCAACAGAAAAACTGCGAATTGATTCTAAATTGTCACCAAAAAATTCCAGACGGCAGGGGAGTTCTCTATGGGGAGGGAATATATCTAAAATCCCCCCGCGACTGCTGAACTCTCCTTTAGCCCCTACCATTTCACGTCTTTTATATCCTTTATCCACCAGAGCAGAAGTTATCTCTTTTATATTGTAATCATTACCTCTGACCAAATTTTGTTTCATTTCTTTCCAGCGCCGTACAGGAGGAAGCTTCTTATTTACAGCAGAAACTGCAGCCACAGCAACAATTGGTGCCGATGAATGTTGAAAAGCCTGTATAATTTTTAATCTCTGTTCCTGTTTCTTTTTATCAACCGGTATCTCTTCATGGGGCATGACATCCTGACCCGGAAACAAATAAACATGTTGCTCGGGAAGGAGTCTGACAAGGTCTTCATATATTTCACCGGCTCGATAATCATCATAAGAAATTATAAACAAATTGCGAGAAATTTCCCCCCTTAACTGTGAAATCATAAAAGCCAGCCGGGCCTGCCACAGACCTGTTATTTGTACATTATCTCCAGTTTCCACAGCAGAGATTAATTTATTTAATTTTTCCGATATTTCCTGTTTAAATTTAGTCATATGTTCCTCCTAAAATAACCCCATGTGGTAATATGAACCAGACTGCAGATTAGTTAAACTCATTCATGGCAATTTGACATCCTTTTTCACTCCAGAGTTCAATTGCAGAAATAGCCCTTTTAATAGCAGGTTTCACCACTTCTTCCCTCTCCTCTCTGGCAAAAGTGGTCAGAACATAATCAGAAGCACTCAGGCCTGCCGGGGGTCTGCCAATTCCCATTCTCAATCTAGAAAAATCTCTAGAGGAAAAAGCAGAAATTAAAGATTTAACACCATTATGTCCACCACTGCTACCTGATTTTTTCAGTTTTATCCGTCCTAACTCCAGATCCAGATCATCATGAACAACCAGAAAATCCTGCGGCTCAAGATCGAACTTTTGCCTGAGTTTTTCCGCTGTCTTTCCACTACGATTCATAAATGTCAGAGGTTGTACAAGCATTAAATTCTTCCCCGCAATTTTACATTCGGCTATTAAACCAGAATATTTGCGCTCCGGAGAACATTCATACTTTTCAGCCAATTCTTTTATTACTTTAAATCCTATGTTATGCCGGGTATTTACATATTTTTTGCCCGGATTTCCCAAACCCATTATTACCTGCATATATTTTTCACCACCACAATGAAAACAGTAAAAGGCGCAACCCCACCCTGATAAGAATAGGGTTACGCTCTTAATATCAGTCAAATACCTTAATTGGCCTTACATATAGTCTCTTTGTTCTGGCTCTTCTGACTCTTCCGCCTCTGCTTCTTCTTCAGCCAGCTCTTCTTCTACTTCTTCCTCTTCTTCGCCTATTACTTCCGGCTCGAGCGTCTCAACATCTACCAGAGTTTCTTCTTCTTCAGTGACCTCTTCACTGGGAGGCACAACCGTGACCAGAACATCATCCGGGTCATGTAATATCTCAATATTTTCCCCCGGCTCCAGATCACTTATCTGAAAAGAATCTCCTACATCCAGCTCAGTTATCTCTACTTCCAGAGATTCCGGAATATCTTCAGGCAGACATTCTATTTCCACTTCCCGGATGAGCTGCTGGAGTACTCCACCTTCTTTCACCCCAACTGAAGTTCCTGTAATTTCGGTGGGTACGGTCACAGATATAGTCTCATCCATCGAAATTGCCTGAAAATCAACATGTAAAAGTTCATCTTTAATAACGTGTTTCTGATAGTCTTTGATCATGGCTGTCTCGGTTTCTAATTCTTCTTCCCCATCCAATATCTTCAATTCAACTATAGCGTTACTACCAAGGTTTTCTCTGACTTTAGAAGGATCTACGGTCAGAGGCTGAGGTTCGCGAGAAGAACCATATATAACCCCGGGAATTTTACCTTCACGCCTTAGTTTGCGTGCATTACCCTTTCCTGTCTCTTTTCTGCAGTTAGCGGTCATCTCAACTTTTTTCATGCTACTCACTCCTTACCCAATTTTATTATAGAAGGGATGAAATTTTTTTATAGTGCACAAATAATATTATAACATTATGTCTGTTCAGCAACAAGGGTAAATTTTATTTGAAAAGCACACTTACAGATACATCTTTGAAAATCCTGTCAATAGCTTCTCCCAGCAGCGGAGCCACAGATAAGACCTGAAGATTATCGAGATTATCTGAATTTTCTTTTTGCGGAATAGTGTTGGTCACTATTGTTTCTTCGATAGGCGCTTCAGCAAGTCTATCCACAGCAGGCCCGGAAAAAAGCGCATGAGTGCCACAGGCAAATACTTTTTTAGCCCCTTGATCTCTGAGAGTTTTAGCAGCATTCGTCATTGTACCTGCAGTATCTATGATATCATCGAATAAAATCACATTTCTTCCTTCTACCGGACCGATGACATGCATCACTTCCGCCACATTAGGTTTGGGCCTTCTTTTATCTATAATAGCCATAGGAATATTTAGTTTCTGAGCAAAAGATCTAACTCTCTTAACTGAACCCACATCAGGGGCTACTGCCGTCAACTTATCTATATCTTTATTCTGAAAATAATCTACCATTATATTAGCAGAAAACAGATGATCTACAGGAATATCAAAAAAGCCCTGAATCTGCGGAGCATGCATATCTATTGATAAAAGTCTGCGGGCTCCCGCGGTATGCAGCAGGTTTGCTACCAGCTTGGCTGTTATAGGGGCTCTGGGCTGAGCTTTTCTATCCTGACGGGCATAACCATAATAGGGAACTACTGCTGTAATCCTGCGGGCAGATGCTCTTCTTAAAGCATCAATCATCACCAGCAGTTCCATAATATTCTCGTTTACTGGTGGACTGGTAGGCTGAATGACAAAAACATCAGCCCCGCGGACCGTTTCCTCAATTTCCACCGAAATTTCTCCATCTGCAAACCGTCCTATTTCTGAACTAACAAGCTCGGTACCAAGATAATTACAAATATCTTCAGCTAATTTTTCATGACAGTTCCCGGTAAAAATTTTCATTTTGTCCCTATATGCTGGCATTTCAGCACGGCCTCCTCACAGGTATAATTGCACAATAAAATTATTTATTCTTCTTATAAAATCTGGCAGGGACCCCCATAACAATTGAGTTATTTTCCACATCTTTGGTTACTACCGACCCGGCACCAGTACAGGAGTCATCTCCAAGTTCTACAGGAGCAACCAGGGTTGTATTACTGCCTATAAATACTCTCTCACCCAGAATAGTTTTGTGTTTATTTTCTCCATCATAATTGGCAAAAATCGTCCCGGCTCCAATATTGCAGCCGCTGCCAATAACACCATCCCCTACATAGCTTAAATGCGGAATTTTACTTCCCCTATCTACTCTGGTCTTTTTTAGTTCCACAAAATTGCCTATCTTACAATTTTTCCTGACTACACTACCAGGCCTTACATGAGCATAAGGGCCAATTTGGCTGCCGGCAGCAATTTCACTTTCTATAATATAGCTCCCCTGTTTTACCTGCACATTTTCAGCCAGCCTGGCATCCTGTAACTGACAGTTAGGGCCTATATAGCAGTTTTCCGCAATCTTACTGCCTTTTTTTATTACCGTACCGGGATATATGGTAACATCCCGCTCAATCTCAACTTCTGTTTCTATGTAGGTACTTTTAGGGTCAATCAGAGTAACCCCATTTTCCATATGTTGTTTGTTAATACGTTTCTGGATAGCCCTTTCAGCCTCAGCCAGGTCTTCCCTGTCATTAATTCCCACAATTTCTTTGGCAGCCGCCCTATGAGCAGAAAGTTGAGTTTTTTGAGATATATATTCCAGGGTATCAGTAAGGTAATATTCTTCCTGTTCATTATCATTATCCACCTGCTTGAGAGCCTCTAACAATAATTCACCTGCAAAAGTATATACCCCCGCATTTACTTCCTTAATTTGGGCAGTATTGGCATCAGCATCATCCTCTTCTACTATACCGGTAATAATATTATTTTTATCCCTGACAATCCTTCCATAACCAGCAGGATCTGATATCCGGGCAGTAAGAAGACTCATGCCAGCCTGTGTATTTTTATGATTTTGTACCAATTTTTCCAGAGTATCAACAGTAATCAGAGGGGTATCTCCATATAATACCAGACAATCTCCTTCATGGGCCTGGAGATAATCCCGGGCCTGCCAGACTGCATGTCCAGTTCCCAGCTGTTTATTCTGCTGGACAAAATTAACCTTCTCCTGGTCAACAACATTTTTTACCTGCTGCGCCTGGTGCCCAACCACACAGATAACCTCATCCGACAATTGCAAAGCTTTATCCACTACATGATTTATTAAGGATTTACCAGCCAGCTTATGAATCATTTTATTATTTTTGGACTTCATTCTGGTCCCTTTACCGGCTGCGAGAATTATCACCATCAAATTATCCATCCAATCCCCCCTGCATAGTTATAATCGTATGGAGTATATCAGAACTAAACAAGTTTGTCAAACAAAATAAAAACCGAGAAAATCGAACCCCAGCACCCCGGGCACTGGTATAATTTGTCCGACTCTCCCGGATAATAAAATTGTTAAGCTACTAATCTGCGCTCTGATCAGCTTTTTCTGGCTGCTTAACCCGTTTTTTTCTTTTTATCGGTTTTAGTGAAAGCTGACAGCACGCTTTCCTGAATTTCCTCCCTTAATGCGTTGGTCAGGGGAAAACAAACATCATAATAATTCCCCTTCCATTCCCTATCTGGCATTGAAGCAAATAAGCCATTTTTCCCTTCGACAATTTTTATGCCTCTGACTACAAAACTCTCCTCAAAAGTCAATGAAGCAAAAGCCTTGAGATTTCCTCCACTGGCAACAGGAAAAACTCTCACATCTGTTATGTTCATACCTGTTTTTACCCCCTTTTTAAGAGATTACCTATATTATAATTGGTAAAAACAGGAAAGTCAAGCATTATTTTCAACTTTTTTGATAAAATCCCATAATTCATCGCCACCCTGCCAGGTTAGTTCATAACAGATTCCATTTTCTTTTACTAATCTGCCTTCTGTCTTTATCTGACCAACTTTAAAAGCCGGTATATTTTGGTCTGACAGTTCAGCTATCAAACCATCGGCAGCAGGAAGAGATATTAACATGCTGCCGGAAGAAATAAGACCATAGGGGTCTATATCCAATTTAGTAGTAATTTCCTTCACAGCTTCAGGTATCATTCGGGGATCCTTCTCCAGAATAAAACCCTGGTCTGCTGCCAGACTCATTTCCGATAAAGCCCCATAAAGACCGCCTTCTGTTATATCATGCATAGAATTAACCCCATAATCGGCAGCAACTAGGCCTTCGGGAAGAACACTCAAATCTGCTTGATAATTCAGAGCTTCCTCAATTGATTTATCACTTACTCCCTGTTCTCTTAAATAATCCGCAAAATCATTGGCCAGGATAAAACTACCTTCCAGCCCCACACCTTTAGTGATTATAACTTCATCTTCAGGTTGAGCTCCCCCTGTAGGCACATATTGATCTTTGCTTGCCCTGCCAATCGCTGTGACCACAATTAAACTGCGGCTGACCTCACTTAATATTTCTGTATGCCCCCCCAGAATTTGCACCCCAAGAGATCCTGCAGTATCATCTATCTCATCCATTAAAGTACTGATTTCCCCATCCTCAATACTGGGCGGCAGCAGCAGCACTACTTGAATCCCAATCGGATCAGCCCCGGTTGCCGCCAGATCATTACAGGCGACATGAACAGCTAGATACCCGGCTTTTTGTCCTGCTCCAGTGATGGGATCAGAAGAAATTGCCAGTACTTCTTCTCCAAAGTCCACAACTGCACTGTCCTCCCCCAGCCCTGAATTAACCAGCACATCCTCTCTATGATGGGTTATCCTGTTTAAAACTGTTTTTTGTAGTCTGCTGGATGTAATTTTTCCTACCTGCATCAAATAATTCCCCTCCTAAAAATATACCAGTTATTAATATATCAACAAACCATATTATTTACATCAGAACTTAAAAATTGCACTTTGAAAATTTCTCCCTCACCCTGCCACTCATCTATAAAGGTCTGTTCAGCATCTTCTCCCTGAAAAAATGCCATTAAAGTTGGACCGCTACCGGTCATCAATACATGCCGGGGATCATATGAGAGAATTTCTTCCTTAATCTGCCTTAATTCAGGGTAAAGAGCAAATGTTATCTGCTCTAAATCATTTTTCCATCCTTCTGTCCATTCAATCTTCTCTCCCCGTAAAAACAGTCTGACCAGTTTGCTGGTTAAAGTCATCTGAGAAAATATCTTTTCCGGGACTTTCTCAAAAATTTCCTCTGTAGATACCGAAAACTCCGGTTTGATCAGTAAAACAGAATTATATATAAGTTTAGGTTCTGGCAAAAAGGTAAGTTTTTCACCCCTTCCCCGGGCTAGAGCAGTCCCTCCCCTGATACAAAATGGTACGTCCGAGCCCAGTTTCAAGGCGAGTTCCTCCATTGATCTCACAGATAAGTCCAGAGCAAACAAACGATTTAAAGCCCTGATTACAGCTGCAGCATCGCTGCTGCCGCCCCCTAATCCAGCAGAGACAGGAATATTTTTGTTTAATTCTATATTTATGCCGGCGGGAACCCGGTTGAATGTTTTGTTCATCATTTCAGCAGCCTGCCAGACCAGATTGGCAGAATTATCAGGAACTTTGCAATCTCCTTTAACAGTAAGATTAATGCTGCTGCCTCCAGGAAATAATTTAAGCCTATCACAGAGGTCAACACTCTGCATTATAGTTTCCAGTTTATGATAGTTATTATCATATTTGCCGACAACTTCCAGTATTAGATTGATTTTTGCCGGAGCAACTTCTTCTACTAAATCCATGAAAACACCTTCCACAACAGACATTTTTCAGCCTTAATTTATCCACCTTGATAACTTAAATTATATTTTTTTCCACATTAGACAAAGCTATTATAACACTAAAATCTGAATAAGTTAAGCGGCAATTGCAATTGCCAAATTTTGATAATCCTGATATAATTCAGGCAGGAGGGATATAACATGGAAACTGCTGAAATTATCTGCTGGCATATTTATCATAGTGGCTCAGCTGTTTTAAACAAAAAAAATAATACTCTTCATATTTTTGATTACTATAAACAGAAGAACGATAAGTTTCCGGAAGAATGGCTGCAAAATCAGCAAATTGAATCCACCTTTATCCATGTAACCCACGGTCACAGCGATCATTATAATCCAAATATTTTCCGCTGGCAGGATATGCTGCCCCGGGTCAACTACGTACTAAGTAGTGATCTTAAAAATATAACTAAAAAATTTCAGAAACAGGCCGACTCCTTAAATTTCCTACAGAAAGGGGATAATTTAGTCCTGGCTGATACAGAAATACAGGCCTTTACCAGTACAGATGAAGGGGTTTCTCTGCTGGTTAAAGATAAAAATTTAAGTATATTCTTTTCGGGTGATCTCAACTGGTGGGCCTGGAAAAGTTTTTCTGAGCAAGAGAGAAAACGTGAAGCCCGGGAATACAAACAGGTAATAGATAAGCTGTCGACAAAAAAAATTGACCTGGCTTTTGTGCCGGTCGACCCTCGTCTGGAGGAAAATTATTATCTGGCCGGTGAATACTTTCTGGAAAAAGTTAAACCCGGTGTTATGGTTCCTATCCATATGGGAGATGATTATTCGATCGTTTCTAAATTTATAGATGACCATAGTGTTGATAATATCCAGATAGCAAAAATAAATAGACCCGGCCAGAAATTTAAGTTTAACCTCTAAACTGTTTAATATCGAGACATGGTGGACACATTTTTCTACCCCCGCCCGGGCGGGCGGGGGATATTTTTAAAATCCAATTTAATCTATCAATTCTAATTCCCGGCCAATTTTTTTGAATTTATCCAGGGCAAATTCCAGATCATCCTGTCCATGAGTAGCAGAAATCATAACCCTGATTCTGGCCTTATTGCGAGGGACAGTTGGGTAACCGATAGACTGAGCAAATATCCCCTCTTCAAATAACCTTTCGCTAAATTTGCTGGCAGTTTTAGCCTCCCCAATCATTACAGGGGTTATAGGTGTTTCAGTTTTACCCACATCAAATCCCGCTTCCTGCATATCAGTTTGAAAAGTTTCCGCATTATTCCAGAGTTTTTCCACCAGTTCATTATCTTTTGCCAGAATATCAATAGCTTTTATAGTAGCAGCTAAATCAGGTGGGGTTACAGCAGAACTAAACAGAAAAGGTCTCCCCTTCTGCCGAAGATATTCGACCAGAGTTTCACTGCCGGCAACTGCCCCTCCTACTGTACCGAAGGCCTTGGAAAAAGTTCCTACCTCAATATCAACTTCACCATGCAGGCCAAAATGGTCAACGATACCCCGGCCATGGCTGCCTAAAACCCCTTCACCATGAGCATCATCGACCATTACCACTGCATTATATTTCTGAGCCAGCTCTACTATTTCAGGCAGGGGAGCAATGTCCCCATCCATGCTAAAAACTCCATCCGTAACTATAAGTTTATGTCTGCCTTCAACCTGCTGTAAAACCTTTTCCAGAGAATTCATGTCCGCATGATCATAAACTTCAAGTTCTGCGCTGGATAATCGGCAACCATCAATAATACTGGCATGATTCAATTCATCACTAATAATCACATCTTCTTCACCAGTAATTGCCGGAATTACAGCTAAATTGGCATTAAACCCGGATTGAAATGTAAGAGTGGCTTCTGCTTTTTTAAAATCTGCCAGCTTTTCCTCTAACTCTTCATGTAGATTCATAGTACCCGCAATAGTCCTTACTGCCCCGGGTCCAACCCCGTATTTATCAGCTGCTTTCTGAGCTGCTTCTACCAGTTCAGGATGGTTGGCCAGTCCCAGGTAATTGTTGGAACAAAAATTCAGCTTTTCCTTGCCTTCAATTTCCACCCAGGCCCCCTGTGGACTTTCGAGGGTTCTTATCCTGTTGTATAATCCTTCTTCATGCAGGTTCTCAATATCTGCCTGCAGCCGTTCAGAAAAGCCGTCATTCATTGGCAATAACCTCCTTTTAAATTGAAAGAACTATCTTTCCACACTCACCCTTTTCCATCAACTCCATACCCTGTTTGAATTCAGATAAATTTAATTTATGGGTTAACAGAGTTTCCAGATTCAAAATCCCCTGTTGTAAAAGTCTTTTAGCTATATACCAGGTCTCGTACATTTTACGTCCTGTTATACCTTCAATCTCCACACCCTTAAAAATGACTTCATTATTTAAATCCAGTTTTACCTCTCCCTTCGGCAGACCCAAAATTGCCATCTTACCCCCGGGGGTAAGCTGCCTTAATCCCTGTCTAATAGCTGCTTCTTTGCCGGACATTTCAGCTACAAAATCTACACCATCGCCCCGGGTTATATCTTCAACAAGTTGTGGCAATCCCTGGGCCGGGTCTACAGCATGATCAGCGCCCATCTTTAGTGCCAGCTCTCTTCTATACTGCATGGGTTCTGTAGCAGTTATTGTAGCAGCCCCAAAAGCCCGGGCTAAAGCTATAGACATCAAACCTGCTGGACCGGCTCCGGTAACTAAAACATTCTTTCCTTCGATGCTTCCAGCCTTCACAGTATCAATAGCATTACCCAGCGGCTCCAGAAGAGAAGCATATTCTGGGGGAATTTCCCCGGGGATTTTTACAGCCACCCTGGATTCGATAACTGCATATTCAGCAAAAACTCCATCAGTATGAACGCCTAAAATTTTCATATTCTGACATATATGAGCCCTGCCGGTCCGACATTGATAGCAATGACCGCAGTTTATATGAGTTTCTGCCGAAATGAAATCTCCTTTATGCAACCTTTCAACCTGAGAACCTGTCTTTACAACTTCCCCGGCAACTTCATGCCCCATAATATGAGGAAGCGAAATATTATTTTCGGCCCATTCATTCCAGGTATAAATATGGTAGTCAGTTCCACAAATTGAAGTATTATGCACCTTAATAACAAGCTGGGTTGGATCTGGTTCTGGGATTGAAACTTCCTTGAGTGCAGCTCCGGGTTCGGCTTCTGACTTGACAACAGCTTTCATAGTGTCATTCATTAATAATTAACCCTCCCGGAATTCAAAGTTATAAAGCTATCCACAATTAAATAAACAGTCCAAAACTCCTTTGCAAAAGTTTAATCTATATTTACAGTTATATTACTGGCAGGGCTGGAAACTTTAATTTCGATCTGTTCCTCCTGCTGTTCAAATTCTTCTGATCTAAAAGTATTGGGGTCAATTTCTTCCAGACCAGCTTCAGCAAAATTATTGCTGCTGACCACATTTTCAGTATCAATAATAAAACCGACATCAGAGGGAAAATTAAATTCTATATTAGAAGCGCCAGAACTGATGTCAATTTCACTGCTGTGGTCACTAAAAAATATGGTCAGATCACTGACACCGGCATTTATATTCATGGATTCTACATTTAAATCTTTCAAATCCAGCTCATAATGCCCCGCTCCAGATTCAATATTCAAGCTATAGGGCACCCTGGGATTAAGCAGCAGGGAAGATCTATTGATTATATCAACTTGCTCCAGTTGAAACCTCTGCCTTTGACTTACATTCAATTCACCAAAACCCTCTTCCCGGTCGAATTCATATTCAATATCAGGTTTTTCTTCCCTGTATTCAAAAGAAAGATCATAGAGTTTTTCTTTTTCCTCGTCAGAATCAGTTAATGATTTAACATCAATTCTTCCTGCATCAACCCGTAAATTCACATCCATAAATTTAATATCAGGGTCATACATCATCTGGGCATCCAGAGTTTCAGTCTGGTTTTCCACCTGTCTGCCGGGCCTGCCCACTAAATTCCAGTAAACAGGATTCTGCGGATTGGGGAAAAATAGACTGCCAAAAAGTATAATTAAAATCAGAGGAGTTATCCACCAGAGTTTTGTCCTGCGAAATAGTATATTAAGCCCGATCAGAACCAAAAACAATGGCCAGCTTCTAATCAGTAAATTCCAGACATTAAACCCTATAACATCAAAAGAATTAAGCAAAAAAAGGCCACCAATACCAACTAAAATTATTCCAAAGGTTATGTCTGCTCGATTATGACCCTCAGCTGACATCAGAAATCAACTCCCCTAACTAACAAAACAATACCCAGAATAATGAAGATAACGGGCCAGAAAGGCCTTAAATAAAAGGCAGGAAACCAGAGGTCAAATAAAAATAGAGAACCTATGACCACAAGAAATATACCTAAATACCGCTGTTTTAATTCACTGCTCTTTTGGCGTTCTCTTTGTTCTTGCCCACTTTCTTCAGCAAAATCATCTGCCCCCGCGGTAAAAGTATCACTATCTTCCTTGCTTTCTTCCCCAACAAAGGAGGGTTTTTTAGGGATTATTATCCAGGCAATAATATAAGCAAGTAAACCAGCTCCTTCAGCAAAAAACATCAGAATAAAAAACAGCCTGATTAAAATGGGATCCACACCAAAATAATTTGCTATGCCCCCACACACCCCTCCAATCACTTTATCCCTGCGGGAGCGGTATAACCTTTTATGGTTCTTTTGAGAATTTTCCATTTCCGGCTACCCCATTTCTTATATGATATAACTCAGTGCCTATAGCTGTAGAGAAGCTTTCAGAGAATCCTTTCTTTACCTTTACATTATATCTTAGATTTTCAAATTATTCAAAGTAGCTTAATTCTCTCACTATTTTTTCTCTGTTTTTTCGCATACATATTTTTATAATAACTTTCCAGCATATTTTCAGCACTGAATATATTAAACGTGGCAGATATACTCTCATTCATCATTTTCTCCCATTTATCTTTGTCTTCATAATAGGCAGGCAGTACTTCTTCAAGCAGAACTTCATAAAGGGCCTGTAAATCATGTCGATCCTGCTTTTTAATACTATCAGCTTCGAACCCGTCTCCAAACTGCCAGCCATTAACCCCATGTTCACATGCTTCCGGCCACCAGCCATCCAAAATGCTGAGATTTAGCACCCCATTCATCGCCGCTTTCATACCTGAAGTGCCACTGGCTTCCTTGGGGCGGCGGGGGTTATTAAGCCAGACATCCACACCCCTGGTTAGCTGTCTGCCTATTTCCATATCATAATTTTCCAGAAACACTACGGAATCGGGGTATTTTTTGCTCATTTTTACCAGAGTTTCCACTATCTTTTTACCCTTATCATCAAGAGGATGAGCTTTGCCGGAAAATATAATTTGAATTTTGCCCTTTTTAAAATAACTGTCAATTTTATCTTCATCAGTAAATATCAAAGGGGCTCTCTTATAAGGAGCAGCCCGGCGGGCAAAACCAAGCAGAAGTTTATCTTCATCCAGTTCTTGCCCGGTTTTAGCCTCAACAAAGTCAATTAATTCAGATTTTATCTCCTGATGTACGGGTAGTAATTTTTCCCCCTGCTGATAAGCAGAAATAATTCTCTCATCCACCCAGGACTTCTGATGAACCCCATTGGTGATTGCTATAATCGGAGATCTATCATCCACTTTTTCCCACATTTCCCTGGCAGTTTGACCATGAAGCTGAGAAACTCCATTAGCCACAGATGATAACCGCAGGCCTGCTACCGTCATATTAAAAGGAGCTCCTCCAATCTGTACCATCTGCTCAAAGGTAAGGCCATTGAAAGCTCCCATATAATCCAGTATTTTGAGCCTGTGTTCTTCATTTCCCTGTTCAACAGGGGTATGGGTGGTGAAAACAACTTCTTTTCTGGTAGCCTGTAAAGCGCGATTGAAACTTTGGCCCTCTGCCATCTTTTCTTTGATCAATTCAGTACCTGCTAAAGCTGCATGTCCTTCATTGAAATGATAAACATCCACTTCAATATCCAATTTTCTTAAAGCTTTTACCCCACCTATACCCAGTACAATTTCCTGAGCAATTCTTTCTTCATTAAACCAGCCGTAAAGTTGACCGGTTATCCATTTGTTACCGCCCTCATTGTCGGGATGATTGGTATCCAAAAGATATAGCTCAGCATTTTCATAATCTGTGGTCTTATAAATCTGACAGTTTACTTCTTCACCTCTAATATTTACCACAACTTCTTTGCCAGTGTCTTCTACTATATCGTATATATGATCATTACGGGGATAGGAGTCCACCGGCCTACCATCTTCATCAATTTCCTGTCTGGTGTATCCCTGCCTCCACAATAGACCTATGCCAATTATAGGCTGATCATTTTCCCGGGCTGCTTTAAGAACATCACCGGCCAAAATTCCCAATCCCCCGGAGTAAATAGGTAGTTCTTCATCAAGTCCATATTCCATACAAAAATAAGCAACCTGCGGTTTATCTCCAGACTTTTTCTGTTTTCTCTTTTTCATTTTTCGCTTCTTTTTTTTCATTAGTTATCACCACCTCAAAATAATTGCCGGTCTGAAAAAACTCCCATTTTTATTTAACTCTTCCACATTTTAAATTCTCTTTTTAAAACATAAATCCTCCCTCAATTATTTTTTTGCTAAAAAAGTATGGCCCCCGCCATACCGGAGGCCAAAATCCAGATATTAAGTTAATCTACAGTTTGAAGTGTGCTCACTACAAATAGCCATTTTCCTGCAGTAGTTTTCTGGCTGCTTCTTCATCTTCTTCAGCAACCATAACCACGGGACCTGCACATCCCATTCCTGTCTCTGCATAAATCTCTTCCTTCCACAATGATTCACGGGCATCTTCTATCTCCAGCACATCTACACCAGAAATTTCGGCTTCAGTTTTCTTTTCCGGAGGAGCCGAAACTTCTTTACCCGCAGCGGCATCTTTTGTCTTTTCCTGAGATTCTAATATATCATTCATCCCTGCTGCTTCCGCACTCTCAAGTTCCTGCAAATATTTATTACGCAGATCGCCCTGCACAACATCAGCCATATATTCTACTGCATTTGCTATTACCGGGGCCCCGGAAGCTCGAGAAACTATGCCGATTAATTCCTCCTGAGCCCTGCCAATTCCAGGGCCATAACCATAACCCGAAACCTCATATTTTCCGCCTCCGTCACGGGCAGAGAAAAGTTTCATAAGCAGGTTTCCCGTCAGAGTATCACAGACCATAACATCACAGCTGCCCACCAGCAGATCATTTCCACGCATAACCTTACCACCATCACTACGAACTGAATCAGCAAAATCAAACTCCGCCCCGTTTTCTTTCATGGTGGTAAGAGCCTGTTCTACTTTTCTGGCACCTTCCACATTAAGAATGCCCAGTTCAGGACTGGCAATACCCAGAGATTTAGCCGCTGCCACGCCAGCTACAGCATTTTTTACCATGGCCTCAACTCTTTTAGTGGCGCTGGTACCAGTCGTGGTGGCCAGAAGCAGCTCTTCCCCGCTGCAGGGGGCAAATACTCGACCTACGGTAGCCACCCCCATGGGAAAACTGTAGTGCAGAGTTACTGCACTATCTATTTTCTCTTCAGCAAAAAGGTCTTCCATGATATCATGGGCTTCTTCCAAATTTTCGCAGCTGTGATGCTCGGCTCCGCTGACCTCCTGGGACCCGATCAAAACTAATTCTATATCATCTCTCTTCCTCATAACTATTCTGGCAGCTTGACAGAGTTCATCTTCACCATGTTCACTGCCCAGGGTGGTTAAACCAACTCTAACTGGAGATTGAAATCTACCAGTTTCAATGGCATCAGCAACCTCCAGCATCACATCTGCAACCTGTTTTTTTCCGCTCATAATTACACCTCGCTGTGAAAATTTTACTTTTCTTCACTCTCCTGCAGTTGTTCCGCCAGACCTCTCATTGATTCTGCAATCAAACTCCTGATTTCATCTTTATCTATCTGTTCTCCTGTATCAGCCTCTGTTTCCCCATCATTTTTTTCCATTATGAAAGAAATACCATCGAACTGATTGGTCATTCGACCTAAAAAGAGACTTCCTTTGCCTATTATTAGCGCTCTCTGGAGTTCATCATTTTCCATCATTTCTGCTGCCGGGCCGATAAAGGGAACACCGGAAGGTATATGTCCCTGGGTAGGAGCAAAACCGGGCATACCATGTTCATCAACAAAATCCATCATACTAGCTTTTTCAATATCACCGCGCTTAACTCCCAGTGCAGCAATCATTTTATAATTAGATTCAGGTACATTGCCCGCTCCCGCCGGCTCAGTAACCTCCGGGTTTTGCATTTCTACAGAATATTTATCTATGTCATCCAGGCTTAAATTCGCTTTATCCAGAGCATCAGTTACCAGAGCTGAAATCACTGCCTGAGGAGAGGCTCCTTTGCTAATCGTATGTCTGCCCAGCACATCAGTTCTCAAAAGGGGACTTTCCCCATCATCACTGCTCACTGTAAAGGCAAAACCTCCCAGGGTATCTTCCAGCACAGGCATATCTTCTTCTATGTGGCTCTTTCCATTCATACCTAATTTTGCTACAGCTCCCCCGGCCACTACAGCAACTTTATCATAAATATCAGCTTCTATCAGGGCGGCTGCCTGAACCAGAGCATGGGAAGGAGCGGCACAGAAACCTCTTACATCACTACCTGTAGCATTTTCACAGCCAGCTATTTCCCCTATTGCCTTGGCAAAATTGCCGCCCCCACGCTGATTCATGTCTCCACATGCTTCTTCCGAACATTCGATTATATAATCGACCTCTTCTAATTCTACAGAGCTATTGTGCTGCAAATTCTTCATAGCCAGCACACTGCTGGCTTTGGTTGCTAAATTTTCCAGTATCACATGTGCAGACAGATTCTCATCACTGCCATGGGCTTCCTTAACACAACCTACCAGTTCTCCCTGCCAGTATAGGGGCTCGGCTTTATGATCTTCCACCAATTTTTCAATTTTATCAGCTTCAGAACCTTCCAGATTTAAATCAATATCTGCCCAGATGGGATGATCTGCCAGTTTTTCCTCCACAGTTTCTACAAAATTCTCTGTCAAAAATACCAGTTCAAACACGTCAACATGCTGAAGAAGTGCATAAAATTCATCTTCAGGCATGATCTCACCCCGGTCACTGAACCTGCTCTCATCCAGAAGCTTATCCTCTGCATACCAGGGCTGATCTAATTCCTCTAACTCCCCGGGTAATATATTGCCAATATAAGCCTGATTGGGAGCATATTTTACGCATTCCTGGAAAGAACGAAGATAATTGTCCAAAGAATTCAGGTAATCATCATCATTTTTAGCTCTAGCCTGAATTTGCGTGGTGCCACCTACTTTTAAAATATTTGGAGTGTGAACTAAAACATAACTGCAGCTATCAATAACAGCTCTACTCATAATATAACCTCCCGGAAAAATTTTGTCTAAAATTTGCTTATAAACAGGGGGACCTGATTAAAAGTCCCCCCGGCATAAATCTCTCAAAATGAAGACTTAATTAATATATTCCTGCAGAGCTTCTTCCACCTCATCGATGGTCAGATCTTCTCCGCTCAAATGCTCTGATTTTTCCCCATCTTCGTAGATTAATATTGACGGCAGACCCATTACCTGCTGACCGATTGCCAGGCGGCGATTCCCCTGAATATCCAGAGCAGCAAATTTAGCCTCATCACTGTACTTTTCCGCCAGATCTTTAAACTTCGGCTTTAATTCCTTGCAGGGTTCACAACTTTCACTCCAAAAATCTACAACAGTCACACCTTCACTTTCCAGTACTTCTTCTTCAAAATTATCTCCATTAAGCTCTAACATTATTTATACCTCCTTATTTTTTATGAGACCTTCTTTAAGCTATCATCAACTTACAGGCTATTGATCCAGAGTCAGGATAGAATTTGTTCTAATTCATTTTTTTCAGGTTTTACCAATCTGTCTTTCTCTTCACCAGCTTCTATAGTTATTACCGTAGGTATTTCCTGCACATTGTACCTATCAGTGATAAGATCATTGCGGTAGGTATCTATTTTGACGAGTTTCTTGTTGTCATCTTTCTCAACACCCAGCTCTTCTAAATACTGCAGGGCTTCCAGACTCTCATCATGGGTCGGATTCCAAAAAGCCACAACTACCTGTTTGTCAGTATCCAGAACATTTTCACGCCAGTGTTCTTCTGCCTCCAGATAACTCTGTCCTTTAACAGCAGCCGTCGCTCCATCACCGGCAGCCGTTACGACCTGGCGCACAGGTTTTTGCCTCACATCTCCGGCAGCATAAACTCCCTGAATATTAGTCTGCATCTTTTCGTCTGTTTTGATATAACCCGAGTCATCCAGCTCTACAGGAGTATCTTCCAGAAAATCTGTACTGGGTTCCCTTCCCACAAAGATAAAGATGCCATCACAGTCAAAATCTCGCTCCTCACCGGTTTTAACATTCTTCAGAACAGCCTTATCCACAATCTGATCTCCTTCTATCCGGGCCAGAGTCGAGTTCCATTCAAATTCTATCTTATCATTATCATAAGCACGCTCCTGGAACAGTTTTTCAGCATCCATCTTTCCTTCTTCATGAATAACTATTATAGTAACTTTTCGAGCAAAATTGGTGAGATACAAAGCTTCTTCCACAGCCGAATTACCATTGCCAACCACTACTACGTCCAGGTCAACATAAAAATCAGCATCACAGGTGGCACAGTAAGAAACTCCACGCCCTTTAAATTCATCTTCACCGGGCACTCCCAGCCTGCGGGGTTTAGCACCGGTAGCAATAACTATGCTTTTTGCCCTATAAGTTTCACCATCTTTAGTTTTTACCTCTTTGATGAAGTCATCAAGCTTTAAATCTACAGCTTTTCCTTCTTTTACTTCGGCTCCAAACTTGCTGGCATGCTCCTTAAAATTGTCTGCCAGTTCAGGGGCAGAGATATCCACAAATCCTGGATAGTTTTCCATTTCTTCATAATCACCCAGCTGTCCTCCCGTGCTGTCAGCTTCCAAAACCAGAGTATCTAATTTAGAACGCGAACCATAAATTGCCGCCGATAACCCGGCTGGGCCACCTCCAATTACAAGTAAATCATAAACATCACTCATCTTTATCCTCTCCTTTTTGAAAATTTATTTTTATTTTTCTATAATTGTTAAAACAATTCTCTTGCATTCTGATTTATTTTATTGTATTCTAATATCACAAGAAAAATTAATCGTGATTATTAATTCAGTGTCAACCACTTAGGGGGGAGAATATGATCGAGCTCGATAATAAAGATAGTAAAAAGATCCACACTATTAAAGTTTTCATCGATGCAGCTGCTGAAATTATTGAAGAAGAAGGCATCGACAGTGTAACCATCCGCAAAGTGGCAGATATTGCCGGGTACAACAGTGCCACAATATATAATTATTTCGATAACTGTAACCAGTTAATATTTTTTGCAGCAGCAAAATTTATGAAAGATTATATAGATGAAATGCCTCAGTATATTGCCCGGGGTGATAATGAACTGGAAAAGCTCATCCTCATGTGGGAATGCTTCTGCTACCATTCTTTTCTCAAACCCAAAATATATTACGCAATTTTTGCTGACGACATAGGAGGAAGACCGGGCAATCTGCTGGAAAATTATTTCGAAATATTTCCCGAAGACCTTGGTGACCCTCCAGAAGAACTGCTGCCTATGTTAACAACTACCGAATTGTCGGAGCGCACTTCTATGGCGATGGAGCCCTTAATTAAAAACGGTTTTATCTCACGTGAGCTTGCCCCGGAAATAGATGAAAGAATTAGATTGGTTTACCAGGGGATGCTCTCTCTGATTATCAATAAACGCATGGACTATGACCCTAAAAAGAACACAGAAAAAATAATGAAACATATCCGCAGTATATTTAACTACGGCGTTAAAAATTCTCGGACCAGCAAAGTAAAATAACAGTTACACTGCAGCCTCGATAATTTTTATTTAAAGCTGCCGGCTAATTTGCCGGCAGCTTTTTTAATTTACTTACTACGTACAACATTATCGGGTGATCTATATTACTCTGATTCTGACAGAGCTTTATCAATATTTTCCTTGTCCAGAGATTCCAGCACTTCATTATCAGTTTTTACTTCTGCTCTTAAACTTTTAGCCATCGAGACCATAGCCATTATCATAATTACCGCAAAAGGAAAAGCTGCTACGATAGAACCGGTCTGCAGCATATCTAAACCTCCGGATAACATAAGAGCAATGGCCAGTCCTGATTGGATAAAACCCCAGGTGACTTTGCGTTGAGTCGTGGGATTTATATTACCTTTATCTGACATCATACCCAGTACAAAAGTGGCAGAATCAGCAGAAGTGATGAAGAAAGTCGTCAATAATACAACAGCTATAATCGAGATCAATCCGCCCAGAGAATAATGCTGCATTATCTCAAATAAAGCTGTTTCCGCTGGAGCCATAGCGCCTTCAGCAATCTCCGGTCCCATATTTATGCCGGTAGTACCCAGAATCGCAAACCAGGCAAATGAAGCCAGGGTAGGGGCAAACAAAACTCCTCCAATAAATTCCTTGATAGTCCTTCCCCGGGAGATTCTGGCAATGAATGTAGCCACAAAAGGTGCCCAGGCTATCCACCAGGCCCAGTAGAAAATTGTCCAGGCTCCATACCAGTCATCCTGTCCGACTCTAAAACTGTCTCTGACCAGACTGCTCAAATAAGTACCGAGGGTATTGGTGAAATTGTTGATAATTAACAGGGTGGGTCCAACTATTAAAGTTAGTACCATGATTATGGCTGCCAGAGAAATATTGGCATTGGAGAGATATTTTATCCCTCTGTCAATGCCGGTTACAGCTGAAATCATGAACAGGACTGTTACCACCCCTATGACAATCAGACGGACAAAATTGGTTTCCGGCACCCCGAACAGAAAATTTAATCCACTGGTCAGCTGCAGAGTTGCCAGACCCAGAGAGGTAGCAACTCCAGCAACAGTTGCGAATATTGCCAGTATATCAATCACTTTTCCGGGAGTCCCACGAGCCTTCTTTTCTCCTATAAGTGGGATAAATATACTGCTTATCTGCCCTGGTTTATTATGTCTGAACTGCATATAGGCCAGGCAGAGAGCCAGAACCCCGTATCCAGCCCAGGGATGTAAGCCCCAGTGAAAGAAGGAAATTCTCAGGGCAAAATCAGCAGCCTGCTCGGTCCCCCCTGCCATGTTTAGCGGATTAACGAAATGATTTAACGGTTCAGCTATACCCCAAAATACGAGGCCTACTCCCATACCAGCACTGAAAAGCATGGCAAACCAGGATAGGGTGCTAAACTCAGGGTTTTCATCAGGCTTGCCCAGTTTTATACTGCCATGCTGGCCAAAAGCCGCCCACAAGCAAAAGATAACAAATCCTGACATGGTAATCAAGTAAAACCAGCCTAAATTAGTGGTGAGAAATTCAAACAGAGTATTTGCAACTTCACTGAAATTCTCGGGCATAGTTATGCCCCAGACTACTATAGCCATAGTTACAATAATGGAAATATAAAATACTTCACTTCCTCTGGTATTATCTTTTTTCACCTGTATGGCCTCCCGATATTATTTATAAATTATTCCTTAAAAATTATTCCATTATACATTATTAAGAGTAATTTCATAACTTTATACTCACTTTTATGTATTTCAGTTTAAACATTTTTTTGATATTCCGCCTTCGACTGAAAAAATCGACGAAGGCGGAATATCAAATGTGTAGTTTCTTGGGTCAGTTTACAATTTAATGTTCAATTGAAAAGACAGTCTGTGAGTCTATCTCAGTCTCCAGGGCCTCCAGAGCAACCCCTACAATATCGAGCCGTTGCTGCCACTGGTCTTCCTCTGGCAGTTTGGGATCGCCCAGGGGATAAGGAATTGATATTGTTGGAACTATACGGTTGGCTCCTACACTTTCTGCTACAGGGATAAGGTTTGCCAGCTGTACAATTGTGATACCTTCTTTTTCGATTTCTTTGACTATCGTTGCACCGCAACGAGTACAGGTTCCTCAGGTTGAGGTGAGTACAACCGCCTGGACATTGGCATCTTTCAATTCTTGAGCAATTTCTTTGCCCATACGCGAAGCTTCAGCTTCAGTTGTACCGGTTCCTACAGTGGAATAGAAGTAATCGTGCAGCTTGCCTATTCTACCCCGTTTTTCATATTCCCGCATGGCATCGACGGGTACCACCCGGTTGGGGTCTTTATCTGCTGCTGCAGGATCATAACCGGCGTGAATGGTACGATAGGCATCCATTTCCCGGTTTTCCAGTTTGTCTACACCCGCGATATTATATTTGCCCCAGCGGGTCGCAGAAGCAGATTGGATCTCATCAGGATTTTCCACCGGAACCACACCGCCGGAACTGACTAAAGCCACTTCTGCTTCACTGAGTTTCTCAATCGCCGGAGCAATTTCCACAGTATCGAGTTCAGGAATAGGCAGCTCACTGGTATACTCTTCCCCGTTCATCTTTTTTAAGAGCATGTTAACAGCTCTGTCGGCCGCAGGGGTTTCATCCGGCAGAAAATACTGGTGGCGTTTACCACGCTTAAAGAAACCCTCTTCCTCCTGTAAAAATGGCCCTTCTTCCTGTAGAAGCTTATTGCCAAAATTGGCCATCTCTTCAGCATCTTCCCGCATTTTTGCAGCGCTATTTCCTCCCGGGAAGATATAGATATCCTTTTTGTAAAGATCTACCCCGGGATTTTCCTCATTCATAGAAGAAACAACCGGGACATCAAACTCCTCTTTCACAGCTTTGCCGACTGCTCCACAGGCATTACCATATCTGCCCGCCTGAAAAGCAGGCCCGGCAAAAAATATATCAAATTCTACATCTTCCAGCATAGATATTATTTCCTCAATTGCTTCTTCCTGATTGGAAGAAACATAGTTATCTCCGCTGATTACAGTCTTTACTATCTCCCCGTCAAAGTTTGCCGCTAAAGCCTGGGCTGAGCCGACTGCTCCTTCTTTTATAACTGGTTCATGATCAGCCTCTTCTTCGCCGCCAATTTGACCAAAAAACTGATTTATAAAAACTACTGCTTTATAGCTCAAAGTATTCACCTCCCTTTATAATTAAAATTCTTTCATTGTCTTGGTAGACCAGCCAGATATACCGTCACCACAGAACATTGAGTTGTTTTCCATAATTATTGAACCATCTTCTCTAACCGATGGGCCTAATTCCTCATCATCAGCCCAGCCGCCTGACAAACCATCTCTGGCCAGGGCTTCCAGTTCACCTATAACAGTTTCCATCGGTGGAAGTTCAATTAACTCTGAGACGTTTCCGGTAGAAACCAGGGCATCAGCTTTAGGATCCAGAGATACCAGCGGCTGTGAACCACCATCTCGTCCGGTTGCTTCATTGCTGACTCCCACAGTATCTACACCTGCATCTTCCAGAGCAGCCAGGCAGGCGATATAATCCGCATCAGGATTGCCATAACCTTCCTCAGCTACAATCGCACCTTCTGCTCCCAGAGAACTGGCTATCTGAGCAACAAATTGAGCTGAACGCTCTTTCTCTTCCATAGATACATTCAGATTGGACATTATGATGCCGAGAAAATTCAGACTTTCCCCGTGCTCTTCATACAGCCGTCTTATCAATTTAAAATTCTGAAAGTCATAAGTGGACCACTTAGAAGAACAGGGCATGAAACTGCCCGAGATCATGGCCCCATCCAGAATTTCATTGGGATGCATGAATGTAGGAAGCATATTATTGGTATCCCAGCCATAACTGAGGTCATTATAGCCATCCTCTTCCATCTGTGACTGAGGCTGCATGACCAAAACAACACCTGGTAGATCTTCCATTTCACAGACTCTATCAGCTATGGGAGGCAGATTGAACTCTTCAATTTCTTCCGGCTCTTTATCTTTAACTGCTTCCCCCAGATATTCTGCCAGTCTCATGCCAGCCCAGCGCAGAGCTCTGTTCTTCTTCTGCTGTTCTCTTTTTTCAAAATCCTCCTCGGTATCTGCTACCAGAACAACATTTTTCAGCTGTGAAAAGAGAGTATATTTCGCTCCCTCACCAGCCATATCGATAAGTCCATCCTGAAATCCACCCCAGTGTCTGCCTACAACTAAAACACTGGTGTTTTTCAGGGCCAGTGTCCGACCATCTCCAGCCTGCATCAAAGGACCTGTAACCCCGGGAAAGACAGGACCATCATCTTCCCTATATCTGGGTTCAATAGCTTCTTTTACAGGTACCATTCTTACTTCATCACCTGGCTCAACTATTTTGATATCTGCATCCGTAATTTTGTCATCCTCGTTGACAACTTCCAGAGCTTCTTCTTTATTAATGGTCAAAGTGCCGTCTTCAAACTCAGTTTCAGCTCCGAAACAAATTTCTTCCACATAAAAATTACCCAGTTCCAGCTGCAAAAATCCCACCCCTTTCATTCGGTTTTTGATTATATCAACGTTCTTGATAAAATTTTAACATAAGTCTACAAAAAAATTTCGGGAGCTGGCTGGTTTAAACCACAAACTTATCTGCAATTTTCTCGGCCAGCCAGCTCACCTGTGAAACTTGCCTGACAAGTTACAGCTGATCAGTCTAGTTAACCTCTAGTTTATAATCACTGTACTTATCTCTATATTCCTTCACCTCATCAATTATATCATCTACATCCAGCACCATTTCCATCATACTGATCTGTTCTTCATAGACATCTTCATCAATGGCATCTTTAATCTCCGGTTCCAGAACATGATAGCATGCGAGCCCTAACTGGACTCCTGCCAGTGGACCTGCGAATGTCGGATCACCATTAGTGACCGTTTCACAGGCTAGACCGGAAGCTTCTGCTTCCGCTCCACCTAACACTACCAGCAGATTCTCTTCACCGTGTTTTTCGGCAAGATCTTTAATTCTCTGCTGGTTTTCCAGGTCCATGGCACCTGCGCTTGTTCAGACGAAGCACTCGGTGGTGGTAAAGACTACCTCTGCCTCGGTGGTCTTCATAGCTTCTTCGATAGCAGGACCCGGTATACCATCTCTGTCTCCCAAAATTGCAACTTTTTTATCGGCAAACATCTTTCCACCTCCCTCCATTTCATTTTCCGATTATATATTAACATAATCATGATTACTTGTCAATGTTTATGATATAACTTTCACTTCACTGCACGAAATTAAAACCTGCTTTATGTTGTTGTTATCAACACTAAAAGCAGGTTAAAAAAACCAGAAACAATTTCAAGCTCCGATTACCTTCTGGCCCTATTTGTTTTTGCTTTAATCAACCCGGGGTTAGTTATGTTAAAGGGTTCTTCTCCAGAACCGCTGGTGAAATTGCCATATATGCTGGATTACCAGGGTTTACTTATACCTTTAATTGCCGGGGCTTATAAATTGGAAGCTATAAAGCGAAGTAATACTGGAAATTTTTCAAATTCAGGGGAGAGTTTTCGCGCAGGAAGCACTATTTTTTATTATATGCATTACAAAAATAACTACAACTACATTCAACCAACCGATATGGATAAGATCCTGTTAAAGAAAACTCAACAATATTATCCTCAACAAAAAATGAACGACCACATAAGCCAGTGACCGTCTGGCATCCAGCCTGTGGATAATAGTATAATCTCCTTTAATCGCATCTTTGCGCCAGCTAACATAAATACTGTAAGCCATCTGCAGAAAACTCAACCCCAGTGAAATTATAATGGCTGCCAGAGCCACTTCCTGCCAGCCGCCCACTGAAAATATAATTGTTATAATGACCAATAATATTGATTCCGTATACAGACCGGAACAGGCATATAAAAATCCATAATTCCAGAGAGGATCATAACGAGCATAAGCTGACAGATATTCTTCTTGATCAGAGGCGACCCACTTTTCCCCATCATAAATTTCTACCTGCTGGGGAAAAGCAAACATAGCCATTCTGATTTTATCAGCCGGGACACCGATCCAGCGTCCTATTAAATATCGTCCCATCTCCTGACTGAAATAAAGCAGATATGCCAAAAATATATAACTTAAAATTCTCAATACCCAAATCAACAAATTATATCCCCCCGGCCTGCTCTCAACTGATCTTTTTCGACTCCTTAAAGCTTACTTTCCAGTCTTTCAATCCTGTGCTGTAATTTATCCTTCTTTTCACGCCACTTCTCAATGATTGTTCTTTTTTCGTGCAGATACGCCTCCGCCCGGCGACAGATTTTCAGGGCGGGCTGATAGCTTTTTTGCTGATGTTCATAAAATTTAGCCAGTTCAATATAGGGAAATAGTCCACCCCGGCCCGACTCAATCATGGCATTCCAGATATTTACAGCCGGTTCATAAACGTTTTCGCGCTTATACTGCCAGGTCAATTTTTCCTCCACCCGCTGCTGCAGACGTCTTCTATCTGAACTTTCCAGGGCCTTTTCATAACAATAGATACTTTGCTGTCGGCAATTCAATTTTTCCAGCTGCCGGCCCAAATTATAATATTCCTGGGGCGTATGATTATAATCGCCCTCCGGGCAGGCAACCCTGTCAAGATGAAAGCTCAACATAGCCAGAGAAATAATATCATACTTATTGTGTTTAAAAATGGGTTTCAACAGCTGCCAGTTTTTGTTTTCCAGATAGGCCCGATAGTATCGGGGAACTTCGCTACCATCAATATCGTTTTTCCGGTAAAAATTAAGCAAATTTCTTTCTAAATTATTCAAGCTGCAGGAAGATAAATGCTTCCACATTCTGCGGCTGGGATGAAGTAAATCAAGATGAGTTTTGCAGTCAGGAAAATTTAGCCGCTGCAAAATAAATCTATTTTTCAAAAGCGGTATATCGAAAGTTTTGCCATTAAAGGTTACCGGGACAGGCCTGGATTCCAGCCGGTTTTTAATTGCTGTCAGCAGAGAGTGTTCCTCATCAAAATCCCTCATCAAATGCTGTTCTAAAATGAGTTCACTCTCAGAAAAATAACCCATTCCCACCATGAAAGCACAGGTCCCGGTTCCCCCTGCCAGACCGGTGGTTTCAGTATCTAAAAACAGCACCTCTTCTCTGTTTACACCTCTGTCTCTATTCAGCAAAAAACAGGCCTGAGGAAACAGGCGCTCAGATATTTGCTGCAAGCTGTATTTTCCGTGTTTATACTGCGGCCCTAAAACCTCCCGCTCTATATGATGAGCACCGTCCTGCTGAAAATCCTCCTCATTTTTTCCCGACTTAGAATCGCTGTAAGCGGAAGATTCTTCCTCCTTATCGGCAGCCGCCGCTTTATTTCTGCTATCTCCTGTTAATTGATACAGCTTATCTTTTATATCCATCACAAATCAACCTCATCTGTTAAACTTTTTAAAATTAAAGCGGCATCTTCTTTAGCTCTGATTCCCACTTCAGTTCCAGGACCCACACAGGAGGGACATCCCTGTTTACAACCGCAAGAATTCAGATGTTTTTGGGCCCGCTCAATAATCTCATGGTGCACATTGTAAAGTTTTTTACTCAGACCAATTCCTCCCGGATAACTATCATAGAAAAATATAGTTGGCAATTCAGTATGAGGAGATCTGACCTGAATTGCATCTTTAATATCCCCGGGATCACATAGCAAAAATAAAGGAGCAATATTAACCAGCAAGTTAGCAGTGCCAATCATTCCATTCTCCAGGGCTTCTTTTCCCAATCTTTCCTGTAATTTTGCCGGCAGTGTAAACCAATAACCCATGGTATGCATTTCCTGCTCCGGCAGATTTATATCACCGTAACCTACATTCTCATGGGTATTAAATTTAACTTTTTTAAACATCGTGGCCTGAGCAGTAATAGATACTTCCCCATGATAGCGCAATAATTCTGCTTCACCCTCCTGTTCAAATTCTTCCAGAACTCTTAAATCGACAGCCAGGGAAGCATCTGTGTAATAATTTACATCCACCTCTTCCACCAGTGCCCGTCGATCATCAAAGTCAAGCTCCTGAACCTGATACTGGTTTCCCCCGTGCAGATAGATGGCTTTTTCATAAATTGTGGTGGGAGCACTATGATAATCCACTCTCCCAATAACCTGATGTTCGTTATCCGTCACATCAATAACAGCAAAATCATCACTGGAAGCACTGCGCAGACTTATATCTTCCGCCGGATATTTATCCGCCATCCAGTGCCAGCGGCCATTACGATATCTCAGCACCCGCTGTTCCTCAAGATATTCAAGCATTTCTTCTGTAGTTTCGACTCCAAATTTCTCTCCCTCTGAAAACGGCAATTCAAAGGCGGCACACTTTAAATGTGAAAGAAGAATGAGAAGATTATTGGGATTAATTAATCCGCTTTCCGGCGGCTGCTGGAAAAAATAATCCGGGTTTTTCACCATAAATTGATCAAGAGGACGGGAGGAAGCCACCATAATGGTAAGAGACCTTTCCCGACCGCGACCAGCTCTCCCTGCCTGCTGCCAGACGCTGGAAATAGCGCCGGGATAGCCTGCAATCAAGCAGGCTTCCAGTTGACCTATATCTATTCCCAGTTCCAAAGCATTGGTGCTGACAACACCGGTAATTTCCCCTTCTCGCAGCCCCTTTTCAATATTTCGCCTTTCCTC
>CAZVMQ010000017.1:0-32046 GCA_964628755.1 uncultured Halanaerobiaceae bacterium
GGTTAAGACTTTATAATATTAAAAAGGGCTAATATGTTATATATATACAACTAAATTGTCTTGAACGTGGCTTGAATCAATATTTATACAAATTATTTTATCCCTGGCATATGTGGTAATATCACGTTTTTTCTATTTAGCGCCTGTGTTTCAAAGAAGTGTTATAATTCAGGCTTTTTTTATTAATAAATAAGGATCTTCTCCATTTCCGTTTGTCAAAAATTAGGTTTTACCTGGAAAAGCTTGTTTAATCTTGAGCTTAAAATGCCTGATATCATGGTAACCAAAAGCGATTCTTGATTTGAGAAAAGTTGAAGATATTGACAGTGCGGCGCTGGGCAAAATTCTAGTGGTAAAAAGTGCACTGAAAGAAAAAGATGGAAAGCTCATTATTGAAAATGTTCATGCAGAACGTGTTAAAAAGTTTTCGATACGGTCAATCTTTCAAAGGTAATTGAAATTAGAGATTGATTGCTCTAAGATAAAAAAAGAGTAAATTTATATTTTTCATATCTATTTTTATTTACTGGCTATATAATCTTTGCCACCATGTTTGGCTTTATACATTGCTTTATCAACTCCTGCCAGTCGAGCCGCCATGTCACCACGGCGGGTGTTTTCGGCTAATATCTTTCCCGCTTTCCGCAAGATCTTATCCCAACAATATGCTCGTGATTATCATTAATTTCTTTAAAATTATTCCAGATCCAGCATTAAAGTTATCAATAAATTTCATATCTTCTGGCCTGAGTCAACATTTTCTCTAAAATTCCATCTGTTCTTGCTAACCAGTAAAGCATTTAACATCTTTAAAAGAGAAAACCCGCTATAATTCACACTACATTGTACCCGTCCATGGTATCTGAAAGTTTATAAAAAATTATAATAAATCTATACCTTATTTTAAGTATTAGGGTATTAGGAGTGATATTTAATGTTGAATAAGAAAAGATTATTTGCTGGTATTCTGGTTCTGGCCATCATTCTGACAGGAAGTTTGGCTGCTGTACAAAGTCATAGTGTAAGTGAAACGGAACTTACTGAAGAAGAACTGACAGAATTTACTCGGGAAAACTGGAGACTTCAACACCGATTGAATGCCCTAAATAAACTGTACCAGGAAAAACTTCTGAATGAAGCCAGTGAAGCCGAATTAAGAGAATTGGAAGATGAAATTTTTGAACTTAGAGAAGAATTATTAGAGCTTGAAGAAAGACATTACAGTGCCAGTCAGAGAGGAAGACACGGAATGCATGGGATGACCGGGGGCGGAACAACTGAGGAGTACAGCGAATCTGACGAAATTTTCCGCGGACATCATAGAGGTTTACATGGAGGATTTGGCCACCCATTTATTCCCTGTAGATAATAAATAATTTTCCAGGTAAAGGTTATTTGCAATTAGGGGGTTAATTTTATGAATATAAGCGCTATTTTTGGACAAGGAGGAATGCATTCAGGCTTTCCCGGAAGCGGAGGATTCATGGGAGGTGGCTTCTTTATGTTTGTTTTCTGGATTTTAATAATAGTTGGGGCAATATGGCTTGTTCTGGAAATCAAGAAATCGAACAATAAAACTGCAAATACACAGAACAATTCTCAAAAAAGTTCATTGACCCCAGAAGAACTGGCCAAAATGAGACTGGCCCGGGGAGAAATTTCTCGAGAAGAATTTGAGGAAATAATTTCTTCTCTGGAGAAATACTAACAACTTAGTACCTTCCCAGTCACTATATAAACTCAAAATAAAACAAATAAAAAAGTAGCTCAAAACAATATCCCCAACTGCCTTATAAAAAGGCAATTGGGGTTATTCTATTTTAGACTTAAATGTCAACATTTATATTTACGTTTTTTATTCTCGTTCTGCACTGTTTCTGAGAAACCAAACAGATAGAGATATTGATTTTGTAGTCTCAGACGGCTTGAGCTTTAGCTTCTCTGTTTAGCTGCTTTCACTAAATTTGACTGCAATTTAATATCTGAAATCTGTCTTAAAGGCTCAGAAACATTATAATATGATAACAAAGCGATAATATTAGATATCGAAACTACAGGGCTTTCAAATAATGATGAATTGATAGAACTATCTCTTCTATTAGTTGAGTTTGATAAACAGGGCAATTTAGAACCCATTGCTGACTATACAGGTCTAAAAGAACCAGATTGCCAGATACACCCCCAGCCAAAAGCTAAACATGGATTAAGTATAAATGACCTTGAAGGAGAAAATCTTGACCTTGAAAGTTGCTATGATATTTTTGATAGAGCAGACTTTCTTTTAGCACACAATTCTTTTTAGGCATTAAAAAAACCACCCTTTCAGATAATTTTAGGGTGGAAAATAGCAGGACAGATTAAGTTATTTTGGTCTAATAATCTGTCGCTCTTAACAATTTTTTGGGCTTATCAGGGCATTTATTAAGCCCTATAATCCTTGACACATCAATAAAAATGGTGCGCCCGACAGGATTCGAACCTGTGACCTACGGATTAGAAGTCCGTTGCTCTGTCCGGGCTGAGCTACGGGCGCATTTAATGAGCATTATATTTTCGCCTCGACATAAAATATCCTATCACATTGCTGTCTATTAGTCAAGGATTTTTTGGGCAAACAATAGGAGGTGGATAGGAGGAGGTCGGTAGGTTGACCGGTCAACCTACCGACCTCCTCCTATTCTTCTCCTAGTAGACCACCATATATTTCCCCCTCTCAAAACCGATTTAAAAAGCTTCCAGCATGAATAAACCGTAATTACAAAAATTTTTCTATTTCAGCAAAGACCCCGGACCAGGATAAAGACTTAACCGCCTTTATGTATTCACGGTCTGAAAGAAAAGAATAGTCATCTATCTCATTAAGTTGTTCTGTCAGAGCATGACTTAATCTATTTTCGTAATTTTTTAACTCCTCCTCTGCTGGAAAATCAACTTTTTGCATGGGAGGTAGATCAACGAAAGTTATAGCAGATTTTTCCTCGATAATATCAGGTAGATAGTCAGCAACCCCGGGAATATCACTGGATACAACCCTTAAACCACAGGCAAGAGCTTCCAGAATAACCAGGGCAAATCCTTCATAAAATGAAGGAAGACAGAAAACATGGGCAGTTCTTAACCTTTCACCTACTTCCTGCTGATCCAGCAGGCCCGTCAACTCAACCTGGCAGGAAACTTCCCCTGCCCGTTTCTCAATCTTTTCACTTTCGGGCCCATCTCCGGCTCCAATAAGTGTTAGTTTTATATCGTTCATTTCCAGCAGTTCAACGACTCTCAACAGGGAAAAAACTCCTTTAGAGCGGCTGAGTTTTCCCACATAAACTATTTCTTTTATATTTTTTTGCTCTCTTGTCTGAAGCTCTTCCCGGCCAGGAAAGTAAAAATTATTCCCATTGTATCCCAGTCCGGTAATTTCAATCTTTTGCGGAGATATATTAAATTTATCAGCTATCTCTCTTTTTTGATGTTGATTTAAGGCAAGAATTCTGTTTAAATGCGATATCCCTTTTCTGACCTCGGAAGCAAACCGTGGATTTTTTTGTAGCTGTCTGATTCCTGTGCCATGAGATATTCCTATCACCTGCAAATTTTTAAACTTTCTGGCCACTGAAGCTGTTACCAACCATAAATGATGAGCAAGAATAGTTGGATCCTCCATATCTGCTATGGCCTGCTCCACTTTTTTTCTGTAATCTTTTAATAATTTTTGCTTTTCCGAATCTAACAGAGAAGAATAAGCTCTGGAAAGGTAAGGCATATTATCACTCATCCCAAAAATAGGAAAAGGCAGCTCAGAACTTAAAAATTCTACCGGGATGAAATCACTGCCAAAATCAGCACAATCTTGCTTCTCACTCCCCTCCTGAACAGCAGCCACAATTTTCTGACTGTAACCCCGGTTTTCTGCCTCCTGATAGAATGACTGCAGATACATGCCACTGCCGGTACAGGCCGGTCTCTGTCCTAAAACCTGGATTAATTCTCTTCCCATAACATTCTAAGCTCCTTTATCAGTTGAGGAAATTTTTCTCCAGTACCAGCTTCAATTTCCCCAGGGCCCGGGCCCTATGGCTTATGGTATTTTTAGTTTCAGTATCCAGCTGAGCCATAGTTTTTTCTAAAATAGGCAGATAAAATAAAGGATCATAACCAAATCCGGCTTCCCCCTGAAAATTTTTGGCAATAATTCCTTTGCAGATACCTCTTACTGTATATTCTGCTCCGGACTCAGGGTCACAAAGCGCCGCCACTGTCTCAAAGTAAGCACCCCGCTTATCCCACGAGACATCCTGCAGCTGATCCAGCAAATAACGATTATTCTCTTCATAGGTGGCTTCTGGTCCGGCAAACCGGGCCGAATAGACGCCGGGTCTTCCCTTCAGTGCTTTAACTTTCAGTCCTGTATCATCTGCCATCGCCAGCAAGCCACTTTTTTCAGCCCCTGCCCGCGCTTTGAGCAGGGCATTTTCTTCCAGGGTACTGCCAGTTTCTTCTACATCCATAGTCATCCCGGTAAAATCTGCCGGAGACAAAACAGTAAAATTTATATCCGCAAACTTCTTTTTAATCTCTCTTACCTTGTCATTATTGCCGGTGGCAATAAATAATTTCCGTTCTCTCATACTTTCAGCCCCAGAGATGATTTCTGCGACTCGATAAGGTTTTGTATCCCTTGTTCCCCCAGATCCAGCATTTCTAGAAGTTCTGACCGAGAATAGGGTGCCTCCTCCGCTGTCCCCTGAATTTCTACAAATTTACCCGACTCTGTCATGACTAAATTCAAATCCACATCAGCACTGGAATCCTCTTCATAACAGAGATCGAGAACAAATTCATCATCAACTATCCCCACACTGGTGGCAGCCAAAAATTCTGAAATAGGTGATTCGTCTATAATATTTTGTTCCAGCATATAATCCACCGCATCGTGCAGGGCTACAAAACCTCCAGTAATAGATGCTGTTCTCGTGCCGCCATCTGCCTGAATAACATCACAGTCAATCCAGATAGTCCTCTCCCCGATGAGAGAGAGATCGAAAACAGCACGCAGTGAGCGGCCGATAAGTCGCTGAATCTCTTTGGTTCTACCGCTAATTTTTCCTCTAGCAGCAGCTCTTGTAGTTCTATCATGAGTGGAGCGGGGAAGTAGAGAGTATTCTGCAGTCATCCAGCCTCTATCCTCACCCCGCAAAAAATAAGGAACTCCATCTTCTACCGAAGCAGTGCAGATCACCCGCGTATCTCCTGTGGAAATAAGTATAGATCCTTCTGCATATTTGGTATAATCTCTCTCTATTTCTATGTTTCTCAGCTCTCTATTTGCTGTATTTGAAGTTCTGGCTTCAGTCAAAATTAGTTACCTCCTTGCAATGAAATAAGTCTTTTTAAACTAGACTGGTTGACCTGCTGCCTCTTTATTCAGGCAAAAATATCCGCAGCTTATTGCTCCGGATTTAATCAAAGTCCTCCTGCTCTTCCAGGTCTTCTATTTCAACATCATATTCTTCCCCCTCAATCTCACCGGTTTCCTCGGATTGGATTAAATCTTCCGAAAAGTTATAACCGGTGGTCAGATCAAGATGCCCGGCCAGACTCTCTATTTCTCTCCCTTCCACCAAAAACTTAACCTCGGAAATTTCCGGGAGAGAAGTCATGGTGTTAACTATAGAATATATCGTCAGGCGCTCTCCTGTGCTTCCACCCCAGTGATTTAATCTCCAGTCTTCGTTAAAATTAATCGTCAATATTTCTTCCTGCCGCTCATGCTCCAGTTCCAGAACCTCACTGCCTTCAGGTATAGTAGGCCTGAGTCCTTCAGAGCGGGGACCATTAATAAGCTCCTGCAGCACATTGCGGTAAAAATCCTCTCCGGACACTGTTCGGGTCTCGGTCTGCAGGTACATGGCATCCGGGGTGGAAAAAAACAACTCAATTTCATGTTCAGCTTCAGGATCAACCGGTGGGCCCGGATCCCGCCTGCTAATATACAAAGCAGCACCTAAAATTAGCAGCAGAACAATTATTAAAATTGTCTTTTGCCTGGTTCTAAAAACTCTCATCTTATTCCACCCCTTCCCGGGCACTGTTGAAATAATTGTCAATTCCCTCAACAGCAGCCTGTGCGGCTTCACGTCTAAATTCGCTGTCTGCCAGCAGCCGGGCATCCTCTGGGTTCGATAGAAATCCAATTTCCAGCAAAGCCGAAGGCATTTCTGTATCTCTAATCACGGTAAAGTTATCAACTTTGACTCCCCGGTCAACAAGAGGCAGTTCAGCAGCCATGGTTTTCTGCAGCTGAGAAGCCAGTTCATAACTATCACCGGCCCGTCCCGGGGCGTGATAAGTTTCCAGTCCGCGAACACTATTTCTATGAGCAGCATTGGAATGCACACTTACAAACAAGCTGGCATTGGTATTATTGGCAATTTCCACTCTATCTCGCAGGCTGACAAATTGATCACCTCTTCGGGTCAAAATGACATCATAACCTTTTTCCTGCAGCTGTTCAGACATGACCTTAGAAATATCAAGGGCCACCTCTTTTTCTGTCAGTCCCCGGTCAGCTACCGCTCCGGGGTCAAACCCACCATGTCCGGGATCTATGACAATCAAATTATCCTGCCTGTCTTCAATATCGCGGTCAACTGCCAGGGTTATCCGCTCAGTTCTGTCAGAGGAATGGACCTGATAACCATGGAATTCAGAAAACTCTAAAACAATTCTCAGTACATCCTCTTCCCCCTCCTGACCGAAACGGCCCATCCTGATATCCTCCACAAAACCCTTTAATACGGGCAGCTCAACTTCATCTTCTCCGTCATCCAGATTATAAATATCAACTGCCAGCCTCGCCGGATTGGAAAATTTAGTTACTTCATAATCAACTTCTCCTGACAGATCTATCTCAACATTATAACTACCTGGCTGCTCCACAAGTTCAATCTCCCTTAAATCATTGGCAAAATCAATTTCATGCAGATAATCTCCATCACCTAAAGGCTGGCTATCCCAGTTGTACCCGGTAACTGCAGTCAGATCAGCTACCAGCCGCCAGATATTCTCATCAAACTGTGAGCTTCTGAGGCGTGTCATCAGTTCATTATCAATTTCCTCTTCCTCCGGTATATCATCAGCAGCCTGCGTATGCAATAAGTTCACAACCAGGCGGGCAGGATCTGTTAGAGTGAAAATTTCCGGCCTGATATCACTGCTGGTTACAAAGGATATGCCTCCTTCTTCATAAGCAAGCTCTTTGACAGTGGCCCTTTCAGTGGGCTGAAATACCAGCCTATCATCCCGTTCGGTTTCCGAGCGCCCCAGATAGGCCTCATTTTTTAAATCCATAACTACACGTAAAACTGCAGGGTCAGATTCGAACTGACTTATTCTAACATCTTCTATATATTGATTTTCTGGTAATTCCATATCTACATCACTGAGCATAAGTCCTGGTATATCAACTACCAGCCGCCGGGGATCTTCCAGCATTGTTACTTCCGGATCATCTATTACATCATTGGCCTGTATCTCCAGCTGCTGTTCATCCCAGGAAATGTCAACCAGCTGTGGTAAAAAGTCCATGACTAAATTTTCGCCTTCTTCTCTTACTCCTCCATCCCGGCGGTAAGGAAGCTCTTCCGGACCGGAAATAGAGACCTGCAGCCGGGATTTTTCAGGATTTTCGTTAACCCTGACATTGAAATTTCTATTTGAAGCATTATCAATAAAGTTGTCCGCCAGAGACACTTTATCAATTTCAATTTTTAGTTCTCCCGGTTCTTCCGATTCTTTTACTCTATATGGGGTTATTTCATCCATATCAAAAACCAATCTTCTCTCATTGGCTGACCAGTAAATTTCATGAAGTTCTGATTCAGGCTTGTATATGTAAAGCGATTCTTCGCCAGGAGCTGAAACCTGTCTTTCCAGCAAATAGCCAAAAGAGCTGACAACCTCTGCCAGAGGAATATAACCCGTTTCTTCTATCAGCTGCGGGGGAGCAGGAGTTTCTCTGGTAGACCGGTCAGCCTGAATATAAGGACTGCCGATCATCATTCTTACCAGACTATCCTGGCGTTCCAGATCAATTGTTTCCAGAGAAGGTTCCCACTCCAGTTCAGCATTAATTAACTCCGCCAGCGACCTGGCCCTCACCAGGGAATAGCCATTTTCCATCACCGGGGCCAGCTCTTCAGTGACCTCATCCCCCTGATAATATATTTCCGGAGGGGAGGCAGCATGAGTATAATTTATGAAGATAAAACTGGCAAATAACAAAAGCGTGAAAATAATTATCTTTAATGATATTCCTGGTTTGTCAGGCAAATTTTTCATCCTCCCCTCCTCCTATTTATAAGGTATTCTATCTTCACTGGACCAAAAAATATTATTATTACAAAGTTAAAATGCCCTGTTTCAAAATTTTTGAGAAATTTATATCAGATATATAAATCCAGCATTAAACCTCTGATCTCATCTATTTTGCGCACAACTTCCAGGGTCTCTGCCTGAGACTGCAAAAATTCATTCTGTAAATCTTCCAGTTTTTGATTAATTTTCTCTATTATTGTGTAAGTTTTTAAATTACCCTGGTTATCCCAGCTGTGAGACTTTCTGGCCCTGGCAACTTCCTGCTGAATAAATCGGAGAAACTCCTTAACCCTGTCTTTATATTCCAGCATATCCTCTTTTTCCATGGTTCTTTTTAACTTTTCTCCGCTTTGATCAACTTCAGCCAGAAGTTCATCCAGCTTCTCTCTAATCATCTCTTTTTCCACCGATTCCAGCCGGGATTTGAAGTTCTTCCCCGGACGAGAAGCAGCTTTGTTATCATTGATTTTTTTATTTTTTCCCGCGCGAAAACTATCTCCGGACCGATTTATCTTCTTTTTATCAGAAGAAATTGTAGACCCTCCCCGACAAATATCTTCTTATTTTAACCAGTCAAAATTAAAATCAATCCTGAAAACGTCTATTAAATTCTTCTACCCTCTGATTATAACCTTCAGCCATTTCGTTAAATGAGCTGATCTCTCTATTGACATCATAAACTTCCAGAGCTTTAAGGGCGGCAAAGGCCAGATAAAAAGGAACTGCACTGCTGCTATCCTCTCTGGTTAATGCCAGCCCCAGGGTAGCAGCTTCCCCGGCTAAAAACATTGCTCCTTTGGGCCACCAGCTATCTGCATAGGCATGACCCAGAGAAGGAATCGCCAGGCTGCGCACAGTACCCTGAACCGGTGATTTAAGCTCCAATTTATCCAGCTTTCTTTCCTCCGGTTCCATGTACTGTAATTCCCAGTATGCATCAGTATCCAGCAGATTCCTGTTTTCATCCAGATAGTCAACCACTCTTCGACCTCTATTATCAGAAATATCCACCTCAGCTCCGGCGTCCAGCAGCGTGAAGATAACCTCTTCGCTATCTGTATTACGGGCAGCCAGCATCAGGGGAGTAATCCCCCTGCGTCCGGATAAATTGACATCTGCCCCCTTTTGCAGCAGCAATGAGAAAAACCTGGAACTTCTATTATCTGCTGCCATCTGCATTAATGGAGTTCTGCCCGCTGAATCTTCCAGATTGGGATCTGCTCCGGCTTCCAGCAGCAGCTCTATAAGCTCATACCTCAAAGTACGCTGGTTTATAGCCAGATGTAGAGGAGTGTTACCCTCTCTATCACGCCGATTTATATCCTGATCATTAAAACGGACAAACAACTGAATTTTATCATAAGACTTGCGACCAGAGGCTACAGCATGATGAAACACTCCCCGGTCATTACCATCAACAGCAGACATATCTGCCCCTTCCTCCAGCAAAAATTCCAGCACCCGCATACTGTCATTTTCTGCAGCAGCCCACAAAAGAGGAGTTTTATCGTTTCTATCCCGGGCCTCTATATCCGCATCCCGGTCAAGTAAAAACTTCAATACATCTGTATTATTATTGTGAGCCGCCGCCAGCATAAAGGGCGTTATCTGCTGATTGTCACGCAGACCCACAATTGCAGTTCTATTACTAAATATTTCCAGTAAATCCTTCTGCCCTCTTTCAGCCGCGATATGAACAGGAGTCCTACCCCTATCATCACGGGCAGTGGGGGATGCTCCTGCATTCAAAAATCTCCTGACAGTACTGCGAGAGGGATCATGTTTAAGTATTTCAATTAGAGGTGTACGTCCCTCCGGCCCCCGCTGATCAACTCTGGCTCCGGAATTCAATAATATATCCACTTTTCCCACAGCATTATCACCGGCCGCCCTAAACAGCGGTGTAAAACCATAATCGGTAGTGATATTAACTGCCGCCCCTCTTCTGATAAAGAATCTTAAAACCTGTTCATTGGAGTTATGCTTAACAGCATAATACAGAGGGGTTCGTCCCCGGTTATCCCGGGCCTCCATAATTGCTCCGTTGTTCAGCAGAATTTCAGCCACCCAGGCATCCCGGTTGTAACCGGCCGCTATCATCAGTGGTGTTCGGCCCTGAGAATCCTCCTTATTTACATTCGCTCCAGCCTCAATTGCTGATCGTACTTCTTCCGGGCTGCCGCTGCGAACTATCTGCCAGAAATCTTCAGCCCTGACAGCAGAATTAAAAAACATTACACCAATCAGGCAGGTAATTATGAGGAAAATCCAGAATTTATTTTTCATGATAGCCCCTCACTGAAAAAAATTTTATATGAACACTTATATTATCCAGCATATTGTCCAGTTAAATTAGCGCACAGCTCAATTGTACTTATTATAATTCTAGTTTCAGCTTAAAAAACCTTCTTCAAAACAGACAAAAGTAGAATATGCCTAAAGCCAGGCCAGGGGGAATTTAAAATGTATATAGCAGCTAAGGCCGGAAAAAATTTTTCTCCGGCCAAAATCAATCGTTCGGCTGAACATTTATCAAAACCGCGAGTATTAATTAGCAGATGTTTGCTGGGGCACAAATGCAGATATGACGGCAAAATATTCACTTTCTGCGAAATCAAACAGCTCAAACAGCATTTTCAACTTATTCCCATCTGTCCCGAAGCTAGACTGGGTTTAAATTCACCGCGACCTCCTATTAAATTAATTAAAACCCGAAGTAACTGGCTCCTGCATCAGCCAGCTTCTAATAATTATTTTCAGGAAAAAATTACAGGTGTCCTGCTTAAATATATTAAAAATTTCAATCTGGAAGCCATGATCCTAAAAGAAAAATCACCCACCTGTGGTCCACAAAATTGCAAATACTATTTTCTGAAAAGGAGTTCAGTCCAGGGAAGAGCTTCAGGTTTTTTGCCCGGGCTGACGGCTAAATTTTATCCCCATCTGCCTATTATCTCAGAAACAAAGCTGCAGGATTCCAGGCAGCTGTTCTATTTTTTGCAAAAACTTTATGCCCACTTTAACTGGAGAAAGCTGCTGGCCAATTATTCCATTGCCAGGCTGCAGAAATTTCACGCAGATTATAAACTCTATCTGCTGGGGTTTAGCAGAGAACTGGTTGACAGCCTGGGGAGAATGGTGGCAGAACAGCAGCAGTATAACCGGACAGAATTGCAAAAACAATACTATGATAAGTTTATGGAATGTCTTTCTCTTGATCTCAACAGAGCCAGCTGGAAAAATGTAATTCTACATGGATTTGGTCATATCTCTGAGGAAGTAAGCCCGGGGGAAAAAAGGAAGTTTTTAAACATGGTAGAAAAATTCAGCCAGGAAGAAATCAACAATTATTTGCAACTCAATCAATGGTTAAAACAAAAAGCTGATAAGTACAAAAAAGATTATCTGAGACGTCAGAAATTTTTAAATCCTTATCCAGAGGAAATCAATAAAAGTCTGCATAATTGCGGCCTCACTCCTGAGCCTTTTTAAGCTTCAACCCCGGCCACACAGATAGGGCCGGGGTTGAAGACAAAACATTTTAAGATAATTTAGTTTCCTAAGCTAATACAGTTTCTATAATTCCCAGTACCATAACAATAGCGATGGCAATGGGTACTACAATTCTGATCAGAAATCCATACCAGCCGCCAATCCAGATTTTACCCTCAACCCGATTGGCCTCATCAGCAAGATTATTCGCCTTCCACACATATCCGGCAAAAATTGCTGTCAGCAGACCACCCAGAGGCAGAAATATGGCATTGGCAAACCAGTCATAGGTATCCAGGACGTCGAAACCCAGAAACTCAAAATCAGCCCAGGCACTATAACCCAGCACCGGTGGAATACCTACCAGAAAAATTATTATCCCCAGCACAGCAGCTGCTTTTTTACGTTCCCAGTTATACTCATCTACCAGCCAGGCAGTTACAACCTCCAGCAGGGAGATAGCCGAGGTCACTGCTGCAATGGAAAGCAGAACAAAGAACAAAAACCCAAATATTGAACCCGCAGGCATCTCGGCAAAAACTGCCGGTAGAGTAATGAATGTCAGACCGGGACCGGCTGCCGGGTCCAGGCCCAGAGCAAAAACAGCCGGGAAAATAGCAAAACCGGCCAGAATGGCGATCAAAGTATCCAGCCCCACCACATAGGCGGCATTATCACCAATATTATCTTCTTTGGAGAGGTAACTACCATAAGTGATAATTGCTCCCATTCCCAGGCTCAGGGTAAAAAAGGACTGGGCCACCGCATCCTGCAGAGTACCCCAGGTCACTTCACCAAAATCAGGTGTTAAATAAAAGGCCAGACCTTCTCCGGCTCCTTCCAGGGTCAAAGCTCTGACTATAAGTACCACCAGCAGGATAAATAAAATCGGCATCAAGGTCTTAACTGCCCGCTGTATTCCGTTTACTACTCCGGAAGCTATTATACCCGCAGTTATAGCCATAAAGATTGCATGCCAGAAAATTGGCAGACCTACCTGAGTGATATGACCTTCAAACAAGGCGCCAAATTCCATTTCTGGAGAAAGACCGGTGATAGATTCGACAATATAATGCAGAGACCAGCCGGCAACAACTGAATAATAACTGAGTATGACGAAACCTGTAAACACGCCCAGAGCTCCTACCAGCCACCAGGGTGTACCAGGAGCTAGAGACTTAAAAGCCCCCACCGGGTTTCTTTGAGTTTTCCTGCCTACTGTCATTTCAGTAACCATAAGTGGATAGCCAATTATTATAATGAAAGCAAGATAGATAATTAAAAATGCCGCTCCACCCTGAGTACCGGTAACATAAGGAAAACGCCAGATATTTCCCAGCCCCACAGCAGACCCTGCTGCAGCTAAAATAAAGCCCAGCCTGGTTGTCCAGTGTTCTCTTTCCAGTTCACTTCTCATCTGCAAACTCCCCTTTTTAAGTTATTTTTGCACAATAAATCATTTAATATAATTAAAATTTAAAATATTTTTGCAATACAACAGACCGTAATTATATATTTGCGATCTAATACCCCGGCTATATCTTTCTTTCCCGGGCTGCTGGAAAGCCCGGGAAAGAACTGTCAGAACTCAATCAGGACATAGAATTGATATAGTAACTGACAGCCTGATCGATGGCCATCTCCTGACCAGTAGCATCGGCAATTAAATTTTTCTCCTTGAGTTTCAGGGCCAGATATATACCGGTGTAAAAATGGGGATTCCAGCTATTTGCTTCATAATCTTCAGCATATAGCCTGATAATCCAGTCCCAGAGAGCAGACGGTCTCTCCTGGAATAAAGCTCGAACCAGCCGGGTGCTAAACTCTACATCATCATAGGCAAACACCTGATAAAATTCGCGGTAATCAGCAGGCAACTCCAGATCCAGCGGTTGAGAGACTCTTTTTTTACGATGAGAATCCACACTTTTTCCAGCCAGTCGCTTCTGATAAAACACCTTATAGGGCAGGGGAAAATCAGGATCGTGAAATTCAGTCTTTTCCCACCATTTGTAGATTGCCAGAGTGATCATATGATGTAAATTTGCTATTCCCTGGCCGGAAGCAGCCAGTCTTAACAAATCATCAGGCATTTCAGAAAGCTCATAATCAGCCGGATCAAAATCAGCCTCGACTCCATACCTGCTCAGATAAAGCAGATAAGAAAATATAGCAGTGCCGGCAGCAGGATGATGTGAATTTACCAGTTCCAGCATCACCGGGAAGAAGCAGCTCAAACTATGGCCTAAATTCTCCGGACCAAAGACTCCTCCTAATGACAGCAGTAACTCCTGCAGCCTTTCTGGCTCCTGTTTGTAAGCCTGTAGGGCATAGTACATGGCATTGTGGATATTGTGGTCTGCCATCTCATTTAACATCTGTCCCAGGGGATCAGATATATCCCGGGACATTTCCACCTCGCCGACTTCGACATTAAGGCAGGAGCGCTCTCTGCTCTCCTGTAACAGCAGTTTCATTACTTCTGTCAGAGTCTGCCGGGACAATTTATTTTCCCGGGCCAGATTGCGCAGAAAAACTGCCATTTTTACCTGATGGAAATTACCATAAGTTAAATTTGCTTCGAATAAAAGACCGGGAAGCAGTACATCTATAAAACTCACTGCACTCCAGTTATTATCTTTGCTCAGCCTCTCCAGCAGTTGCTCCTGGTCTATTTCATCTTTATTCACAACCATATTTTGCAAATGGGAGTTCATGTTTTCACCGCCGGCTTATTTTTGTTAAAGTTCCTGTAGAAGTTCGTCAAAATCAGGAAGCTCTCCGATGGGATAAATTTTTACATGTTCAACTTTACCCTGCTCATCAACCACGATATTAGCTCTTTCCGAAATGCCTTTATCCTTAAGGAAAATTCCATATTTAACTGACATCTGTCCATGGGGCCAAAAATCGGAAAGCAAATTTAATTCTGTTAAACTCATATCTTCCGCCCAGGCCTGCTTGCTGGGAACCGGGTCTACGCTAATCCCCAGAGGCACAATATTCTTCCGGGTAAACTCATCATATTTTTCTTCCAGAGCTTCCATCTGGTTTCTGCATACACTGGTCCAGGCCAGGGGATGAAAAGAGAGCAGCACTCTTTTACCAGCAAAATCCGAAAGCTCTACTAATTCTTCATTCTGATCAGGCAGAGAAAATTCGGGAGCCTGTTCACCAGCAGTTATTGTTTCTTCAGCCATTTTAATAACCTCCCCACATTTAACATATTAGCAAATTAATACATCTTTCAAATGCTTTGTCAACATTATATCACTATTAAATATAAAAAACAATCAATTTACTTAAGATTATTATAAATCTGTTAAAATCTCACAAAAATAATCCAGGTCATCTGCAGTCAAATCAAGATGTGTGACCAGCCGCAACCGCTCATCATCGAGTGCGTTAACCAAAACATGTTTTGCGGCCAGCTGCTTCTGCAGTTTGTCGGCCCCACCTTTACCGGTAAATCTGATGATTACAAAGTTAGTATGCTGGCTGACAACTTCCAGTTCATCCCGGTTTATATTTTCTATTTTCTCTGCCAGCTTTTGGGCCAGCCGATGATCTTCCGCTATCCTCTCAATATTTTCCAGAGCTTTTAACCCGGCTGCTCCCAGGACTCCCACCTGTCTCATGGCTCCCCCAAGTAATTTGCGATTCTTCAAAGCTTTATTTATGAATTCTTCCTTCCCGGCCAGCAGTGAGCCCACCGGTGCTCCCAGCCCTTTGGACAAACAGCAGGATACACTGTCGACAGGGGCTGCCAGATCTGAAGGAGGCAGACCTAAAGCTTCCGCAGCATTAAATATTCTGGCTCCATCCAGATGCACTGGGATACCATGATCGGCTGCTAATTCGGCAATTTCCTGTATATCCTCCAGGCCAACCGCTACTCCCCCGGCGCGATTATGGGTGTTTTCCAGACATATTAACCCGGTAGGGGGATAATGTATATTTTCAGCCCGGATAGCATTCCTGACATTTTCTGGAGAGGGGCAGCCCGATCTGTCATCAACTGTATGAGTCTGCAACCCTCCTAATCTGGCAGCTGCACCCACTTCATAATAAAATATATGAGATTCTTCCCCCAGAATAATTTCCTGGCCCGGACGGGTGTGGGTTAAAATTGAAGTCTGATTGGCCATGGTCCCACTGGGAAAAAATAGAGCGGATTCCTTGCCCAAAATTTTTGCCAGTTTCCGCTCCAGCATGAGAATTGTTGGATCCTCCCGGTAGACATCATCTCCCACCTCAGCAGCGGCCATAGCCTTACGCATGGCCTCTGATGGTCGGGTAACGGTATCACTGCGTAGATCCACGATATTTTCTTTATCTTTCTGCATAATTTTTTGCCTCCTGAATAATTATTTATATTACAAACCACACCTATATTTTAGTACTAAAAATTGCTAAAGTGAAGAGCAAGCAAAAAAAGCCAGGGTCTGGAGCGAAATACCTGGCTTTATCTGACAATTAATTCTGACATTTTATTGCTGTCTGAAGCTTAACCACAGCAGCTGCGGTCAGAAGGGCAGGAGGTGGCAGAACAGCTGGAACCTCCTGAGCTTCCTCCCAGAACTCCTACCCGAGAAAAAGTCTGAAAAACGTCGCCATCATCACAGGTAGGACAGTTAGCTTCTAATCCCCGGTCCTTTTCCTGCATGGTAGCTTCCAGAGAAAATTCCTGCTTACAGCTGCGGCATTTATAAGTGTATGTGGGCATAGATTTTCCTCCTCAAATTAAACAGCCGCTTATGGAAATAAAATCAATTGCTGTGAGGTTTATCTGTCTATTATTTTATCTATTTTGTTCACAGCTGTCAAATTATATTGCTTACCGGTTTTGTCGACTGAAAGGAGAGGAAATATTATCGTAATAGGATAAGGTGATTTCAGCCACTTCCAGTGAAAGCGGACGCTGCTTCTCTTTTCCTATCATTACCGCATTGTCAGTAGCTCCCCCTTCAGTACAGGTTACAATGGTAATATAACCATTAAACACATCGTTTTCCGGTATTTTCAGGGTTGAAATACTGGACCTGCCTTCCGGCTCATGATAATAAGTGCCATAATCCCGGGCATAATCTTTGAGTTTATGCATTGTCTGGCAGCACCAGTTATCCGGATTGAAATTTCCTTCGCTATCAAAAGCACATTTGATCTCATCCGAGCATCTCTGTCTCTCTTCTACTGGTATGACTCTACAGGACTTACAGGTCATATATATTCCCCCTAATTAAAAGATACTGTTATATTAAAAGCTGAACCTGCTTACTGACTTATCATAACTCATAACAGACAGAATATATATAAACCAGTTTACAATTTTTATTTCTATCCTTCCTTATTCTCCGGTCCCAGACTATGTTTGAGCAGCTCAAGCCGCTCCTCCAGTTCTCGCTGTCGACCTCTTAATTTTCCTAAATAGCCAATTAATATCAGCAAAAAGAGCACATAAGCTCCTGCCAGATAATACATTGTTTTCACCTCTTTCTCATTAGTTAAACTCTGGTTTTTATTTGCTCACGCAGTTCAGAAATTTTACGCTCAATTTTCAGCTGATTGCGGCGATAAAAAAGCAGGTAAAAATAGAGAAAAGTTAAAGTGACCAAACTATAAATTAGCACCTGGACCATCCGGGGGGAAAGTCCCCCTCCTTCCATATCTATTACTACCGGATGCATAGTACGCCACCAGCGAATTGACATAAATACCAGCGGTACATTTATAAAAGCTATTATCCCGTAGATTGCTGTCAACTTCTGTTGATTTTCGCTTTTATCTCTGGTCACCAGGTGCAAAAATAAATAACCCAGATAAATAAACCACATAATCAGTGTAGTCGTTAGCCGGGCATCCCATACCCACCAGGTACGCCAGGCAGCTCTGGCCCATAACATGCCTGAACCCAGCACATAGGTGGTGAAAAACACGCCTATTTCAGCAGAAGCACGGGCAATGAAGTGCCATTCGGGCTGCCGGCGGCGAAGATAAAAAATGCCGGACACAAAGACCACAAAAAAAGCGAAAAACCCCACCCAGGCCGAAGATACATGCAGATAAAATATTCGCTGCACATCACCCATTACTTTTTCCCGGGGGGCATAAACAAAAATAACCAGGGGTAAAAACGCCATCAAAATTACCAATAAATAGTAAAAAAATTTTTCAATTCTGGATTTATTCATTGCTTAAAACACTTACACCTCCAACAAATATGGAGCCAGCCAGATAGAAACCAGAAAATATACCACATCATAAAAAAGCATCAATAGCAGCCAGAAATTAAAATTTTGATTCCACACCTGCTGTAAAGCCAGTTCCGTAGCTTCGGTAGCTCCCAGCACCAGCGGCAGCAATAAAGGGAGCAGGAGCACAGGTAAAAGCAGCTCCCCCAGTCTGGTTAAATTTACCAAAAAAGACATTATGCTACCGGTTACAGCCATTCCCAGCTGAAATATCAACACTACCAGCAAAATCTGCAGAATATGCCAGGAAAAATTAATATCAAAAAGCACAAAAAACACAGGAATAATTATCAGAGACAGCAGCACAAACAACAAAAAATTAGCAGCTGTTCTGGCCGCCATAATAGCTTCTCGGGAGCTGCCGGCAAGAATGATAATTTCCAGGCAGCTATTCTCTTTTTCCCGGGAAATGGACCGGTTTAAAATTAACAGTACAGCAAAAATCTGACTGAACCAGAAAACCCCGGGAAAGTAAGCCCGGGATTGCCCACCGGCCCCAAAAGTCATGCTAAAAATAACGCCAGACAGCAGAGCGAACAAAAACATTGAGCCCAGCAGTTGACCTGTATTGATTTCCAGAGCCGCTTCCTTATATAGAAGCGTCAAAATAGTCCTAATAAATTTCAAGTTTCCGACACCCGGGATTTATTACAGGCATAAGCTTCGTAAAGTTTCTGCTGCTCATCAGCATCCCCCCTGCCAGCTGCCCTACCCTGTTTGAGCAGAATCCAGCGCCGACAGTTATTCAGAGCTCTCTCGATATCATGACTGGTAAAAATAACCGGACAATGAGAATATTCCTGCAGAAGTCCCTGTATAATTTGTCGGGCCGCAGGGTCAAGACCGGTATAAGGTTCATCGAGCAATATAAGCTGCGGAGCAATAAAAAAGCAGCGGCAGATGGCCAGGCGCTGCTTCAAGCCCCGGGACAAATTCTCAACTTTATCCCCGGCATATAATTCCAGCCCCAAATTTTTCAGCCAGGCAAAGATCTCTTTCCGACCTCTTTCAACCTGATATAAGCTGGCAAAAAAATTAAGGTTCTGTTGCAGGGTGAGATCTTCATATAAATATAAGTCATGACCCAGATATCCTATTCTGGGTCTGCTGGTATATAAATTTTCATTTTCCCACAGTATCTTGCCGCTGTTTGGCTTCTTCAAGCCAGCTGCTAGCTTCAGCAGAGTAGTTTTTCCAGCACCATTAGGGCCCAGCACAGCAAGATTTTCTCCGGCTTTAACCTCCAGATCAAAATCTTCTATAAGGGAATTTGGCCCCAGCTGATAACTTACATTTTTAAGTTCCAGCATAGCTATCCCCCATCACTGCTGCTCAGTCAATTCTTCTCGATACTCGGAAGGGCACTGAAACATGATCCTGTCTGCCTGAAATTCTCCCTGCTGAATATAACCCTCAACCACGACTTCTTCCTGAGCATCTAATTCTTGCGGCCTATCGCCGGAATAATGAACCGGGAGGGCCTGGTCTCGACCCGGATCAAAAATTTCAAATTCCAGCTGTTCTTCTGCTGGCTGCCAGTCAATACTTTCAGAATTAACAAATCCAGCTACTCTGGTTATATCATTAGAAGTTTGGTCTCTCTCTAAAGCTTCTGATACTGTGATATAATATACTGGTTCTCCACCGTAATTTTGCGCCAGAGCATAAGCCAATACCACCAGTATAAGTAATGATATTCCCATTAATATTCTGCGCGGTCCTGTATCTTTAGACATAATTACCTCCTACAATGCTGCAGTTATTCTGCCGCTTCTCCCAGCCAGGTAACATTATCTTCTAAATCTTCCCGGGAAGAAGCAGAGGGGTCTTCAGCTGAGTGGCCCAGAGCTACTGCCGCAACCAGTTCATCGTCTCTATCGAGCCAGCGAGAAATTTCTTTTTCTGCCAGAAAAACATCACAGATCCACAGACTGCCCAGTCCCATATCGGTAGCAGCCAGAAGTAAATTTTCCACTGCAGCTCCGATTGACTGGGTATCTACTGACCATTCATAATCATCAAGTTTAGAGCGCTCCAGATCAGAATAGGGATTGTAAATTAAAATTAACACCGGAGCCTGTCTCATAGTTCGCACACTGGAAAGACAGCTTCCCACGTCTTCCCCTTCCTTTTTTAACTTTCTGGCCTTGTTATGTAAAATATCGATAAGCTCCTGTTTGGGTTCCTGCTGCAGCACAACAAACTCCCAGGGCTGTCTATTCTTACCGGAAGGAGCTCTCATGGCCAGATCCAGCAGTTCCTGCAAATTTTCTTTTTCCACGGGTTGTTCTTTATACTTCCTGATGCTTCTGCGGTTTTTAATAATTGAAGGCACATCCATGGCTTAATAAACCTCCTTTGTCAGTGAAATTACATTTAAGTTAATTTAAGTCTATTTATTTTAATTCTGGCTCAGCCAGAAAAATCCTGCTGTTTACTCTCCCTCACTTTTTTCAAAATCCACATAATCCAGGCTGGCCTCTAAATAACGGGCCAGTGTGTAAATCAAATCGGAAAGCCTGTTTATATACTGTAAAAGCACCTGACGAATTTCCGCTTCCCGGGTAAGAGAAACAATTCTTCTTTCAGTGCGTCGGCATACCGTCCGGGCCATGTGCAATCGCGCGCTGCTTTCACTGCTGCCGGGAACTATAAAGCGGCTTTTTTCTTCTTCATTCATGGACGCCAGAAAGGCATCGATTTTCTCTTCCAGATATTCTACATTTTCTTCAGTTATTTTTTCGGGAAAATCTCCTTCATCGACGGTAGCAAGCTCTCCGGCCAGATCAAATAGATCACGCTGAACCTTAAAGATAATGCTGGCAATCTCCTGGTCCTCAATACTATTCCGGGCAAAACCAAGAAGAGAGTTCAATTCATCCACAGTACCATAGCTTTCCACCCGTCTGGAGTCTTTAGATACCCTGGTATTATCAAATAAACTTGTTCTACCTTTATCACCGGAACCAGTATAAATTTCCATAAAATACTCATCCTCTCCTTGCTAAATTTAAAGCAAATAAACAGTTAATGCCACACCTGCTATAAATAACAGCACCAGAGAAAGAAAGCTAAATATCGGTCTGGCCAGAAAAGAAAATTCCGGGACATTGTTTATCCTATTATTTTCTTGTTTATATTTCTCTGCCAGCTTTCCCTCCTGAGCCTGAGCATAATCGAAGATAGCCTCCCAGACCTTAAATTCTTCTCCCTGCTGATTATAAAGCACGGCATTTTTCATATTTTCATAAGGCTCTCCCTGGCTATTTTTAAGTTCCACATTTAAAAAAGGGATTCTATCACCGACTAAGGGGATAAAACGAGCCAGATAATAATCAGTGACTATACTGTATAACTTTTCATCAGATTTGGGAATGGGCTCGTAATCATAATCCTGCTCAGCATTATCAAGACCGGATTCCCCCAGGATATTTTCACCTTTATATTTTTTCAGAGACCTGACAGCCCTTCCGGTCGGCAGAGGTTTGTTGATAACAGGTATATTAAACGCAATAGCTTTCCTTTTGTCATAGGTGAATTTTAATCCGGAAACCTGAAGAAAAAAGGGATGACCCATATATTCACTCAAAAGCACCGAAAGCTCCATAACCCGCCAGATTTCTCTACCGCTCAAATATCCGGCCACCAGAGGATAACCCGGCTTATCGTCCCAGCCGCTGCCCATGCTGCCGGTGGCAGCCAGCTGATAATAGTTAACCTCCCCCTCTGAATTATCGAGCGAATCAGGGTATAACCCCTGCCTGATTAAACCGCTGGCCTGAAAAGAAAAATCCACCTTTTCCCCCAGTTTTTCACTGGCTGTAAAGCGCATAGCATCTGTAACAAAATTTCCATAAGGAGTTTCAGAAAATTTAGGCAGGTGGGGCACGGAAAAATCAGTGTGGAAGGCTGTTTTCATCAGGTCCAGTTCCTGATGATATACTTGAGATACAAATTTATTTAGTTTCTCAGTATAATCGTTAACCTGCCGGACAATGTGCTCATCAGGTTCTATAGTCTCATTGACTTTATAGAGAGTTTCCCTGTTTTTATCCTGTAACTGCACTTCATCTTCAGTCGGGTAATATGTTAAATCCAGAACCCCAAGATTTTCCAGCCGAGAACCGGTCTGGGTGATAATTGTTTCTTCTTCGATGATAGGAGTTGATATTACTGAATGACAGTGACCACCGATAATGACATCTATATCTCCCACATGTTTAACCAGCTCTAAATCTTCCTTTAACCCTGAATGAGATAGGGCGACAATTACATCCGCTCCCTCATTTTTTAACTCGCGCACAGAAACTTCTGCTGCTACCAGAGGATGCTCAAAATTTACATTTTCCCGGTTCTTGATCAAATCCAAAGCCTGATCCCCTAAAACAGCAAAAAAGCCAATTTTAAACCCCGGAGAAATTTCTTTCACGGTATAATCTTTAAGCCCCTTATCCGCCAGCTTGTGTTCAGCGGGTATCTGGGTATTGGAAGCAATAATTTCCATGTTGCTTCCGGCCCGGGGATAACCGGCCGCCGAAAGATAATCAGCCAGGTGCTGAGGACCGTAGTCAAGATCGTGATTCCCCAGGGTAATAACATCATAACCTATTTCCTGCATTAATTTTAGCTCCGGTGCTTCTCCGGCAAAAGACAGCCAGGAAAAAGGGTCCCCGGACAAAAAATCTCCCCCGGAAACCAGCAGGGTATTTTCATGGGAGCGTTCAGCCTTCCTCCGCTTAATCAAAGTCTCCAGGCGGGCAATCCCGCCCACCCTTTCATCCAGCTGAGCATTATATGATTGTTCTGTGGGCCTGTGACTTAATAATGAGGAATGTTCATCATTGGTATGCATTATAGTAAAGTCTATCTCCTGATCTCTTTCCTCACCATCAGCAAAGACATCCATCTGCGGGAAATTTCCTCCTCGATTAAGATGCATTTTACTATCTTTTAATTTTTGGACTGCAAATAGCAGGTAATTAGAGGTCCCGGATTGATCAGTATACTTCTTTCATGTTCAGTTTCATATTCAGTATAATTCTTTTATGTCTTATACTCCTCATGTTAATATATACTTCCCTATCAATGTCATTATTCCTGTATAACTTTAGAACTCTTCTTCCCTATTTAGTTTGAACAGGAGGAACTGAGAAATTTATGTTTAAATATATTATAAGTGATTTCCCAAAATAACTAGCAATTTAAATCTGATATCGCTTTGACATCATTCATTTTATCTCTGACAAACAGGATTAAATCAACAGTAAAACAAATGGAGGTAGATTTTATTTATGTTAGATATCCTCATACATGATGCCGTGGTTCTGACCATGACAGGTCAGGGAGTAGGTGCTTTAGACAGGGGGGCTGTGGGAATAAAAGATGATAAGATAGAAATAGCTGGCCCCAATCAGCGTATAAAAAACAAATATAAAGCTCATAGGTACATAAAGGCAGAAAATAAAGTTGTTATGCCCGGATTGGTCGACAGTCATATCCACACAGGTCTGGCAATTTTGCGGGGGCTCTCTCAGGATATTAACAACTGGATGGAAGCAGGTATATGGCCATTTGCCCGGGAAATAAAAATTGAAGATAAAAAAGCAGGTTCAATGCTTAATATTATTGAAGGTGTCAAAGCCGGTACCACCACCTTTTGTGATTACAATGCTGATATGGATACACTGGTGGAAAACCATATAAAAATGGGCACCCGGGCCAGAATAGCCGAAACCATCAATGAAATGCCCGAAAAAATCGAACAGAATGACGGGAATTTTCTTTATCCCTTAGATAAATCCGTGGGTAACAGAAAACTGGAAAAAGCTATAGACCTGGTGGAAAAATGGCACCAGGAGGAAAACGGCAGGATAACCTGTTTGTTCGGGCCGCAGGGACCTGATATGCTGTCCCGGGAGCTACTGCTGGAAGTAAAGCGCCTGGCCGAGAAATACGATACTAAAATTCACATGCATGTAGCCCAGGGCGACAGGGAGATAAAGCAGATGCTGGCAAGGTATGATCAGCGCAGCATTCCCTGGCTGCAGGAATTAAATTATCTGGATGAAAGATTGATGGCCGTCCATATGACCGAAGCAAATGACCAGGAAGTCAAAACATTAGCAAACAGCGGCGCTTCCCTGATTATCTGCTCCGGCAGCATCGGTATTATTGATGGGATTATACCACCGCTATCAGAGTTTTTACGAGATGGCAGCAAAGCCGCCCTGGGCTCAGACCAGGCTCCGGGTAACAACTGTAATAATATGTTTAATGAAATGAAATTTACAGCCATCTTAAACAAATGCAAAGCCCGGGACCCCACTGTACTTCCTGCTGCTAAAGTATTGAGGCTGGCCACGATAAAAGCAGCAGAGGCCATCGGCCTGGAAAAGCAGATAGGTTCAATAGAGGCCGGCAAAAAAGCTGATTTAATCATCGTGGATTTCACAAAGCCAGAACTGTCCCCCCTTATAAATAAACCAATTCGCAATGTAGTGCCCAATCTTGTCTATTCAGCTCGCGGACATGAGGTTGAGACGGTGATGGTTGATGGTGAAATTATCATGGAAGAGCGAAAACTAAAAAATCTGGATGAGAAAAAAGCCATAAGCCGGGCTCAAACTAGAGCGCAAGAACTGGCCGAAAGATCGGAGGATAATATCGAGGATCACAGTTTACTTACAGCAATGAAAAATAATAAACTATAGGAGGATAAAATATGGCAGATTTAAAAGAATTACTGGCAACGCTGAAAGAAGCCATCGAAGATGAAAAGCAGGCCCAGAAAAAGTATAAAAAACTTAAAGAGCAGACTGATAGTCAGGAGACAGCAAAATTATATGAACAGCTGATCGCAGATGAAAAAGAACATGAAAGACTTCTGCGTTCACGTTATGAAGCCCTGAAAGAAAGTCTGGATGAATAAATATGAATAAAAATTTTATGCTGATTTGTTTTTAGCCGGGTAATTGCCAATAATTATTTTTTCTCGAAAAGGTGATGTTATGAACCCACTTAAAATTGCAGCAGGTATGTCCTACAAACAGGCAAAATACGGAGCTCTTTTTCTAACTATGTTATTTGCAGGGCTGCTGGTGTACAACTTTATAAGAGCTCAATCTACAGTTCAAACAGCAGCCAGTCTGCTTCTGGCTGCTCTGGCATTTATATTATATATAATTTTAAATAAGGCGGAAAATTTGCAGAATAATCTGGTCGAAAACCAGGAAAAAATAACTCAACTGGAAAAAAACCTGGATGAGGAGCTAAATAAAGCCCGGGATGTTCACCAGAAAATTCTGCCCGATAAATTACCAGAAGCAGAAGATCTGACTATCAGCAGCTTTTATCAGCCGGCAGAATATATGGGGGGAGACTATTATAATATTTTCCAGATTGATCACGGATCTATGAGCTCAATTCTCGATCAATACCTTGTCTATTATTTTGATGTCTCCGGCCATGGCATAGATAGCACCCTGCTTTCTATTTTTGTCAACGATGCCGTGGAAAATTATTTCAAGCTCAAACACAGCCCGGGTGAAAAAGTGGAACCAGCCGAGATTATGAATTTCGTCGATAGACAGTATCAAAATGAAAATTTTCCTCATGATTATCTGGTCTGCCTGTTTTTAGGACTTTTAGATCTCAATAATTATCGCTTAAGTTATGCAGCAGGAGGATTGCAATTTCCCCTGTACTTAATCGACAGAAAAAAAGGGCTGCAGAAAATAGAAACCGGGGGCCTGCCGCTATCTACCGGCCTGGGAGCAAGGGAAGATCGTCCCAGTGGTTCCCTGGAGCTGCCGCAAAATAATACTCTATTTCTCTCTACAGACGGGCTATTTGAGCAGCGCAAATGTTCTCAGGATAATTCTATCATGTATCACAGTAGAGCAGAAGAAGTATTAGAAGCCAGCAGAAATTTGCCGACCCCCTTTATAAAAGACATAATGTCAGCGGATTTTAACAGGTTCACTGCAGGTGACAGAGGGGATGATGATGTCACTTTCATGCTGATAGAGAGACTTCAGGGGGAAATTGATGCCTGGCAGGTTACCGGTAAAGTGCAGATCGAAGATAATATCAGCAAAATTGTTACTCAGCTGACCGGCGCGGGCGGAGAATACGTAGATGATGTGACATTAAAAATTTTACAAAATATTTTGAGAGATATTTTTCAGCTCTGCGAGCAGCAGATAAACCCAGCTCAAATCAGCTGTAAAATTAATGACCAGGAGCAATATATCACTCTGACGATGGAGACAAATCCGGGGCAGTCCAGCTGGAAAAATATTATGAACAATTATAAGGAAAAAGATAATATCAGCAAAATTACCTGCCCGGAGAATACCTCCCCGGACAGGGATAAATTATATTTTAGCTATAATGAGTTTTATAATAAACTGCATTTACTGGTATTTAAATAAATGATAATTAGTAATGTTGCAGAGGTCAGCTTTTAAAAATGAATCTTCTCCATAACAGTCGGTTGAATATAGTTGCAGTCATTTTCATAATGCATATAATTGAAAGCTATAAGGCTCTGTTCACCAGGAAATTTTTCCTGTGTTTAGGTTTAGTTTTCGGCCAAAAAAATAGTGCTGCCTGCGCGAAAGCTCTTCCCTGAATTTAAAATTTCCAGTATCACTTGCTTTATAGCTTCCAATATTCTATAAACCACGGCAATTAAAGGTATAAGTAAACCTGGTAACCCAGCATATATGACAATTTCACCAGCGGTTCTGAAAAAGACCCTTAAAAATTTTCAGCTGACCGGGGCAGATTTATTAGTTTTCGGAATTCAAAGAAATTGATTTTCCCCCTTGACTTATCGGGCAAACACTGTTAACATGTTTGCAGGTTGTAAGGAACTCAGCCAAATATTAAGAAACAATATAATAAATAAATGGTAGGTGATATTTATGGCCAGTGTAAAAATTAACTGCACTCAATGTGGTCAAAAAAATTGGACCAGCGAAGAATTCTGTTCAAACTGCAGCAATCCCCTCTATGAAAACTGCAATTCTGCCCGGAATTTGAGCAGAGTGGATTTCGATAATTTCTATAATCTGTTCTCCTGGTAAGAATTATAACTAAGACAGTTCAAAGAGCCTATATTCTTGATTATAAGTCTGCCTCCAATTTAGAGGCAGGCTTTTTTGTTTTCTGCTAGATATTATAGCTGTTTCCAGGCCATAAAAATTATTTTGATTATCAGGTGCTTTAATCCCTAAAATATAAATTTGATTCAAATACAAATTCATATTCTTTTATTTCTTCCGCTATTCTTAAAGGAAGAATCACTGAAAAATTAGTCCCATCGATATCTGTTAAATTGTTCGGAGTGACAGTGTATATAGGTTCACGTTCCCAGCCATCATCATAATATAGGAAAAACCTGCATTTTATTCAGAGGTGTGCACAGGAAAATTTATATCCCGGGCTATGCTGCGCCTAAATATTTTGATCAAATTACAATAAAATCAAAACTTATAATAAAAAAAGCTCTGCCCTAACATACAGGATAGGGCAAAGCTTTTTGGTTGGTTTAAAAAACTACTTTTTAATTGTTAATCAAATCTTATAGATCTTTTTAGCTTTAATTTGCCTTATTAATTTGCCTTATTTACGACTCTATATTATTCAAAAGACCAGCCTGATTTTTCCAGGGCATTCTGAACAGCTTCTCTCCATAATTCTGTACTGCTGGTTGCACCACTGTAAGTATCTACATCAGGACTGTCAAATAATACAAAAGCATCTGCTACCAGCTCTTGAGCATGGTGGAATTCCAGCCAGGGATAATCCTCACCTTTAAATTCTTCATCCTCAGTTGCTTCTTCCAGGCGGACGTCAACAATTTCGTCACCTTCTATGGTAACCCAGGCAACACCCCAGTTACCTCGTTCACTTTCTTCAGACCTTCCCAGGAAAGTGCCATCAAACTGCTCTACACCCCGAGCCTTCTGAAGAGCCATTTCCACGGCACTCTTGGCTTTTTCACTGGAACCAGTAGCCCCTGATACGGCATCAACTTCGCTGGAATTAGCCTCGACAAATCTTTCAGGCAGTACATCCATGGCTTCATGCCACTCAAGGGGATAGCCTTCCCCTTTTTCCAGATAAAGATCAGTATATTCAGAGAGCTCAACTGAAGTGATTTCTCCATCCTCAATATTGACAACAGCCTCTACAAAACTGTTTTCATCTGCCTCTGAATATCCTATGTATTCACCGTCTTCAAGATGACCGTCAGCCTCCGAAGCAAAGCCCATGCCAAAAGTTACAACCAGTGCCAGCATAGTTATAGCTAACTTTTTCATTAATTTTCTCCCTCGAATAATTTTGTTAGATAAATTTTTATGAAAATTAATTCTGTTATTATAATAACTTTTCAGGCAAAAAAAAGTCAAGTATATTAATAGCTTTGTTTTGTATAAATTTTCTGGAAAAATAGTATTATTGCAATACCGGGGAGAGGAAAACCCAACCGCAACTTATTATCGAAAGTATTACTACAATATCATATCTGAAATCTATCTTGATAGTTCAGAAGCATTATATCTTTAATTACTGCCCCAGGCCAATAAATTTCCAAGCACAAGATTAAATCCAAGATGTTTATACATACTTACATCAACATCTGCACAGCCAACCCAAACTGTTTCGATATTTCTATTTTTCATGTCGCCAAAAACAAAATCAGTTAATTTTGCAGCTAACCCTCCCCCTCTATATGAAGGCTTAATATAGAAATCTTCAAATATTCCCATGGCCTTACAATTGTAAGTTGAAAATGCTAAAGATATAGAACACATAGCCACTATTTCATCTTTGATTTCAGCGTTATAAAATGTAATCTTCTCATTTTTTATAGCTTTTTTTAGGGCTCTAAATTGCTCTTCTGTTAGTTGTTCTTCGTTTACTGAACTTTTATAATCGTTCAATAAAGGTTTAATTTTCTCAAAGTCTTTTAAAGATAATCTAGTTAAAATCATGTTCCAAACCTCTCTTTCAATAGTGTGCTAATGTGCTAATTGTTAAGTATATGTTCTTCTTACACCTGCTAAATTAATTTTACCGCCTATAAGAGATAATACCGTAAAGATAGCCACAATTGTGCCTTCAAAATTGCACCAAAAATGTAAAAAATCTGCGTCACATGTAAATCAAATGATTTTAGACTTGAAATAGAACGATACCCTAAACTTTTGTTTCTAACTTGTGATGTTTATTTTGAATATAAGAATTACAGAGATTGAAGCTTTTTTTAATAACATACAAAATAACTTGCCGCTATTATTTCGACTGGTTAAATTAAAATTTCCAGCTCATACCTTCAATTTAAATTTCAATTAATCTTCCGATAACCAAACTTCAAATATTTATTCTCTATCAAATTCGGCTACGAATTCCTTTCAGCGAAATTTTAAAATTAACTGTTCCCATTCATCCACCGGTAGATCCAGCAGATATTTTATTTCAGAAAGTCTTGCTTCGGGAAAAAAACTTTGAAGCATCAATATTTTGCCCTCTCTAACTGCTCGATTGTAATCTTCGAATTCATTAACCACTTTTTCCTCTACCAGGACTGCAAATAAATGTTTTTGTTTCTCAATTCTTATCGCCTTTCCCGATTTTTTTCTGCCAATAAAATTCAATTATTTTCACCTTCCTTTAGACCGTAAATTTATAATTTCACGCACAATATAATTTCGCATATCTATATAATTTCTTGCTCTGGTCCAGGCCTAAATATTATTATGGCGAGCATATTGGGCCCTCTGATGGATTCACATTATTTTAATTTAGAAAGTTACAGAGGCTTTTGAGCCCGCACAAGAAAGGGTTAAGAGTAATGGGGAATATAGTTATTTGGGGGTCTTCTCAAAACACACAAAATAGTTTGGAATGTCAGCGGAAAACTCAGAAGCTGTTGCAAATTATTTTATGTTAGTATAAATTTTCTTATTTTATAATTCAATATAACTTCGGTAAAACCTTCATGCTTATGAATGCATAAAAATAGCCGGAGCTTTTACACTCCGGTGGTTACTGTTAATATGCAGGTTACTAACTAATATGATAATCCAATTACCAAATTTTTAACTTTTGCCATTTTAAGTTTCTGGCCCACGGCCAGCTTATTATTCATCATCCACAGGCTGTTAAAGTCCCGGTTAAAGCAATCAGCAAAGCCAAAAAACCCAAAATCTTAAGCTTATATTTATTCACTCTGCTCCCTCCTTAAAATGGGAATGTAAAGTGCCTTGATATATTAGTTCAATGCTGTGACCATTTTTCCTTTAATATAGATTCTTTTCGTTTTCAGCAAGCCAGAAATGAGGTATAAGAGGATTACAGGAGGACTTTAACCCCAGGCACCCAGATTTGGAAACTTATGTTGGCGCTAATTAAGGCTTCGTTTCTTTTTATTTTGAACTACGACCCCCGCAAAAATTGATGTGGAAAAAACCTGAATTTTGCCAAATTAAAGTTCCAGTATTCCCTCTAAAAGTTGCTGATAATTGTTAATCATATCCTCTTTTAGACAATAACACACCCCCGGTCCTTCTACTTCACCTTTAATCCAGCCCGTTTGTTTTAAAACTTTTAGATGCTGGGAAACAGTGGACTGAGCAAGCGGAAGTTTTTCTACAATATTGTTCACCATACATCTATCATCTTTTGGCTGATTGGCAAGAATTTTCAATATTACCACCCTATGCTTGTTGGCTAGCCCCCTGGATAGCTCAGCCAACTTCTCATCACTGTTATGATTATTCATACGTATTATTCCCTCCAGCAACTTTTCAACTTATTTTGATGATTTATATTTATAAGCACTAATATTGGCTGAGTAAATGTAATTTTCTACATTAAAATCATTATTCCAGTTGGAAACTATCTCCTCACTACTGTCATGTGGCTCAATGCTTATGTCAGAAAAACCTGCTTCTTTTAAGTATTCGCGTAATTTTTCGACTGTAATGGCACCAGTTATACAGCTAGAATAATTTTCGAGGTTGGCTTTTATTTCTTCTGGAAATTCCTTTTTCTTTACTACATCTGAGATGGCAATTCTTCCCCCAGCTTTTAGAACCCGGTGAGCTTCCCTGTATACTTTTGGCTTATCTGGCGAAAGATTTATAACACAGTTTGATATTATAACATCAGCTGTCTTATCGGCGGCAGGTATATTTTCAATTTCTCCCAGCCTAAATTCCACATTTTTAAAATTATTGTCCCGGGCAATTTCTCTAGCCTCATTAATCATATCTGGAGTCATATCCACTCCGATAACTTTGCCCTCATTCCCCACTTCTTTTGCAGCCAAAAACACATCAAAGCCCGCACCACAGCCTAAATCTAAAACAGTTTCTCCTTTTCCCAGTTTGGCTATAGCTTGAGGGTTGCCACAGCTCAACCCCAAATTGGCCTCGCTAAAATCAGCATCCAGGTCTTCTTTGGAATAACCTGCTTTCTGAGCAATTTCTTCAGCTTGATTATCTTCAGATTCACAGCAGTCAGGATCAAAACAGCAAGAATCATTTTTTTCTTGAGCTACTTGAGAATAATTATTTAAAATATGTTGTCTAATTTTGTCATTATTCTCGGACATTAATTACACCTCCTATTTGAGGTTATTCCTAGAATAACATATTTAATCGCAAATCGTCAATATGCCCAAAATTATTAATATCATTCGAAATTTTATTTAAAATGTATAGAGCACTTATACAATTAAGGGAGAAACCGCATGAAAGTATAACATTATAAGAAATTTTAGCGTTTGTTGAAACTATGAGAAAACCAGCGATGACAGCTATGGTTGGGCCAGGTTATGGTCTCGACAATTATACGGTGGGAGCAATGATGGCTCATCAGATGCTGCTTTTTACAGCTATAGCTGTGGGTATTATGAATA
>CAZVMQ010000018.1:0-30486 GCA_964628755.1 uncultured Halanaerobiaceae bacterium
TTCCAGTGAGCTTTTCTAATTAACCTTAATAATTTACTCAATTTACTTAAATTTAATGAAAAAGTTGCAATTTATTGAATAATTTGTTACTGTAAACCTAGGTTTAGATAAATGAAATATATGCCTATAATTTTCGCAAAAATAAATAGTGGGCAAACCTGCCGAAAGGCAGGGGCGCAAAGCTCAAGGTCCAAAGGGGGTTTCCCAGGGGTTGCTGAGCTGTTGACATACATTAATTTTTTGGCCTCCAGCAATTGTTGCTGGGGGCTTAAGTAATTTTTAGATTATTTTTAGATTGCTTTGTTATGATAAAAATAAAATCTGAGGTTTATTGTATCATAAAAATGACTGATTTTGCAGGGTTTGCAATTTTAGCAACAGCATTAGGAAATTTAAATTAAGTTTCCAGGTTCAGCACCCAATAATTTGAACTAGAACTTTAATATTTTGAATCTGGATAGTATCCTAACTACAGAAGAAATTGAAAAGCTGGAAGATATAATGGATTTAAAAGCATAAAAATAATTGTGTAGATAGTGGAGAATTAAAGAAATGTAATAAAATAACCACTTAAATGGGTGGGGAATGTTTCTCAGTGCTTTAGAGCACGGCTGAGGCTGTGAAAAAGCGTCAAAAAAGTAGTTGACGTCAAAGGCAGGATTTTAAAATGGGGGGGTTAATTAATGATGTCCCGATTCAATCTTACTTTAAAAAGAAAGCTGATAATTTATATTCTGCTCATAAGCATAATTCCCATTATAATTGTGGGATATTTTTCCTACAGCTCTTCTGAGGGGGAGCTGAGAGAGCAGGCTTTTAATTCGATCATTATGTATGGCGAATTAACTGATACCGAGCTGGGCGAATTCTGGCAGGAGAGAGAAGGAGACATCAGAGTATTCTCACATAATAGCGATGTATATGGAAGCTTAAACGTTCTGGCCGAAAATGACTGGGATAGGGACACAGAAGCGTGGGAGGAAGAGGTGGAAAGTCTGGAGGCAATAGCTCCTATGATGGTAGAAGAGTATGGCTATGCCTTTGCTTTTATTACCGACCCTGAGGGTGAGATTGTTTACAGCACCCGGGAAGAGGTAATTGGGGCAGATCTTTACGATAGAGACTATATTCAGGGAGCTCTGGCAGGAGAAACCAGCTGGTCGGAAATATTTTACTCCGATGTGATCCATGAAAACTGTATGACCATTTCGGAGCCAATCAGGAGTGAGGGAGACAGAGGAGAAATTATAGGAGTAGCCAGTTTTCTCTTTGATCAGGCCGCCATTGACCGGGCAGTTCACGAAGGATTGGGGCAGCTGGGTGAGAGTGCTGATGCCTATTTAATTGATGCCGATGGTATGCTGCTTACCAATACACTGCTGGGTGAATACAGAGAGGGAGCTGCTCTGGAGGAGACAATTGATACCAGGGCTGTAGAGATGCTTTCCGGTCCCATCAGGAATGAGGAATTTCATTTTGCCGCTACCGAGGAGTACGAGGAATACAGAGGCACTCCCGTGCTGGGCCATGTGGAAGTTACAAGACTGGGGGATACTGCTGCAGGGCTGATAGTGGAAATTGATCAGGAAGAGGTTTACGCCGGACTTACCACCATGAGAAACTTTATAGCCATTCTGGGAGCTATAGTGGCCATTGTAGCAGCAGGCCTGGCCTTCCTTATCGGCAGAAGTATATTTAAACCCCTGGAGAAATTTGCTGATCTCTTTTCTGATATGGCCCTGGGAGATCTTACCACCAGATTTCCCATCAAAGAAATAAACTGCTCGGAAATAATGGAATGCGGCAAAGAGGACTGCCCCGATTTTCAAAAGGACGGTGTTACCTGCTGGTTTGATGTGGGAAGTTTTGCCCCTCAATTTGACCAGGAAATTCACTGTCCCAAGATAACCTCAGGAGAATATGACTCCTGTGAGGAATGTGTGTGTTATAAAATGGTCAATTCTGATGAGATACAGACCCTGGGAGCCTGGTTTAACAAGTTAGGTGACAGCATGCAGGATGTAATAGGTGAGGTGAAGAATGCTACCGAAAGCCTTTCAGCCAACAGCGAAGAACTTTCAGCCAACAGCGAGGAGATTTCTGCTTCTGCCCAGGAAGTCAGCTCGGCCATAGAGCAGGTAGCTTCAGGAGCGGAGGAGCAGGCAGCTCAGATCGATGAAACCGATGATAACATGAATGATCTTTCACAGCAGATTGAATCTGTCACCAATAGGGCCGATGATATGGAGGAAGAGGCAGGAAGAGCCAGAGAAGAAGTTGAAACCGGCAGCGAAGCAGTGGATACAACCGCAAGTCAGATCAATAGAGTGGAAGAAAATCAAAGCAGAGTAAAAGAACGTGTGAACGATCTGGGTGAGCTTTCCGATGAGATTGGTGATATTGTGGAGATGATCAACAGTATTTCCGAACAGACGAATCTGCTTGCCTTAAATGCCGCCATAGAAGCTGCTAGAGCGGGGCAGGCAGGTCAGGGTTTCAGCGTAGTAGCCGATGAAATCAGAGAGCTGGCCGAGGAGTCATCAGAGGCTACAGAAGAGATAGAAGATTTAATTGGAGAAATTCAAAACAAAGTAAGCAGAACAATAGAAATGATGGGTGAAACCGATGAAGTGGTAGAAGAAAGTGTAAATGCTATAGAGACCACTGAAAACACCTTCCAGGAGATTGAGGATGCGGTAGCAAGTCTTGCGGAACTAATCGAAAAAGTTGTATATAATGCCCAGGAGATGTCACAAAACAGTACCGAAGTAGATGCAGCCATGACAGAAATAGCAGAGGTTAGCGAAGAATCTTCCAGCAATGCCCAGGAGGTTGCTGCCTCCAGCCAGGAGCAGAGCGCTTCCACACAGGAATTGGTGGATGTTTCTCAGGAACTTACCGAAATGGCTCAGTCACTTTCGGATAAAGTTTCTCACTTCCAGGTTTGATGCACTATAGTTTCTGCTGGACATCTTGCTAATGTCTGATATTTAGACTACCAGGAATAAAATTTGCTGAAGGGGCTGGCATCATGCTCCATTGAAGTCAGCCCTGATTACCTTAGAAAAAGGAGGTGGAAATTTTGAACTACGATGATAATTTCGAGGAAGATTTAGAGCTGAGGGAGTTTTTAGATTCTCTCCCTCATAATGCCGCCGTGCTGGATAAAGAAGGAAATATTATTTGCGTTAATGATAAATGGGAGAATTTCGCCAGGCAAAATGATCTGGACCCCGTAGACTGTGGACCGGGAGTAAATTATCTGCAGGTTCTGGGAACGACCGCGAAAGAGGATTTTGAGGATACTGAAGAAGTAGAAAAGGCCATTAATGGTATGCAATCAGTTATTTCTGGAGATAAGAGGGAATATGCAGAGGATTATCCCTGTCATTCTCCGGAGGAGAAACGCTGGTTTAAGATGAAAGTAACTCCATTTAGAGGGGGAGCTTTAGTTCTGCATGAAAACATTACAGAGCGCAGGAAAGCGGAAATTGAAGCAGAAGAGCAAGAAAAATTATTCGCACAGGCAATGGACGGGATTTCTGATATAATAGGCCTTCAAAAACCGGATTTTACAATTTTGCGATATAATCAAGCCGGGCTGGAGAGACTGGGTAAAGAGTTAGAAGATGTAAAAGGCAAAAAGTGTTTTGAACTGATAGGGAAAGAAAAAAGGTGCGAAAAATGTGCCACAGCCCGAGCTAAAAAAAGTAAAAAAGTGGAGCAGGTGGAAAAATACCTTCCCGAACTGGATGGATATTTTGTCTGCACCAGTAATCCCATTATGGATGAGGAGGGCATCATAAATTTTATTGTGGAACAGCTGCGGGATATATCGAAAAGGAAAAAGCAGGAGGATAAATTAAAAAAACGAAAAGAAAGACTGGAAAGCCTTTTCTCCGGCAGCACTTCGGCTATAGCGGCTCTCGATAAGAAACACCGGATTGAAGAAATAAATGATGAATTCAGAGAAGTATTTGGTTATGAGCTGAATGAAATAAAAGGAAAAGATCTGGATAAAGTTCTGGAGAAAGGTAAACCCGGCAGTGCTGACAGAGATCTTACAGGGAAAGTGCTTGAGGGAGAGAGGGTTGTGGATCAGGACAGACGCTACGACAGGGAAGGCAATCCCTATGATTTTTTAATTAAGGGCCTACCAATAGAAGTATCTGGAGAGCTGGAAGGAATATACGTAATATATGAGGATATAACTGAATTAAAGCGGGCAGAGGAGGAACTGCGCAGAAATCGTGAAAATTTGCGCATAACACTTAATTCCATAGGAGACGCGGTCATTGCCACCGATACCGAAGGCAAAATCACCCGCATGAATCCCAGAGCGGAAGAGCTTACAGGCTGGACCTATGACCAGGCAGAAGGGAAGCCTTTAGAGGAAGTATTTGAGATACAGGATGCCAGAACCGGTGAGTCGGTGACAACACCGGTAGATGAAGTACTGGCCAAAGGAAGAAAAGTGGGGCTGGCCAACCATACTCAACTTATATCGCGGGAAGGAGAAAGATATCAGATTGCCGACTCCGCCTCTCCCATTCGTACTAAAGAAGGAGAAATCAGGGGTGTTGTGCTGAACTTCCGCGATGTCAGCGAAGAATACCGTATGCGCCGGGAGCTGGAGAGAAGCGAGGAGCGTTTTCAGAGGATGCTATCGGTAATTCCCGACATGGTATCGATACATGATCCCGATATGAATATTGTCTACAGCAATTGGGCTGGTCTGGCTGATGTCCCGGAAGATAAGCAGGAGCTGGGCACAAAATGCTATCGCACCTACCGCAATAAGGAAGATATCTGCCCGGACTGTCAGGCCAAAGAGGTTTTGGAAACAGGGGAAGCCTTTCAGAAAGAAGTACAGCTTCCCGAGGGAGGCTGGTATGACCTGAGAGTGCTACCTATAAAAGATAAAGAAGGTGAAATAGAATATTTTGTGGAATGGGTGAGAGAAATAAGCGAGCAGAAGGAAAGAGAAGAAAAAATAGAGGAGCAGAAAGAGAGGCTGACAAGCATAATTGAGGGAGCCGATGTAGGTACCTGGGAGTGGAATGTACAGACCGGTGAAGTTATATTTAATGAGAAATGGGCGAAAATGATAGGATATACTCTGGAAGAACTGCAGCCAATCTCTATTGATACCTGGCGGGAGTTTGTGCATCCTGAGGATCTCAAAAAAAGTCAGGAAAAGTTGACCAAACACTTCAAAGGAGAGAATGACCAGTATCACCTGGAATGCCGCATGCGTCATAAAGATGGGCACTGGATATGGGTTCTTGACCGGGGCCGGGTGGTGACCTGGACAGATGACGGCAGGCCGGAATGGATGTACGGCACCCATCTGGATATTACCCAGCGAAAAAAGAGACAGGAAAAGATAGAGTACATGTCCCATCACGATGAATTGACCGACCTCTACAATCGCAATTATCTGGAGGAGAAAATGAAAGAGCTGGATGCGATGCCCGAGCTTCCTCTGAGCATAATGATGGTAGACGTTAATGGCTTGAAGTTGATCAATGATACCTATGGTCACGAAATTGGTGATGAGCTGTTAATTGAGACTGCTGAGATACTGAAGGAGAGCACAAGAAAGAAGGATTTCATAGCTCGCTGGTCGGGTGATGAATTTGTGATCCTTTTGCCGGAAACTGATATAAAAGAGGCAAGAAAAATTCGCAGTCGTATAGAGAAAAGCTGCAGCGATATTGATATAGATGGTATTCCTCTCACTCTTGGCATCGGCGAGGCGGCCAAAACCAGATTTGAAGAAGACATATTTGCAGCGCTGCATGAGGCCGAGGATAACATGCAGAAGGATAAACTTACCCGCAGCAGAAGCGAAAAGAACAAACTGGTGAGCAATTTGCTTAATACTCTTTCTGCTAAAAGTGATGAAACTCGCGAACATGCTATTCGTATGACTGAATACGCCCATAAACTGGGTGAAGAAGTTAATCTTACCAACGGACAGCTCAATAATCTCTCTCTTCTGGCGACGCTGCATGATATAGGCAAGGTCACTATATCTGAGGATATTTTGAAAAAACCCGGGGATTTAAATAAGGAAGAATGGGAAATAATCAAACAGCATCCGGAGAGAGGTTATGTAATTGCCTCTGCTACAGAGGAGTTTGCTCCCATAGCCCGTGATATTCTATATCACCATGAAAGATGGGATGGTGAAGGTTATCCGGAAGGCATAAGTGGAGAGGAAATACCAATTTTATCACGGATAATTTCCATAGTTGATGCTTACGATGTTATGACTAATGGACGTTCATATAAAAATCCAATGAGCCAGGAAGAAGCTTTAGAAGAGATTGAGGACTGTGCTGGCAGTCAGTTTGACCCAGAATTAGCTGAGCAGTTTGTGAAAATGATGAAAAATAATAAAGCGAATTGATAAATTTTAAGATGGAGCAGCCAAAAAAGCAAAGTTAAGGCAACTTGAAACCATAAAATCATTCCATAACTAGTTAATTCAAACAACCGGCGACCATTATTTGAATTTTAGACAACTTTATAGTATTTTAAACACAGAATTTGTAATCATCAACTATGTATAATTTCTGAAAACCATTAGGAGGAGGTCAACAGTTATTAGATTGCAAAAGCCTTCTGATAACTGGCTTATTTATGGAAAAAAAGAATGATAGATCCATAAAATTATACAGATTTTTATTGCTCACAGCCTGCCTGTTATATTTTATATTTGCTGTCTTTTATTACTTCTCTGTGGCGCAGGACCCCCTGCCATCAAATCATAGAATTATTGGTGTGCTAATGTTTTTAGGCCTTTTTGTATTATCATATATAAATAGATGGATCAAACAAAATATTCAAACCGCAACTCATGTTATAACTTTTGCTGCTATAGGACAATTGATATTAGTTAATTATTTAACTTCCTTTGAAATTGGTATGGCTATAAGTTTGATCGTTGTTATTGCGATTATAAATTTATTTTTTCCAGGCAACAAAGTTGCTTTATATGGCAATATATCTCTGGCGATGATATTGGGGTTTTCACTTATTTTGGCCGAAAACACAGGGATTTTTCGCGGTGGATATTTTACTGCATATTTATCGACAGCTGTTCTCACATATTATATAAGCCGCTGGAAATTGCAATTAAATAAAAAGCTGGAAAGTAGCCTGCAGCAGCAGAGTATTTTATTAAATTCTGTGGATATACAAATATGGTATTTAAAAGATTCTGAAACTTATGGGAAAATCAATCAAAGTCATGCCGATTTTTTGGGGCTGGATAAAAATAAAGTTGAGAATCAAAAAATTGAAGAAATTTTATCGAAGAAGAAAGCTGAGCTTTTCATAGAACTTAACCAAAAAGTGTTTGCAGGCAAAGAAAAAGTGGAAACTGAAGTAAGGATGGAAGATAAAGAAGGTAAGTCGCGAGTTCTATCCTTAACTCAGAATCCAATATTTAACGAAAATAATGAAATTGAATATGTTGTATGTTCAGCACAGGATATTACAGAAAGAAAAGAAAGAGAAGAAGAAATCAAATATTTGTCTTACAGAGATCAATTAACTGATCTATATAACAGGCGATTTTTGCAAGAAGAATTGCAGAGATTAGATACTGAAAGGCAACTGCCAATAAGTTTCATTATGGTTGATGTAAATGGTCTCAAAATAATCAATGATAGTCTTGGCCATGAAAAAGGAGATGAACTTCTGATTAAGACCGGGGAAATTTTGCAGGAAGCGGTTAGAGAAGAAGATATTCTAGCCCGTTACGGTGGCGATGAATTTGTCATCTTATTACCCCAGACCGAAAATGAGTCAGCGCAAAAAATTGTTGAGCGTTTAAATGAAAAGACCCTGGGGACTAAAAAAGATGAATTATGTATTTCTCTCGGGTTGGGATGTGCCACCAAAACTGATATTGAGCAGGATGTAGAAGAAATTTTGCAAAAAGCAGATGACAACATGTACAGAGATAAACTTAAAGACAGCATGAGTAAAAAGCATGAGGTGGCAAAGGGACTTTTGAATACCTTAGAAGCTAACAGCAGCGAAACAATCGAACATACCCGGCGTATGGAGAAGTTAGCTGAAAAGTTCGGGAAAAAACTCAAAGTCGGTACCTCCCGTTTGAATAAGCTCTCTCTTTTGATCACTTTACATGACCTTGGGAAAACCTCAATATCAGAGAAAATTCTTACTAAAACAGGTCCTCTAACAGAAGAAGAGTGGGGGGTTGTAAAAGAGCATTCTCAGAGGGGTTATAAGATAGCTTCTGCTTCTGAAGAATTTCTAATGGTAGCTGAAGAAATACTTGCCCATCATGAACGCTGGGATGGCGGCGGATACCCCCGGGGTTTAGAGGGCGAAGAAATACCGTTTTTGGCCCGTATTATCTCTATAATTGATGCTTATGATGTTATGACCAATGAACGTCCTTATAAAGAACCTATGAGCAAAGAAGAGGCTCTGCAGGAAATAAAAAGATGTGCAGGTAGTCAGTTTGATCCGGAATTAGCAGAAGAATTCGTGGAAATGATGGAGAATTAAGGAGAGGTAATAAAAAATTCCCCTTAAATGGGTGAGAAATGTTAGCTATTGCTTTAGAGCACGGCTGCAGCTGTGAGAAAGTGTCAAAAAGTTTTTGAGGCCGTTAATCTTTCAGATGTGATTGAAATTAGAGGATGATTTAGACTGGCTTTAACAGGAGTGGAGAAAGAAGCGGTCAGAGAATATCTCGCCAGTAAAAAAATTGTGGATGAAAATACAGAAATTTTACTTTTGTCATATAAGAAATGAAAATTTTTGTAAGTGAGCTATAATAGTATAGTTTAATGGGGGTGTTTGCTATTTCTGATATTTCGGACAGAGAGAGGGATAGTTCGGCTTCTATTTTATCTTCACTGCCGGAAGGAGCTTCTTTTCTGGGAGAGGATCTGACTATTAAATTGACCAATCAGAAGTTGAAAGAAATGTTTAAACAGCTTAAACTAACAACAGAACAAATAAGTCCTGGCAATAAATTTCCAGAGCTCCTTTTACAAGCGGGATGCGCTAAAAAAACTATTGAGGAGATTAAAGATGAGATTGAAATTATAATAGATGGGGAAAAAGAGGAGTTTAAAAAAGAGGTTGCTTTTGAAGTTGAGAATATTAAGAGATGGTATAAGCTTAAAATTACTGGTTATATGGATGGGGCTTTAATTTTGCAGGAAGATATAACTGATAGAAAGCTCCAAAAAACAGAGAGAAAAAAACTTCTGGAAGAGTATGAAACTATATTTTATAATGTTCAATCCTGCATATTTTTACTCAATGTGGAGGATGAGCAGGAGATAACATTTCAGAAATTTAATCCCAGGGAAGAAGAATTATTGGGCTTAACTACGGAAGAGGTAAAAGGGAAAACCCCCATTGAAGTTTTCGGAGAAGAGACTGGTCGAAAGGTGGAGAAGGAATATAGAAAATGTCTGGCAAGAAGAGAGAAAATCGAGTATGAAGAGAAACTAGTTTTTCCCGGCGGCACTTATATCTGGCATACAACTTTAGCACCGGTAATAATTGAAGGTAGAGTGGAAAAAATAGTTGGAACTGCCCGTGATATTACAGAAGAGAGGAGAGAAAAACTCAAAGCCGATGCTCTTTTTGAAAACAGCACTTCCGCAGTAGCTATGCTTGATAGCGAAGGAAATATCGTCGATATAAATGATGAGTTCCAGGAGGTTTTTGGCTATAAATTGCCTGAAGTAAGAGGAGAGCACCTGGACGAGGTGCTGGAATGGGGTAAAGAGGGTTATTCCGACAGAGAGGCGACAGAAGAATTTCTTGAAGGTGAGAAAAAGCGAGGAGAAGGTACCCGATATGATAAGTGGGGAAATCCCAAAGAGTTTTTGTTTCACGGTATACCAATAGAAATTGAAGGTGAAGTTGAAGGAGCCTACACTTTGTATGATGACATAACCGAGCTGAAAAGAGAAAAAGAGAAGCTGGAAAAAACCAGACGGGAACTCCGGGAAATCAAAGATCAGCTGGAGGCTATACTGGAGAGCATACAGGATGGTATCGCTGTTATGAATCCTGACCTGACCATAAGGTATACCAACAACACTATGAAAGATTGGTATGCAGAAAGTACACCCTTAAGGGGAAGAAAGTGCCACCAGGTTTATCATAATAAAGAGGAACCCTGCAGCAATTGTCATATATTAAAAACTTTAAAGACCGGAGAAACCGCAGGTAAAATTGAACAATCTGACCACAATTCCCAGGCACATTATCTTGAATTATATTCCTACCCCATGATTGACGATGAAACAGGGGAAATTACGGGGATTGTTGAGCTGTCCCGGGATATTACCGAACGCAAAAAAGCAAAAAAAGAACTGGAGATGACCAAGTTTTCTCTGGACAATGCTAATATGATGATTTTAAGAGTATCACCCGAGGGAATAATTCGGTATGTAAATACGAGAGTATGTGAAAAGCTAGGTTATAAAAAAGATGAGCTTATTGGCAGGAAAGCCAGTCAGCTGGTACCGGAAGATTTTCCCCTAAAAAATAGGAGTGAGTTCTGGCAGAATATAAAGAATTCCGGTTCCTATGTCTATGAAAGGGATTTCGAAACAAAAGGAGGTACTAGCTTTCCAGTAAGCCTTATAAGTCAGTATTTTGAATATGAAGGAGAAGAATACGAAATGGTTTTCGCCCGGGATATAACAGAAAGAAAAGAGATGGAAAAAGAATTGAAGATTAAAGAACAGCAGTACCGCAAAATATTTGAAACTTCTCCTGTGGGTATTTTAGTACAGGACAAAAACGGAAATATTTTGGAGGTCAATGATAAACTGTGTGAAATCACGAATTACAGCAAAGATGAACTTGAAGGGAGCAGTGTATTTGAAACACTGGTTCCTCCTGAAATAGAAGAAAGAGCCCGTAAAAATATCAAGAGAATATTAGCGGGCGAAGATTTAACTTTAACTGAAGAATCTCGTTCAAAAGATGGAAAATTTTATTATGTAAGGCTGGAAGAAACAAAGTTTAAACTGCCGGGAGGTGAGGAAGGCGTTCTTTCCATGCATCTGGATATTACAGAGCTTAAAGAAAAAGAAGAGAATTTGAAATATCTTAGCTACCATGATGGTTTGACAGATTTATTCAATCGTTCTTATCTGGAAGAGGAAATGGAACGTCTGAATACAGAGAGACAGCTGCCTATTAGTTTAATTATGTGTGATGTAAATGGCATGAAAATTATCAATGACACCTATGGTCATAAAAAAGGTGATGAGGTATTAATAAAAGTAGCGGACATATTGCGTCAATGCACCAGAGATGAAGATATCGTTTCTCGCTGGGCGGGGGATGAATTCGTTATCCTGCTTCCGCAAACTAATCTGGATACAGCTCGCAAAATATCCAGGCGGATAGAAAAAGTCTGTGAAGGTGCAGAATTTAAAGATATTCCCATAACTTTAGGGATGGGCATAGCTGCTAAAAAAGATTTGAACGAAGAATTTCAAGAAATTCTGGCCAGAGCGGATGAGAAAATGTACAAGGACAAACTGACCAAAGCTCAAAGCGCCGAAAATAAGCTGGTACAGAATATGCTAAACACACTGGCGGCTAAAAGTCAGGAGACTACCGAGCACGCTATGAGGATGACTGAGTTAGCCCATAGCCTGGGAAAAGAAATGGGATTATCGAATGAACAGCTGAATAATCTATCTCTTCTGGCTTCTCTTCATGATATTGGAAAAACAACTATATCAGAGGATATTTTAACTAAACCAGGCAGACTTACCGAGGAAGAATGGGAAATAATTAAAGAGCATCCGGAAAGGGGTTATACGATTGCCTCAGCTACAGAAGAATTTGCCCCTATAGCTAAAGCTGTATTACATCACCATGAAAAGTGGAATGGGGAAGGTTATCCCCAGGGTCTAAAAGAAAATGACATACCTCTCTTATCACGGGTGATTGCAATAGTGGATGCTTATGACGTTATGACCACAGGAAGACCGTACAAAGAAGCAATGAGCAAAAAAGAAGCACTGGAGGAAATAGAAGATTGTGCCGGCAGCCATTTTGATCCGGAATTGGCGAAAAAATTTGTGAATATGATGAAAGAATAGCGAGTTATTTATAACTTCAATAGCGTTGAGTAAATTATTATTAAAAATAACAGACTTTATAATATATTTCGTAGCAGCTAAGTTAGTGATAAATCATCTTATAATCTGCCCCCTGGACTTAAAGAACGATTGAAACCAAGAATGATTTATTGGGGAAGAGAAGAAAATGGGGATGAATAAAAGCCAAAATATACTGGCGTAATGCTGAAAGCAAGCATTGAAAATTTATATAAGAAATCCTGACTCCCAGAATGAACAGGAGCCAGGAATTAATTCACTTCATCGATGTCATACCCATATTTTTATTCCAGCTTCAAAACAGCAGGTGTCAGCCCAGATAGTTCTACTTTATCGTCTTCAATTATAACACCGGAAGGATTGCTAATTATTTCTGTGCCGGCATTATCGCTATCGACCAGCACTTCAGCACCGCTTAGGTTTAAGTCCAGTTCAAAAGTTCTGGTTTCGGTATCTGCATTAATGATTACAAGATAGGAAGTGCTATCATTTTCTCGGACCAGGTAGGCTGCAGCTACATCCTGTTCATCGATATCGGTGGAGTCGACTTCTGTGACTTTTGCTCCCACAAGCTCCATATTTTCCAGGCCAAAAGCATCTGTAGAATGCCTGAGTTCAATCAGGCCAGCGGTAAATTCTTTTGTTTCCCTGTGAATACCACTTTCTCTTACTTTTTCCCATTCGAACATATTGATGGCATCGGTAGAATCGTAGGAGTCATTGACAAAATAAGGATAGGTAAAAGGTTCACCTTCAGAGTCCAGACCTTTATTAGTTGAGTAAGGCTGTTCCTCTGTTTCAGCTCGGAACTGTTTGCTGCGGCCGTATTCCTGCCCCCCGTGCATAAATGCTGTGCCCTGTGAAGTCAAGATCATAGTATTAGCAAGTCTAATTCGCTGCTGGATTTCCTGCTGATCATGATCAGGATCAAGGCCCACACTCACAGCTATCACATCATGCAGAGTAAGATCATCGTGACTGGCAACATATTGTATCGCATCACCCGGATCGGTAGTGGTGAAATTATGAGGCTGAGCCTTAATATTATCAACAATTCTGGCAACTTCTCTAGGACCATCGGTGATAAATCGCGGTTCACCTTCATCAGGAAAACCCGATTTCAGTTCATTACGAATATCATCATTGAAAACACCTATGGTTTCAGTATATTCCATCCAGCTCTGATCTGCGGGCATAATATTTTCCTGGAAAACATCTTCAAGAGCATCACCTTCATAGACTTCCCAGCCTTCACCCAGCATGAGTATATCAGGATTGAGATCACTCGCCTTCTCATAAATTCTTTCCATGGTTTCGGCATCATGATCACCCATCAGGTCAAAGCGAAAACCGTCAACTTTAAATTCATCGACCCAGTAAAGAATAGAGTCCAGCATCAGACGTTCGGTCATCTCTCTGGTGCTGCCCAGCAGACCGCCCCCATAGCTGGTTTTGGTAGCCCCATCAGCTTCCATAAAATGATAATAATAAGGCATAGCATCTTCCAGAATATTCACAGCCCCGGTGTGATTATAGACAACATCGAGAATTACTCCCATATCTCTATCATGAATTTCGCTGACAAGATATTTAAACTCTTCGATCCGTAATTCGGGGTCTTGTGGATTCTCCGAGTACATACCACTAAGAGCAAAATAGCTATGAGGATCATATCCCCAATTATAATTATTGTTCCGTGTGGAATATCCCATTTCTCTTCTGTCATTTTCCAGTTCATTACCATGCACATAATTCATAACCGGCATCAACTGAATATGTGTAACTCCCATATCATCGAGATAATCAAGTTTTTCGGTAAAAGCTTTAAATGTACCGAACTGATTATCCAGTTCTTCTTCTATATCGGGATCAGAGGTGAAATCTCGTACGTGCATCTCGTATATCACTGCATCTTCGCGGTTATCAAAATTGGCAATGTCAGCCCCTGTAAGTTCCGGGCCAACTTCAGCAGGATTTACAATGGCAGCTTTTCCCACAGGATATTCAGGTTCATCTGCTGAGGGTTCACTATTCCAGGCAGCCATCGATGGGGCATAAGGGTCTAAAACCAGGCTACTTTCACCGGCGAATTCTACTTTATAGTGATAATAATATCCTGTAAGGTCTTCTATGCCGGTGTTTTCTGTGGTTAAATTTACCTGCCATAGTCCCTTATCACTTTTATGCATATCAATATTGTCAGTAATTATCTCATGCTGATCTTCGCTGTCATAAAGCACAACCCGGACATTATCTGCTCGTGGTGACCAAAAATTGAGAGTGGCCGAACCGTCATCATGAAGCTCCACACCCAGATCACCTTCATAAGAATAAAGATCATCGATAAGGCGCCAGTTAAGACGGGCTGTTACACTTTCCTGGTTCCAGCTCACCTGGTAGGGCTCTTTTTCAGTTTTGAAATCAAAATCGCCCCGCAGTGCGACTGCCCTGTCATGGATTATTTCAGCCTCTTCATATTCATAACGTTCATTGTTAGAGTCTTCAATTACCACATCCTCAAAATCCTCTCCGGTTAAGCCTTCAGTGCTGGCCAAGATAAGTTTTACTTTATCCTGCAGGAGAGTGGCAGCCTCCAGATTTTCCTCCGCTATGTAGTGGGGATTGGTATAAGCTCTTTCATCGCCCCAGCGGAAGAAATATTGATTTCGGTCGGGTTCTGAGACATTTATATCGGCGGTTTGCTCCTGGGTTTCCATATTTACGGCCAAAAAGTTGATTTGAGTGGGGTCTTCCTCAATTTCCATGTCTATATAAGCTCCGTATTCAGTAATCTGATCGGCAGGAAAAGCATAGGCTCCATCAGGCCAGTCACCTCTTTCTTCTGCAGGGGTAATTACATCTCCCCAGGTCCAGAGGCCCCAATTTGTATAATCCTCGATTTCCTCATGCTGGAAATGAATTCGCACGGTATTTTCAGGGAGATCAACCGGTTCATAAAAATAAATTTCATGCTCGTCATCTTCCTGTTTAAGCCAGATTTCGTTGAGAGCTGGATCAATAATTTCCACAAATTTGTCTTCTGTGAGATTTTCTCCTTCTTTGTTGTTAAGAAGAAAACCTACTTCCTCCGGGTTATCCACAAGTTCAACATCGACGAAGGTGCCAAAATCGGTTCGTGGTTTGTCCTCCAGCCAGGTGGCACCATCTGGCCAGCCAGCTACATCTTCAGACCAGGTGGCTACATCTTCCCATATCCACAGCCCAATATCTTCATAGTCTTCTGCTTCTCTCTGGATGTGAATTCTCAGATGATTTTCCGGTATCGGTTCACTTTCAGCGACAGCTGCCTGTATTGAACTGAAAGAAAATGTTATGATTATCGCCAGCATAATAATCAGGAAGCTACTGATTGGATTTCTTAAGGAATTTGAGGGTTTACGCATCTGATAAAACCTCCCTATTGAGTTTAAAACAATTTTTGCAAACGTTTGCATTAATAAAATTATAAATTCTCTTATATTTATAATTTTTCATAAATAAGCCAGATCCTTTGTAATCATGATAATTTTTGTGAAAAATATTCGTGGAGTTTATCATCGTACAAATATTGTTATATAAAAAACAAGATTAAAATTTTCAAGATTGAAAACTGCTAAAAAAATTTCAGAGCCATTAAGTTATTTCCTCTATTTTGTGGTAAAATTATTGGTTTTAGTTAAGTATTATGCTAAAATAATTAAAGAATCACAATTAATTTTTTGTCAATTATATATAAGCTGATAAATATTGTTAATTAAAAGCAAAAATAAGGGGTGAGTACATTGATAGAAACAGCAATAATAATTTACTGGTCAAAAACCGGCAATACCAAAGAGGTGGCAGCTGCTATTGGTAAAGCTTTAAGGGAAGAGGATATAGATGTGGATATAAAGAAAGTGGAGGAAGCAGGAGATGTTGATTATTTTGACTATGAACTGGTCTGTTTAGGCTGTCCTTCTTATCACTGGAGCCCTCCGCAGGAGGTGGAGGAGTTTTTGCAGAATAAACATGAGGAATTTAGCGATTATATCAGGTTGAAAGCACCAAAAAGGCCAGATAAGCAGGCGCTGGTATTCTGCACTTATTCCGGACCTCATACCGGCAAGAATGAGGCTATACCGGTGGTTAAATACATGGGGCAGTTTTTTGAACATCTAGGCTTTAATATCCTGGATGAAATTTGCGTTTTAAGCGAGCATCACGGGTCGGAAAAAATTAGTACAGAGGGTAAAATGGGAGACATAAGGGGAATGCCTGCGACGGAAAAGCTGCAGGAAATTAGAAGTAGAGTTAAAAATAAAATTCAGTCAGTGACCAAATCATAAATATGCAGAAAAGTAAAATTGCCCAAAATGGATTGGCATAATGCTAGCGAATATTATATGAAAGTCATGAGTTGTAAAATATACTGGAGGTTATATGAATTCAAATTAGACTGCTATAGATAATTTTTTGTAATTTTATCTGGTTAATTATATAATGTTAATAATAACTCCTGTGGTACTAATGAGTTTATAATGAGGGGGCTGGAAGAATGACGGGGATAATATATGGCAGTTTGACGGGGGCGCTGGTTTTCTGTTTAATATTTGTCTATCATTACTACAAAAGTGGCGAAAAATATCTCCGATTGTGGTCAGCCGCCTGGGGCTTGAATTTTCTGGCCCACTTATTTTACTTGAATGCTTATCTGGCAGAAACACAGCTATTGAGCAGTATATTTTTGTTTCACACTGCTTATTTATCAGGAGCCTTATTATTTCTATACGGTATTTATTCTTTTCTGCAGGAGAATATATCCCAAAAATGGCTCTATGCTGCTGCTTTAGCGCTGGTGACAGGACTTATTTTCTCTGTTATTTTGAACAATCCGGTATACTTGAATACTTTTGCGTTTATACTTATCGGTTTAGTATATATCAGTATGGGAGGCAAACTCTGGCGCAGTGCAGGTTTTAGCTTAATGAAAATCATCAGTGTCACCTCAATTTTGTTCGGTCTTATAAATATTTTTAATCCGTATTTTATACAGCAAAACTGGTTTATTCCCCCGGGCCAGATAATATTGGCTGCTCTGGGGCTCATTTTTGCTCTGGGATTAAAAGGTCTACATTATAGAAAAATTGAGGACAAACTCGATGAAGCGATGAAAGATTTACAGGAAAAGAAGGAAAGACTGGAAAACAGCGAAAAACGTTACCGTACAATATTTAATTCAGCTCCGATAGGCATAATGATCGAAGACAAAGAAGGAAATATATTAGACGCCAACGCAACTATGGAAGAATTTACAGGAATTAATAAGGAAGAATTAGAAGGGAGTAACGTTCTGGATAAATTTGTATCTCCGGAAAATCAGGAAGATGCCAGAGAAAATATTGACAGGTTACTTCAGGGAGAAGACCTCCAGTTTGAGATAACAGGCTCTTCTCCCCGGGGAAAAACTGTGCACAGACAGCTAACCGAAACCCGGATAAATTTACCACAGGGTGATATGGGAATTCTTTCCATGCATCTTGATATTACCGAAAGAAGAAAAAAAGAAAAAATCATTGAAGAACTGCACGAGGTGGCATTAAATTTAAAAGATTTAACCAGAGAAACTGAAGTACTGAATGAAACCATCGAGGCGGCAGAAAATATTCTCGATTTAGATTTTTGCAGCATTTCTTTAGCCGAAAATGACCAATTGGTTCCTAAAGTATATTCGGAAAAATTAGAGGGCAAAATTAATAAAAGAGCAATAGATGACAGCAGCATAGCCGGCAAAACTTATCAGCAAAAGAAAAGTTTTTTAGTAAATGATACTCGGGCTAATTCCCTGGCTGATCCTCTTCAGAGCTCTTTTTTATCAGCAATCAGTGTGCCTATAGGTGAGTATGGAATTTTTCAGGCAGCAGCTCAGACCAAAGAAGCATTTTTCCGGAAAGATTTAGAGCGGGCAGAACTTCTTATTTCCCATACGAATGCTGCTCTGGCCAGGATTTATTCTCAGGAAGAATTAGAAGACAAAAATATTTTACTCACCAGCATTCTGGAAAGTATACAGGATGGTATCAGTGTTTTAAACCCCGACCTCACAATACGTTATACCAATTCTACTATGCAGGAATGGTATGCCGAAAACAAACCCCTGTCTGGAAAGAAGTGTTTTCAAGCTTATCACCAAAATAAATCTCCCTGTCAGGATTGTCCTGTCCTAAGAAGTCTGGAATCCGGTGAAATGGAAAAAGAAGTTGTCCCCGGTAAAACTGATTCTGAAATCGATTACTTAGAGCTGCACGCCTATCCTATATTTGATGAAAACAATGAGGAAATAACGGGTATTGTGGAATTTGTTCGGGATATCACTGACAGAAAACAGCAGAAACGAGAGCTGGAGCTGACCAAATTTGCCATAGACAGGGCTGACCTTATTGTTATGAGAACAACCTCGGAGGGTGAAGTAAAATATGCCAATGAAACCACGGTAAAAAAACTGGGGTATAGCAAAGATGAACTCATAGGTATTAGAGGGGAAGATTTTATTGCCGAGGCTGATTATGTGGATAGGGAAAAATTCTGGCAGAAAATAAAAGAATCAGAGTCTATAGTTTATGAACGGGAGATGATAACCAAAAATGGCGAAAAGTTTCCTGCGGAAATAACCAGTCAGTATTACCAGTATGAAGAGGAAGAATTTGAATTTGTATTTGCCCGGGATATAACCGAGCGCAAAAATAAGGAACAGGAGATTCAATATCTCCTCTACCGGGATCCCCTTACTGACCTTTATAACCGCAGATTTATACAGGAAGAAATGCAGAGACTGGACACGGAAAGACAGCTGCCCATCAGCATAATAATGGTTGATATAAATGGTCTGAAAATCATTAACGACAGTTTTGGCCATGATAAAGGCGATGAATTGCTGGTTAAGACGGCCGAGCTTTTGCAGGAAACTGTGCGCGAAGAAGATATTTTAGCCCGGTACGGTGGTGATGAATTTGTTGTCTTACTGCCGCAAACCAGTGAAAAATTTGCTCGTAAAATTGTAAAGCGCATCAAGGATAAATGTCAGAAAACCCGGAATGAGGAGCTGACTATATCTATAGGTGCGGGAGTAGCTACCAAAGAGAAAAAGCATAAATCACTGGAAGATATTTTAAATCAGGCCGATGACAATATGTATAAAGACAAACTGGTTAGCAGCAGAAGCAGAAAACATGAAGTAGTAGAAGGTCTGCTTAATACTCTGGCCGCTAACAGCAGTGAAACTATAAATCATGCCCGCCGAATGGAAAAATTAGCTGAAAAACTGGGGAAGAGACTCGGACTGAGTGAATCTCAGTTGAACAGATTATCGCTTCTGGCAACTCTACATGATATAGGCAAAGCTTCTATTAATAAAGAAATATTAACCAAACCTGAAGAATTGACAGAGGAAGAATGGGGAATTATAAAAGAACATGCTAAAAGGGGTTATAAAATTGCTTCCGCTTCGGAAGAATTTGCCCTGGTGGCCGAAGAAATTTTATCCCATCATGAATGGTGGAACGGCCAGGGTTATCCCCGGGGTCTCCAGGGGGAAGAAATCCCACTTCTGGCCCGTATTATTTCGCTGGTGGATGCCTATGATGTCATGACAAATGACAGGCCTTATAAAAAAGCCAAAAGCCAGGATGAAGCTCTGGAGGAAATAAAAAATTGTGCCGGCAGTCAATTTGACCCGAATCTGGCAGAAGAATTTATCAGCATGTTTAAATAAATTATGCTATCACTGTTAGAAAAAGTTGTTAAATAATTTTATAGGTGGAGCCGGTCAGCGCCCTGTACTTGCTGTAATCTGGCATTGAAAGATGTAAGTATTACGATCTCATATCTCTTTGGGGGGTGAGATCATTAACTTTGAACCGTTAAAGCAGATAGTAGATGAGAAATTCAACCGAATATTTTTGTTTTTAATCATAGTTTTGATTGTAGCTATGGCAGGAATATTCTGGTTTTCCTATCGGGAAATCTATGAACAGCAGCAGGAAAATTTACTGGAAAATATAACCTATTTTACTGACACAGCAGACGAAGAGCTCACGGAAATCGAAGAAACTTATAATCAACTTTTGGCCGAAAGTCTCAGGGATTTTTATGCCGGTTATGAATCCCCCCAGGACCGGGAATATTTATATTCTCATATGGAAGAGCTGGAAAACAAGCTGGCTGAAATTGAAAACGAAAACGTAAACATAACCAGCATTAATTATTACTTTATAGATGATGAGGGGATTATTTTTGATACGGATTATGAAGAAGATTTAAATTTTGATCTTTCACAGGCTGATGTCTGGACACATCTGGAGGAGCTGGAAGCAGGTGAAGTACATCTCGACCCTTTCACCGCCGAGACAGCAACACACAAAATTCGTCTTTATGCCTATATAAATCTGCCGGATGGCAACATATTTGAGATCGGTCTCTTTTTCGACGACTCTTATATTCGGGCCCTGGAAAATAGGCTGGAAAGATTGACGGGAGAGCAGGTAAGCCAGGTGACCTTTTTTGATTATGGCTTTCAATCCTTTTTTCCGGCAGGTCAAGAGGCTTCCCGGGAGAGCAGGGAAAAATTGGAACGCTCTCTGCAGGAGGATAAGATTAAACACAGTTTTACTTTTCCTTTTTCGGAGTCATTTTACTATGGCTGGGAAACGGAGCATACTACTGGCGAAGCTCCCCGCTTTTTAAAAGCTGATGTTTCCTATACTTCTTTGTTGCAACTTAATACATTTTATGGGATAACTCTGGTTATTTTTCTAATTATGCTGTTAATTTTCCGCCGCAGCTTAAACAGGATGCTGATGAAAGAGGTGGTTTCTCCCCTGAGCACGATTAGAGATGAAATTGCTTCTTTTAGCCTGGAAGAAGAAAAATCAATGGAACTTGCTGAAAACCGGCCCCGGGAGATTGAAGATATCAAAAATGAATATATGGAGATGGCTGAGGAAGTCAGTGCATCCTATCAGCAGATTGCCGCCTACAGTGAGGAAATCTCACAGCTTAATCAGGAGCTGGAATATCAGGCCCAGCATGATCCCCTTACAGATCTGCCCAACCGCCGCAAATTCCTGGAAGAACTCGAAAATGAGCTGGAAGAAGGCCGGCGGGGTGCAGTGGTTCTGCTGGACCTTGATAACTTTAAGGAAATTAATGATACTCGCGGACATGTTTTTGGTGACAAACTGCTCCGCTCGGTAAGTGAAAGGCTTGCTGCAGTTTCTTCGCAGGATAATATTTTCGCAGCAAGATACGGAGGCGATGAATTTCTTTTGCTATTGCGAAATATCGAGGATAAAGAGGAAATACATGATAGACTTAACGCTCTGGAAAGCGAAATGATCGAACCGATGCACATGGAGAAGGAAATTATCAATATAAATTATTCGCTGGGTGTTTGCACTTTTCCGGATGATGCCCTGGACCCGTATGAGCTGATAACCAGAGCCGATACGGCTATGTATCAGGCCAAATCTGAGCTTAATAACAATAAAAAGTTCTTCCAGGATCATATGATCGACTCTTTAAAAGAAAAGCAGGAGATCAAAGAAATTCTACAGGAAGCCCTGCACAATAACGGTTTTGAGCTGAACTATCAGCCCTTAATTGATATGGAAAGCAGATATCCGGTCAAATATGAAGCACTGCTGCGACTGAAAAATTACGATATTTCCCCGGGTAAATTTATCCCCATTGCTGAGGAAAGTCAGCTCATTATTGAAATTGGTAGATGGGTAACTGAGGCCGTCATTGCCCGCCTGGCTTCCTGGTCCAGCGAAAAGGGCGAGCGTTCCCCAAAACCGGTAAATATCTCTATGAATTTTTCCGTTAGACAGCTAAATGATGATGAATATCTTGACTTTCTCGAGGAAAAATTAAACCAATATGAAGTGAGCCCACAGAGATTATCTCTGGAGATAACCGAGAGCATCCTGCTGGAAGAGTCTCAAAAGGCTCAAGAGTTTTTAAATCGACTCCGAGAAATAGGTGTCAATGTGATGCTTGATGATTTTGGCAGAGGTTATTCTTCTCTGAACTATATAACTTTTATGAACCTGGATGTAATCAAGCTGGATCGTTCCTTGTGCAATCGCTTTTTGGATGGGGAAAACGATGAAACAATCCAGAAATTAATAGAATTATTTCACAGCCTCGAGCTTGAGGTTGTAGCTGAAGGTATTGAAGCGGAAGAAAAGCTCTCCACTCTGAAAAACATGAACTGTGATTACGTACAGGGTTTCATCTTTAGCCGGCCTGTGTCGGTATCGGAAGCAGAAAAAATGGCTGACCGTAAATTTTAGTGAATTAGAAGTAAAGACAAAACTGATAGGAGGTTGTCAAATTGAAGGCTAGCAAAATCAAAAAGTTAGCCCTCATATTTTAAGTCAGCTGCTTTGTTATCTTTCTGCTGTACTCCCTGTCTTCTTGCTTATCCCCTATCAGGTTTATCTGTTCGGGCCGACTGACCCCGAGTCCAATTTCAGCCGCGCGAGCTATCTGCTCGAGTTCAAAAACTGGCGTTTCCATTATCACATCTTTGGTCCCCAGTTCTTTGAGAACTCCCACTCCAGCAGCATCGACGGCAACCGGATCACTGCCTACCAGAGTTATATCAGCCTGTACCCGCTCTCCTGAGGAAGGACCTCCGTCCGTAAATGCTTCTACTCCATCTAAAATGTATATATCGGGCTCATAGGCCAGATTTATTTCGGCTATAAGATCCCTCATCCTGTCAGAACCGTGCAGCTCATTCATATAATCCGTTCCGGCTCTGGGTATTATGCCCACAGCCAGTTTGAGAGCCATGGTAAATTGACCGCCGAATTGATGAGTTTTCAGGCAGCCGGCTGCCACTATGTGGTCGACTTCATGCAGTATGCGAGGAATGTGGAACCCATCACTCCAGGTGAGCTGATCATGCTGGAAATGAATGAGTTCATCCTCTGAAAGCTGGTCGAAATTCACAACTTCTACTCCTTTTTCTTCGGCCAGCTGAAAAATTCCCTTTTCTTGCATCACTTCTTCCGTATTGGGCGGGCCGCTGCGCTCCCCGATTATTATCTCACCGGCTCCCTCTTTCTGCAGCCAATCGATTATGGCTGTGAGAGTATCATTATGAGTTGAACCGGGGGCTGGATCGGCAGTGTTAAAATTGGGTTTGATGAGCACGCTATTCCCTTCAACTTTGGGGGTAGACATGAGCTCAAAACCTCTCTGAACAGCTTCGCGACGATCATCAGTCCTGATAACCCCAACCTTGGCTTTCTCACCTGATTCTGCGCTAAGACTTCCGCTAAAAAGATAGGGCATAATGCTAAATCCGGCCATTATAGCTCCTCCTTTGATTATAAATTCTCTCCTATTAATGCCTGAAGAAATCTCAATCTCATCTTTCCCGGAATTTTTACTTTCGGAGTTAAAAATGGATTCTGTACAGCTCGCCAGATCTTCATTAAAATTATCCACAGTAAGTCCTCCCTGAAAAACTTTATTATTTTGCTTAATTTTAATTATATCAGTAATTATCAGGATAATAAAACTCAAAAGGGGGAGAAACTGGTTAACTCAAACCCTTTAGCAAAAAATATTTGCAATTGTTTGTACAATATGGTACTATTTAAATATTAATTTAGGCAAATATGGTTGTTTGGCTTATAAAAATCATACTCCGGGAGCTTTTATATGAGAGGTGAAAGTTAATGAGAAATGTGTTTGGGCGGCTGGAGAAGCATCCGGCAGTAAGATTCGGGCTGCCGGTGGTAGCAGTAATAGGATGTGCCCTGCTTTTCCTGTTCGGAATTAGCTATTTGGGCAGCATTTATACCTATATTGCGATAGGTCTTCTGCTGCTGGTGACTGGCTATTTTCACAGCTGGAAAGTGATTGGAGGCGTCGTGGCACTTTCGCTGGCCTTCATCCTGCTCGCCGGTCCCTCTCTGGTTGTGCCGGGGGTGCAGTGGGCCGAGGCGGGCGGGGTGGCGGGATCGCTTATGTACCACAGCCCGGATGATCCGGGGCCGGCTCAGCTGCGCACCGAATACAGGCTGGACGATTTGTTCGGAGGTATTGAGGATGAATTTGAGCGGGTGGCGGCCCTGGCGGAATGGGTAAACAGCAGGTGGAGCCATTCCGGCTCCAATAAACCTTCTTCCTCAAATCCCCTGGTTATTTTAAGTGAGGCGGCCGACGGAGCCAGTTTTCGCTGTGTGGAGTACAGCATGGTCATGGTTGGTGCGGCTCAGGCCCTGGGTATGCCGGCCCGGGTGGTGGGGCTCAAGACCGAGCGAGCAGCTACAGCGCGTTCGGCTGCAGGGCACGTGGTGACTGAAATCTGGCTGGATGATCTCGAGAAGTGGGTTGTGGCTGATCCCCAGCTCGGTTATGTCTTCCGGGCCGACAATATTCCGCTCAATGCGGTAGAGCTCGGGGAGGCCCTGTCCCAAGGGGCGGCCTCCGTTGAGGTCCTGTCAGCTGAGGGGCCAGTGAGCTGGCATCGGAAAAATCGTTACATCTTGTTTGTGGGCCCGTACCTCTTCCATTTTGACACGCCTTACGATCAGAGAGTGTTTCTCTCCGAAGAGGAGAGGACGAGCGGTGGTAAGATGCTGGTTCCTGACGGTGCTCCCGATCTTAAGGTGTTCCAGAGAGAAACCAGGCTTGATATCGATCAATATACTTCCTCAGTTGAAGTATTCTATGCAGCGCCGGAGACCGCCCGCAAATAAAGTATTTTTCCGAAAATGGCCCCCTTATATTGCAATTATATTGTGAAGAAATATGAATATACAGCAAAATTTTTTATTTGTTAGAGTTAGCGCAATTAGTGTTAATAATATTATAATCATCGTTTATAAAATTTTTATAATGCAGGTAAATTTCAAAGTCGTATTGAATTTATAAAATGGCAATATATGCAAATGTATTAATTCAGATTCTTGATTTTTAGGCTAATTAATCAGTACCAGGCTTTCATTTTTGGAGGTGGTGTAATGTCTGATGATTATGATGAAGATATCAAAGAAAAGAAAAATAGAGCCTCTGGATTACTAACATTAATAGGTGTATTGGTTGGTTTATATATTGCTATTACATGGGACCCTTTTTTAGGTATAATGATTATGAGTGTTATAATTTTATTTACTTGAAATGAAGACTCAGAAAAAATTTCAATCTAACTGAACACTTTATTCCCTCATGTAACAGTGGGGGATTTTATTTTTGTAAGAGAAAGAATGATTGGCAGTTTATGATTCAGATTAAATAACCATGCTTAAAAATCAAAGTGATATATAAGTGAAAATTGAGTGGGATGTGACCAATATAATTCTAAATTTTGGTATAATAAAGAGAGATAATATTAATCTGGTCTGGCAAAGCGGCTTTTTTATCAGCCTCCACCCGGCTGCCTACAGAGATATATTTTTAAATTATACAGTGATTTATCTTCTAATAACCTTAATTTATTTTCTGGGGGAAAGATTTCGTTATAAATTCAGCTAATCCTGCTTACCGCCTCTTTTTACCAACTTTTACCGTTTATAGTACAAATAATTAGTGAGAGGATAATTGAAGATGATAATTTCATCGGAATATGAATCTAAACCTGAAGCAGTTAAAAAAACTACTGATAGGCCTTTAAAAATATCTGCTGGAAAGATCAAGATCATAGATTTGAATGACGGTACTTTTAAAAAATCAGAGATTGAGGAGAAACTTCACCAGTCAGCAGAACTGGTAAGTCAGGCATTTAAAGAGGAAAAGATCACCAATCTAATGTATGATCTTTCCCGGCCGGAAAACCTCAGAACCTGGAGGCGCCTGAATGAATACTCAGCTGAGAAACTTTACCAGGCTGGAGAAAACTCTCGGGATATATATCAGCATCTCGGTTATCAGTTAATCGACCAGAAAGAGAATGCTGACCTGACTGTTTACCACATGTTTAAAATGATAGAATAAATAATTATTGTTAAAAAGGAGAATTATTATGCCCAAGAAAAAAATTATCATTATCGGAGGAGGGATTGCCGGGCTTACAGCAGGAATATTTGCCCAGTTAAATGGCTTTCAAAGCCAGATTTTGGAAAAGCACCATACTGTTGGTGGCGAGTGTACCGGCTGGGACCGCAAGGGATATCACATTGATGGCTGTATTCACTGGCTTGTAGGAACTAAAGAGGGGACTTCCTTGCGTAAACTCTGGGATAAAGTTGGGGCCCTGGATGGAGTAGAAATATATCATCCGGAAAGCTTTATGGCAGTTGAATATCAAGATACTACTGTTCACTTCTACCGTGATCTTGAGCGCTTAAAGAATAGCTGGATTGAAATATCTCCTGCTGATGAAAATGTCATTGCAGAATTTTGTCAGGATATAAAAAAACTGCAGTCCTTTGAGGTGCCTTCAGGTAAGCCGCTTGATCTGATGAATATCCTGGAAAAAGTTAAATTTTATTTTTCCATGCGGCATGTTGGTCCGGTGATAAACAAATATAACAAAATTACTATAGGTGAATTAGCTGCCAGATTTAATCACCCGGCTTTAAGGCATGCTGTAGCTTCATTTGTACCTGATAGCAATCATAGTGCGCTGCCAATTATATTCGCCCTGGGAACATTTACCGGAGGTCAATCTTCAATTCCCAGGGGCGGATCCAAAAATTTAGCTCTTCGTATGCAAAACCGCTATCTTGAGCTTGGTGGTTCCCTTAAAACCTCCTGCGAAGTAAAACAATTAGAGATTGATGAGGGAAAGGTGAGCCAGGTGACAGCTGATAATGGCGAGATTTTTGCTGGCGATTATTTTATTACTGCCTGCGATGCCAAGGTTTTATATGAAGGACTCCTGGATGGGAAGTATCCTGACCCTGAATTTGAGACAAGATATAATAATCCAGCAGATTATCCCCTGGCCTCAAATATCTATCTTGGAATAGCTTATCAGGACAAAATTGAGAGCATTCCCCGAACGTTAAAGTTTGCTGTAGAAAATCTGGATATTAAAGAAAATAACAGGCCGCTAGATTTTTTACAGATGACTCATTATAACTATGAACCAGATTTTGCCCCTGAAGGCTGCACAGTGATAACCTTTGCCATCAACCAGTACGAACCGGAACTTGCTAAATGGGAGGATTTAGTAAAGGATAAGCCGGCCTATAACCGGGAAAAAAATAGAATTGGACAGGCCGTAATTTCTGCAATGGAAAGGCGCTTTCCTGAGATGCAGGGCAAACTGGAACTGCTGGATGTAGCTACCCCCCAGACCTATCAGAGATATTGTAATGCTTATCGAGGAGCTTTTATGGCTTTCTGGCCAACCCTTCAGGGTAAAGAGCTGTCTCACAGCGGAAAAATTAATGGCCTTGATAATATCTGGCTAAGTGGTCAGTGGCTGCAGCCTCCTGGCGGTCTGCCTACAGCTCTGATCACAGGCAAAGATACAATAATGAGAATTTGCAAACAGGAAAAACAGGACTTTAAAATGTAAACCTTTGAAAGACAATTCAGGTAAATTAACACTGCGGATATCGCAAAAACAAATTCCGATTGATTTATTGGATAAACTTGGATGATAATCTGGCGTTATGAGCAAAAATACCTTTTTGAAAAGGCCTGATTGCAATGAAAAACATTTTTCTAAAGCTGGTCTGGATTTTATTTATTTCCCTTATTCTTTTGGGGGTTCCCAGAATTGCAGGCTTGTTTGCCGATCAATTTAATTATGCAAATATTGATCCTGATGGTGCTTTTGCCTGGATATCTATACATCATATAGTCCAGGCCTTATTGCTGCTGCCTGTTATGTTTATTTTAGCCAGAACTAAAAATTATAACTTTGGATTTTCTCTGGGAAACAAAAAGGTTGGCCTGTATTTTGTCCGGCTCTTTGCAAAAATATTTGCTGCCTATATCTTAGTTTCTTTAATAATTGTTTATTTTGCCGGGACTTTCAATACTTTCCCCTATCCCCTAACATCACGAAATATCTTAGGCCAGCTGGGATTTCAGCTCTTTCTATCTGGGCCATCTGAAGAGTTAATTTTCCGGGCTTTTGCAATTACAATGCTTTTCCTGTATATAAAGGGGAGTTTTTTAAAGGGTAAATTAAGCAGCGCCAATATCATTGCTGCTGTTATATTTGCTCTGGCCCATGTGCGGTTTGAGTTTTTCCCATTTTCTCTGAGCTATGACCCCTTCCAACTGGTATATGCAGCAGCCTTAGGACTGGCCTACGGAATCTGCTATGAACGTTCAAAAAGCATGATTTATCCTATGATAATGCACAGCATGAGCAATGTAGTTGCAGTAGGTGTTTCTATTTTGGCAGGATTTATTCTTTAATGATATCTGGTAAAGCACTCAGCAGTTCACTTGAAAGGAGCCAGCAGCATGAACTTAAAAAGTAAGTCGAAAAATATTCTATTATTTGCAGCATCAGTCCTTCTTATTTGCACAATATTTTTTTCTGCCCAGGTGGGGGCAATTGAGCTGGATGCAGCGGAAGTTGAAGCTTTTCTCGATGGTATTATCAGTGCCCAGATCAATCAAAATAGAATTCCTGGGGCAGTTATATCGGTAGTCCATAATGGTGACATTCTATTCTCAAAGGGATATGGTTATGCTAATTTCGAAGAAGGGACTCCTGTTAATCCGGAAACCACTTTATTCCGACCGGGCTCAGTCTCTAAACTTATCACCTGGACAGCTGTGATGCAGCTGGTAGAGCAGGGTGAGCTGGATTTAGATGAAGATATTAATAGATACCTAAATTTTACTATACCTGGCGATCAGCCAATTACTACTAGAAATTTAATGACTCATACGCCGGGATTTGAAGATGTGGGAGAGGGGCTCTTTCTTCTCTCCGAAGATAAAATGCTTACACTGGAGCAGTATTTAAAGACCTATCTGCCAGCCAGAGTTTTCCCAGCAGGTGAAATCATGGCCTATTCTAATTATGCTACCGGACTGGCCGGTTATCTTGTTGAATTAATCTCAGAAATGGATTTTGCAGAATATGTTGAGGAGAATATCTTTCAGCCCCTGGCAATGAATAACAGCACTTTTCGCCAGCCCCTGCCTGAAAATATTGCCGGCAACCTGGCCGGTGCCTATAAATATGCTGAAGGGCAGTATCATCAGGGGGGTTTTGAATATATCTCAAATAATGCTGCCGGTGCCATGAGCACTACAGCAGTAGATATGGCCAATTTTATGCTGGCCCATCTCCAGCTTGGCAGTTTTGCAGATGAACAGATTTTGCAGGAAGAGACAGCCTTAGAAATGCACAATTATCACTTTACTCATCATCCTGAGATTGCAGGTATGGCGCTGGGCTTTGCCAGAGAAATTATCAATGGCGAAAATATCATAGCCCACACAGGAGCAACCCAACTTTTTTACAGCGGTCTATATCTCCTACCAGAACAGGATCTGGGGTTTTTTGTTTCCTATAGCGGTGGTTTACCGATGCAGATGTTCACTCTATTTAGAAGCTTTATGAACCGCTATTTTCCTCAAGAACCGATCAGTTTAGCGGGAGATAATACTGCCGGAGCAGGGGAAAGAAATAAAGCTTTTGCCGGGGAGTACCATCCGACTCGCAGCAATTTTTCAAATGAAGAAAAGCTGCTGGGGGTTTTTCAGAGGGCAGGAGTGCAGGCAACTGAAGAAGGTTTTTTAAAACTCAATCTATATGGTGACAGTTTACAGTTAGAAGAAATTGAAGCAGGCCTTTATCAGAACCGGAATCACCATGGAGGACAGATAATCAATAAAGTTGCTTTCGTGGAAAGCGAGGAACAGGGAATTTTGCTGGCAACTGGAGGCCCGGGGGTCTTTCAGAAAGTTGACTGGTATGAATCCAGCCTGCTCCTCGGTGGATTAACAATTTTAATCCTGCTGCTGTCTATCTGGGTTATTCTAACCGGCATTAAAAGATTTCTTGTCCAGAAAATATTCAGACAGCAATTAAGTTCGCCTAACCGGAGAGGAGTTACTGGAATATTTATTGTACTGGTTAGCTTAAGTATTATTATATATGCTGCAGGAGTTGCAATAATATTTAGCAGTATTGACCCGGCCTATGGTGTACCTGATATTATTTTTAGTGATTATGGTATTTTTGAAGAAATAATCTTTGCGCTGCCCTATTTTATTACCGGACTGATTGTGCTGGTCTTCATATCTACCCTGCGGAGCTGGTGGAAAAGTGAGCAGAGTTTATATCAGCGCCTTGGCTATACATTTTATACTTTAGCTGGTTTAGGATATATCTGGGTTATGCTTTATCTAAGTCTTATAT
>CAZVMQ010000019.1:0-28520 GCA_964628755.1 uncultured Halanaerobiaceae bacterium
GCCACTATGCTTTCCTTTATCAGCACAGATGCCTCCATTAAAAGCGAACTACTGGAAAGAGCTCTCAGAGCAGCTGTAGATGATTCTTTTAACAAAATTACAGTTGATGGAGATCAAAGCACGAATGATATGGTGGCTATCATGGCAAATGGCATGTCAGAGGCCCCTGAAATAACTGCCGGCTCAACTGCCTTCCAGAAGTTTAAGTCTGCACTAAAATATGTGGCCGAAAAACTGGCAAAAATGATAGTAAAAGATGGTGAAGGGGCAACTAAATTAATTGAAATCAATGTCAGTGGTGCCTCTGATAACAAAACAGCTGAAAAAATTGCCAGGCAGATAGCCAACTCTCCCCTGGTTAAGACAGCTATTTATGGGGAAGCTCCCAGCTGGGGAAGAATAGCTGCCGCGGCCGGGTCCGCTGTTAATAAATTTGACTGCTGTGATCTACAGATAGCTATTAACGGTGAGAAAGTTTTTGGGCCAGAAGAAAAAGTTCATCAGTTCAGTCAGAATATCCTCACCTCAAACACAATCAATATAGAGGTGACAATGGGTAAGGGAGGGGCTTCGAGTAAAATCTGGACCTGTGATTTTTCCCAGGAATATATTGAAATCAACGCAAAATATTACAGCTAAGCGGTAAATAAATAGAGGTGTCTAAATTGCAAACAGCTGCAACCAGCGCCGAAATCTGGGCGGAAGCTCTGCCCTATATTAAAAAACAAAAAGATAGTGTACTGCTGATAAAAATAGGCGGGAGTACGATGATCGACAAAGAGGTGCTTACTTCTATCCTGACGGATATTTCCCTGCTTAAATACCTGGGTATAAAGCCTGTAGTAGTTCACGGAGGCGGCCCGTTTATCACCAGTGAACTTGAGAAGCTGGATATTAAAGCTGAATTTCACAGAGGCATGAGAAAAACTCCCAAAAAAGTGATGGAAATGGTTAAAAAGGTTTTAGTCGGTCAGGTTAACAGTATGATTGTTGAGCATGCCAGCACAATAACGGACTGCAGGGCAGCTGGCCTATACGGTGGTGATGGCAATCTGATAGAAGCTGAAAAATACAGGTGTGATGATGGAACGGACCTGGGTTATGTGGGCAGGGTTAAAAAGATCAATCCGGGAATAGTCAATTCCCTGCTCTCTTCGGGATATCTGCCATTTATAGCTCCCGTGGGAGTAGGAGAAAATGGCAGTAGCTACAATATTAACTCAGATATGGCGGCCAGTGAAATTGCCGCTGCTCTCAAAGCCGATAAATTTATAGTGCTCACCGATGTCGAGGGGGTGATGACAGAACCTGGAGTAAAAAATTCATTGATTAAATTTTTAAGCCGGGAACAGGCAAAAAATATGATAAACAGGGGCAGTATCAGTGAAGGCATGATTCCTAAAGTCAAATCATGTATGCAGGCCCTGAAATCGGGAGTGAATTTTTCCTATATACTCAACGGTACCAGAAAACATATACTGCTGCAGGAGCTTTTAACCGGGGAAAGAAACGGCACAATGATGAAGGCCGGAAGAGATTAGAACCAACAATCAGCTAATAACGGGAGTGATAAATTTGCAGAAAGAAGAGGTAAAAAAACTGGAAGAAAAATATCACATGGATGTTTACAACAGGCTGCCGCCAGTCATCAAAGAAGGGGAAGGAGTTTATCTGTACGATAAAGAAGGGCAGGAGTATCTTGATTTTGCCGGAGGCATTGCGGTGAACGCTCTGGGCCACAATCATCCGAAAGTAACTAAAGCACTGCAGGAACAGGCGGAAACCCTGCTTCATTCTTCAAATCTCTATTATTTTGAAATACAGGCAAAACTGGCCAAACTGCTGGTCGAAAACAGCTGTGCTGACAGGGTCTTTTTCGCCAACAGTGGGGCTGAGGCCAACGAAGGTGCTCTTAAATTGGCCAGAAGATATTTTTACAACCGTGATATTGCCAGAAGCGAAGTGCTGGTCGCCAGAAATTCATTTCACGGCCGCACCCTGGCTGCTCTGGCAGCCACAGCCCAGCCTAAATACCAGAAACCTTTTCAGCCGCTTCCTGAAGGCTTTCGGGAGGTTAAATTTAATGACCTTGCAGCCCTCAAAAATGCCGTGACTTCAGAAACAGCGGCCATTATGCTCGAGCCTATCCAGGGAGAGGGAGGAGTTAAACCGGCTGCCAGAGATTATCTGCAGGGGGTGCGTAATCTCTGTGATGAAGAGGATCTGCTGTTCATACTCGACGAGGTCCAGACCGGCATCGGTAGGACCGGCAGTCTTTTCGCACATGAGGTTTATGGGGTGAAGCCAGATATATTCACTTCAGCTAAAGCTCTGGGTAATGGCGTGCCTATAAGCTGCCTTCTGGCCCGGGGAGAGGTGGCTCAGGCTTTTGAACCCGGGGATCATGCAACAACTTTTGGAGGCAACCCGCTTGTCTGCAGGGCAGCCTACTCCACAGTAAGCACAATTATTGATGACGAACTCATGGAAAAAGTCCGCAGTTTGGGTGATTATTTTCTGGAACGCCTCACAGAGCTTGCTGAACGCTATGACTGGATTAATCAGGCCCGGGGGCTGGGATTGCTTGTGGGCATAGAGGTAGAAAAATCACCCAAAAAAATTCTTCAGAAAATGATGGAAAGAAATATCCTGATATTGATTGCCGGGGACAGTGTGGTCAGATTTACACCTCCCCTGATAATAGAAAGAGAACATGTAGATAAAGTTCTCTCTGCTCTCGATTCAGTATGTCAGGAGCTGGATTGAATATCTCTACACTCGGACAGGCCCGGGTGGTAAATTGCTTATTTTTCAGCATCAACTATGGTTACAGGCACAGGGCATTTTTTCAGCAAATCAGAGGCCACGCTGCCCGGTTTTCTGTATTTATTCCTGCCACGCTGGCTGCCGCTGCCCATGAAAATGTAATCGGGCTCGTGCTCACAGACCAGATCGATAAGCTGAGAAGATGCATCTTGATTGCGGGGTGTTAATAGCCTGTGTTCGATATCCCGGAGAGCTGCAAGCTCTGTTTTTATTTCCTCCTCTGTGAGATGAGTATTTCCATCTCTCACACTGACCACCAGCAGTCTGGCATCGAGCTGGCGGGCTATTCTGGCAGCTTCTCTTAAAGCTTTGCGGGCAGATGTACTGCCATCCAGAGCAACCAGCAGTTCATAATTCTCCCGGACATTAATCCTGGTGGGATCAACGCTGCCTTTTTTTAGCCAGCGACTGGCAAAGAAATCTATTCCCCAGGCTCCCAGGGGGGCGGTAATAAGTATCGCCAGCACAGAGATAGCCAGTATATATTCACCCTGAGCCAGTCCGGCGGCCAGAGGTATCCCACCAATAGCTGCCTGCACTGTAGCTTTGGCCGACTGGCCTACAACCATAAAACCTCTCTCCCGGCGGGAAAAATCGGAACCGGTAGTAGCCAGATACATAGCCAGCGAGCGACCTACTAAAAGCCCCAGAGCAATAATAATCGCTCCCATGATACCGGCAGAAGCCATAATTTGCAGGTTAACAGCAGCTCCTATCAGAACAAAGAGGAAGATTTCAGCGACCTGCCATATCTTATCCACTTCTCTTCTCAAACGCCTGGCCAGAACTGTATCACGCTCTAAAATGATAAAACCCATGGTCATGATGGCCAGGAATTCAGAATAAGGCAGGAAATTTTCTCCCAGCAGCAAAAGCAGAGCCAGACTCAGCGCCAGGATCAATTCGGGCATAACACCATCCGGGACCAGATCGGTCCTGTTTCTGACCGCTGTCAGCAGGATTCCAGCCCCCAGCCCAAAGAAAAGACCCAGGCCAATGTGCAGCGGTATATTAAACAGCTGATAAAGTGGACTGCCCCCCATTTCACCTGTGGCCAGAGATATAAATAACCCGAACATGGTCACAGCAAAAACATCGCTCAATGTACCTCCGGCCAAAATTAAATCGGGAATCCCTTTATTAACTCCCAGACCCAGGGATTTAAGTTTAAGCATCATGGGCACAACCACCGCCGGTGAGGCGGCACAGACTATCCAGCCCAGCACCCAGCTTACAATCCAGCCCCAGCCCAACAGGTATCTGGCGGCAACTGCAACCACAGCCGCTTCAATGAGGGGAGGAAGAATCCCCAGCCTGATCGCCACATCGCCACGTGAGAATATTTTCTCTCTGTCCAATCCCAGTCCGGCTTTGAAAAGAATAACCAGCAGAGCCAGCATTCTAATTTCGCCAGCATATTCCATGATATCAGCCGGCAACAGATCATATAGATGAGGCCCCAAAAATATACCAGCAGCCAGCATTCCCACCAGGGGCGGAAGTTTTAGTCTTCTGGCCAGCTCACCTCCGGCAAAACCGGCAATTAATATTATCAAAATTCCTGCGATCATTATTATCTCTCCTTTATCTCGTTTTATATATTTTTGGGTTATGAATAGCAAAAGGCTCCTGCCCCGAGAAAAATAATCATCCCAAAAACTTCCCGGAAACAGGAGCCATCAGCCACCCGGCTGAAAAATTTAAGCCCGGCGACACTTAAGGTGAGCTCCATCACCTGTAATTATGTATTCTAATAAATTTTGAACCATAACAAGTGTATCATGAATTTATTTTATATGCAATAGAAATTTTGATTAAAGCCTATAATATTTGTCGTTTGTATAAAATTACTTGTTTTAATTTTTTATATTAGGGAGCATTCAACAACTTTAAAATTACTCCCCATGATATTAATATATTTCTTTTTTCCAGACACAGTCATAACATATCCAAATTATTCATTACTAATTTCCGTAAATTAGTTCTTCGGCGGCCAACAAATAAATCAACTCATTCCTAAAATTTTCAGTATCAGAAATATCTGATTCTATAAAATCATTATAGAAATTATCTCCGATTATAGATGACGGCCTGCCACCTATGATTTCTTCCATCATAATTCTAAATTCTTCTTTATTCTCAGGATTATCTTTTACTATATGAAAAAAGTTCATAAATATTTCTTCTCTACTCAACTCAAGAAATTCCACATACTCATCCAATATATTATTGTGTTCATTTAAAATATATTCTTCAAATTTTTCAATTAATTCCTGGTTGTCGTTTTTATCTACCATAACTAATCACCTCTTTTCTTAGTTTTCAAACAATAAAAACAGGGTGATTTAAAATCTCATTTAAACATATAAAATTATAGATATTAATTAATGACTCGTTATATATTTCTATATATGCATTGGAAAACCTGCAAGACAAAACCTACCTGGTTGCGAAAGGAAAGTGTTTAATTCTTGCTGAAAAAAATTTTTGCCTATTTTATATTTTTTAATGTTGTTTATACAGGTTATTTTTACTATAATATATTTAAAAGGATAAATAAATTACCATATAAGGAATTTACATTCAAAAATAAAAGTCAAAACTGAAGAGGAGGGGTGGGGTATGTCTAAAATGGTGAGTTTCCTTTATAAGTTGGCCCGCACAGCCAATGATGCTGAGACAGCTGCCAGTGGAGATCCTGAGAAGATGGCAAAGAGAGCGAAAAATAAGGTTGTAGGCAGAAAATTGATGAAGAAAATAATGAAATAAAACAGGAGGGGTTATAAGTGGAAGTAATTTTAGATGAGAAAAAACTGGGGGAAAAGTTGACTGTAGGCGTACAGGCAGAAGCAGATGAGGTTGGATTGTTTTTGGCTTCAGAGGATGTGTCAGCCAGCTGCGCTTTCTTGCCCGAAGAATGGGATAATTTTGTTGAGGCTGTAAAAGAAGCCGATAAAAAGATACAGGAGAAGGTTGATTGATTGATTGATTGATTGGTAACATATAATTTAGTATAAATATAGTAATTAACAAAAATAAATAAAAAATAGGAAGTAAAGCCCCCTTCATCAACATAGAAGGGGGAATTTATTTCAATTTCTCTCAACTTATTAATGCATTTTAAGATATTACTCTTCCTCAATTATTTCTACAAATTTTTCAACCAATTCCGGATCAAATTGTTCTCCTGCACATCTTTTTAATTCTGCTACAGCTTCTTTTTCCGATTTTGCCTCTTTATATGACCTTTTATTCGTAATAACATCATAAGCATCAACAATTGATATGATGCGAGAAAGAAGTGGTATATCTTCTCCCTTTAAACCATCAGGATAACCTTTGCCATTCCAGTGCTCATGATGGTGTAGTATATCTTCAGCTATATGAGAAAAATCTTCTGTAGTTGAGACAATATTATATCCAACTCTTGGGTGATTCTTTATTTTTTCCCATTCTTCATTATTTAACGTTCCGGGCTTTTTCAATATATTTTCCGGAATCATAATCTTGCCTATGTCATGCAGTTTAGCTAAAAGAGATAAACTGCTCAATTCATTATCACTCAACCCAATTTTTTGTCCGAGTTTTTGAGCATGTATTTCCATTCTGTCTGCATGAACTTCTGTCTCTTCACTTTTTTCTCGCAAAGTATTAAGCAAGCTTTGAACCAATTTGTTTTTGCTGCTTTTGCTTTTTGTAAGTTTTTTCTTATTAAGTCTCTCTGAAGCTTTATTTAGCACCTCATGTAAGCCTTCTTCAGGCTTATATTTTGTTGCCAGACCACTGCTAATTGAAATTTTCATGTTTTGCACTGAAATATTTTCGCACAATTTTTCTGCTCTTTCTTTTACTATTTTCGCCTCTTCATAATTTGTCTGGGGCATGAGAATGGCAAATTCGTCCTCTCCCCACCTCGCCACAATATCCTTTCTTCTAACTGTTTCACTTAATATATTAGCAGTCTCTACTAAAATTTTGTCTCCCCCACTGTAACCGATACTTTCATTAAATAATTGAAGACCATTTATATCAAATAAACAGATGCTAATGGGAAGCTGCTCACTATAGTTTAATCTGTTCAATTCTTCATTGAAAAAATTATGATTATATAAATCAGTAAGGGGATCATGGTTAGCAAGATATTTGAGCCTTTCTTGATTTTCATTGAGTTTGATTAAATTTTTCAGTAATTCAACCAGAGAATCCATCAATTTAACTTCACCATTAAGGAAAGGAGACCTTTCTTTCATATTACTTTTAGAACAGTAAACAATTAATTTTCCTGTTTCCTCACCGGATATAGAGAAGGTTCTCGACATATCATATTTGGACTTTTCAAATTTATCACTATTTACTATAATATCACCATAGACAATTTTAACTGAAGTTTTGTCCGGAAACTGCCAGCCTTTTTTAATAATATTTGCTGCTTTTTGCAAATTATCATGCAACGGTCTTCTAAACTCAGAAAGAAGCTTAGCAGTTTCATAGAGGGAATTAAGTTCCTTGATTCTCTCATTTAATTGTTTTTCAGCGTGTTTGAAATCAGTTACATCTCTAGCGGCAGCATATATACGGTCATCTTCAAGAGCTGAATTCCACTCCAGATATTTTATTTTTTCATCTTTACATCTAACCCTGTTTATGAAGGCTGAAAGTCGATTGTTTTGAACTAATTCCTCCATAGCTTTCATACTATCCTCTGAGTCTGCTTCAAGTAATATTTCAGTAAAATTTTTATTTTCCAGTTCATCTATAGTATATCCTAAAACATCCTCCCAGGCTTTATTTAATTTAAGAAAATTCCCCTCTGAATCTGCAATTGACAGAAGCCCCGGGGTTATATTAAAGAATTTTTCCAGTTGAGAAGTTTTTTCTTCTAATTCTTTTGAATATATTTTTCTTTCAGTTATATTTTCGTGTAATATTAATGCTCCTTCACTGGATGGTTTGGCAATCATTTTAAACCATCTTCTTTCTTCAGGAGAATGACAGGGATATTTCAGTGAAAACTTTTCTTGTATTCCATTAATTACAGCTTTTATACCTTCTGCTGCTTTTTTAGCAATTTTCTTATTTTCTCCTTCTGCTTCTTCAGCAACTTTAAGATAGTCGATACCAGGACCACAATCAGCTGGATCCAGAGAATTTTCAACAGCAAAATCAATCCAGTTGTCATTTGTCATTTCGATAATTCCCTTCTCATTTAAAAGAACAGCAGAGTGAGGCAATGAATTCATTAGAATTTTTTGAGCTTTGATATGATCAGTTTCCATATTTACCTCCAATAATCAGCTTAAAAGCTAATTAATTTAAAATCTCTATTTAGATCAAAGATTTATTTGATATAAATCTTTTTAACGTATTTTGCCTGATGCATAAAAAAACACCTGGACACTTCAGAAGTTTAATTGGTTAATTAAAAGTAACATACTTTTTATAAAAAGTCAATAAATTGATTAACTTACTAATAATTAATATTAAGCTGCATTGCTTCTTTGGCTTTAATTTATGAGCATTGTTTTATTTGGACTACAAAGACGAAGCTTTATTGAATTATCAAATGCACTGTTCCTGACAAACCAAATTTCATTGGCTCTTTCCAGATTATTCTGCAAACTATTCTCTATTTTTTTCCAGCCAGTCTACCGCATAGTTCACCATTTTCGCCTGGGGATAAAGGCGGGCTTTTCCCTCTCCCATACTGAACTTCTCAAAGCTTTGAGGGTTTTTTCTGGCAAAATCCCGACCAATTCTGATAAAATCCTCATCACAATAGTCCAGCTCCTCAAATTCTTTCCATATTTTTTCTCCACCACAAATAACAGGAGCTCCCTGATTAACTGTATCCTTCTCAATTTCCGCCCTGTGTTCAGCCAGATGCAGAGAAGTATTGTATTCATTTCCGATCCCAATTAAAAGAATCTTACCTCCCAGTTCATATATCCGTGCCAGCGGAGAATTTTCTCCCATGCCGGCAGCAAGCTCATGATCTTCCACAATCTCTTCGGCTTTATCACCCCAGGCCGCAAATGAATAGTGAGGATGATCGCTCCTTTTCACTTCAGGAGCTTTGCGGAAAGTTTCCGCTGTCATTCCCATACCCCGGGTGGGAGAAATCTCCGGACGAAAAGCAGGCATTTCCTGACGAATAATTTGGTACCATTCCTCTGGGACAGAAGGATTTTGCCAGTGAGATGGTTCAGAATAATCAGTGCTGTGGGTTGGCATAATCAGAGTACCCTTATCCGTTATTACGTCCTGCAGGGCATCGATTAGAGCCACTGGCCCACCACAGACCCAGCCTAGAGAAGATAACGAAGTATGAACTATCACCACTGAACCGGGTTTTAACCCCCCTTGCCTAAGATCAGCTGCCAGTGATTTTCTGGTAACAGGTTTGGTGCTTTTTGCAACTAATTCACCTTCGCTCACGTTTTGTCCTCCTCTCCAAATTCCAGAGTATTAGTATCAGAATCCGCTTCGGTCAATCCGACTAACCCGTCAAAAAAACTGCAAATACCATTACTAAACATAGACACTTAAACCTATTAGTATTCATCATTTGTTCCCTGTATGAAAAGTTTTAGAGCCCTAATTTTCATACCCCTGGTCTCTTTATTTATTTTTGATTATAAAGAATTATTCTTTGCTTTTGCTCCGGGCTTCTTTCCGGCTAAAGCCGTCAATACCTTGATTATAGAGGCGATCATTTTATGTATTTAAACTTTAATTTAAATTATATTTCAGGCTGGTTTTATGAGATAGTGTTGAATATTGTGACTTAAAGATATATTGCAAAAAAATTTAGGCATATTACCGTCTGCTTCAATATCTTATTCTGCTTTAAGCTAATTAAATTTGCCCGGAAAAATAACTTAGAGCTCGCATAAACTTACCAAATAGTTTCTGGCAGCATCTGGCATGACTTCTTAAAAAGATTTGTAATAACATAAGGCTCTTGCATAATTTTCAACCCCTGACAGCCTGGTAAACTTAAGCAAAGAAAAAGGGCTTCTCCCAAAAATCTTAAAATAAATAGTAGGCAAAATCAAAAAAAACAACCAAGAAAGAGGTGGAGCTTACTATTAAATATTCTCAATAGAAAGAGTTATTTCCTACCTCAAAAAAACATTCAATTTTACAAACATCAAAGTAACGGGCAGGAAGAAAGCTCGAACCCATGTAGAGTTAAATTTATAACTATACTTGCCACCAGGATAGCTGCGGCTAAAATGGGCTTTCGGAAAAATAACAGGCTAGAGCACCATAGATATCCAGCAGTTAAGCTTTAAAAAAATCTTTTGCTTTTTCAGGAGTAGTATGTTTAATTTCAAATCATAAACTCTGAAATTCGACTATTACCTTGCAGTTAAGAATTGAATGGCTGTTTCAAGTCGGAATTAAGTATAATTCTACGATTTTAAGTTCAAGTCATCAAAAATTTTTGATTAAAGGGCTATTTTGCAAGAACCTTACTTAAGTATCACTTATACAATGGCAACAAATCGGCTATTTTTTTAAAAAATTAAAGCCTCCCCCGAATTTTAGGAGAGGCTTTCTTGTATGATATAAAGGAAAAGATAAATGGTGGGACTAGCAGGATTTGAACCTGCGACCTGCAGATTAGGAATCTGCCGCTCTGTCCAGCTGAGCTATAGCCCCATCTGTGATTTTATAATAGCATATATAAGTTGCCATAACAACAGGGGATAATTAAACTATCAGACCTAATAGCTCTGCTTTAACCTCGCTCCAGAGCATTATAATAAATTTCTTCGTATGCTTCTTTGTTTACATCTCGCGGGTTCCCTACCGTCTGCGGGTCATCTTCAGCTGCCTGAGCAAGTTCTGGCACTTCCTCTTTTGTCACACCCAATTCCTTTATTCCAGGAAGCCCAATATCATCTGTTAATTCATATACAGCTTCAATTCCTATTTTGGCAGCTTCTCTATCTGTTAATTCCCAGACATTTTCCCCTAAAGCTTCCGCTATCCTTCTGAATTTTTCCGGTCGGCCCAGCCAGTTATATTCCATTACAGGAGCCAGAACAGCCCCCACTGCAATTCCATGCGGTATATCAGGTTTTAGCCCTCCTAAACTGTGAGTCATAGCATGCACTGCTCCCGCACTCTCACTACCATAAGAAAGACCTGCCAGCATGGCAGCCTGGGCCATATAAAAACGCGCTTCCAGATCTTGAGAATTAGCCACAGCCCTGCGCAGATATTTGCCGCAGTATTCAATTGCCAGCAAAGCCACTGAATCAGTCATGGGCTGAGCATAATGTGAGGTGTAACACTCAATTGCATGAGCCAGGGCATCCATTCCCGTCCCGGCAGTAATATGAGCCGGCATGGACACATGTAATTCAGGATCTATAAGAGCAATATGGGGAGCGATTAAAGGACCGCCGACATTGAATTTAACCTGGCGCTCATGATCGGTAATTACAGCCCACATGGTAACCTCACTGCCTGTACCTGCTGTTGTGGGAATCGCTATCAGAGGAGTAATTCTCTCAGTCAAAGATTTCTCCCCAAATTCATAATCTTTAATTGATCCTCCCTGGCTGGTCAATACTCCTATACCTTTGGCTGTATCAATGGAACTACCACCACCCAGAGCTATAATTCCATCGCAATTACTCTCCTGAAAAACATCACGTCCTGTATCCACCGTGGCTATATCAGGATTGGCCTGAACTTCACCATAAACCTTAAAATCAACCCTGGCCTTTTCTAAAATTTGAGTTATTCTGTCGAGCAATCCTGATTCAATAATTCCCTGATCAGTAACAATCAGGGGTCTGGAGATATCCAATTCCTGCAAGAAGTCATTTAATTCTTCCGCAGCCCCCACCCCTGTAACGGTTTTAGTCGGCATCTGAAACGTTTTAGTTTTGTGAATATTTAGCATATAATTTTTACCCTCCCGGGGCATAGTATTATTTTTATTACAAATTTTATTTCTTATTTGTATATTTCTGCATTTAATAGCAATTTCCTCTTTTAAATTTGTAATAATAAAAAACGAGCAGAGATAATCTGCTCGAAAAAGGGGCTGGTGCTATTTAATTTTTTTTGATTTTCTCGGTTTAAACCTGCTCTGCATCTGCCCTGCATCTATTTGCCGGGATTATTCCGTGATCTCTTCCCAGTCTACCACCGTAAAATCATCATCAAAAATTTCCAGCTCATCTTCTATGCCAGAAGTAGCGTATACTTCCTGATCTTCGCTGATAAATAGTGCTTCCATATTTTCTGTTTCTTCTATTAATTGCCTCCCGGCCAGACCTTTAACCAAAATACCGGTAGAATAAGCATCAGCTTTGATAGGATCATCGGTTATAATCGAAGCGCTAATTATATCATGGGTGGTAGGATAACCGGTAAAGGGATCAATTATATGGTGGTATTCTTCTCCATCCTCTTCAAAATAACGCTCATAGTCTCCGGAAGTTACAACTGCCCGGGCAGTCTCAAGTTTATTCTCATCAATATTGACTGCAGCCATCACCTCACCCCTGGCTGAACGGGGATGCTGTATACCAATACGCCAGGGAGATTGATCTGGCTTCATACCCTTCAGGGTGATATTTCCTCCCAGATTAATAAAAGCACTATCTATTTCCTGTTCTGCTAAAACTTCATATGCTTCTATTGAAGCATAGCCCTTGGCAATGGCTCCCAGATCAAGTTTCATTCCCTCTTCTTCCAGACCTATTCGCTGATTATCTGCGTCAAACTGGATTTTTTCATAATCAACCAGTTCTAAAGTTTCTTCAATTGTTTGTTGGGCAGGTACTGAAGGCCCCTCATCACTGCCCCAGCCCCAGAGCAGGGTCAATGCTCCTATGGTAGGATCAAAATCCCCCTCTGTTTCCCTGGCATACATGACTGATTTTTCCAGCAGCTCAAAAGTGCCCTGACTGACTTCTACCATACCCTCCCCGGCCTGTTCATTTATCCGGGAAACTTCGCTCTCTGCTTTGTAAATATCAAGTTTGTCATCAATCTCTTCCAGCCGAATGAATACAGCATCTACAGCTTCCCGTCCTGCTTCTTCGCTTTCCGCATAAACTCGAATCCGGTTTATGGTATCGAGAATGAGGGCTGTATCTTCATATTCGACTAAATTCGTGCCCTCAGTATTATTTGTATCCTGAGTAAATAAGCCAAACCCAATTATTACCAGGATAATTACTAAAGATATAGCGGTCAATATCTTATTATTCATTAATAGTAATCCTCCTCACTCTTTATTTAGAATATTCATTTAAAATTGAAGAAATATTTTAACTGGTTGAGCTTCCAGCCCAGCTTAAATTGCAATCGATTTAAAAATGAGTGGCCTGCAAATTTTTCTTTTCCGGCAACAAAATAAACCCGCGAACTTGCTTCCCGGCCTTTACGCAAAGAATTGCCATCATAACAGCAGTTGAATTTGAACCCTGCCTTTTGCAGGGCTCGATCAATTTTCGTTAGAGCAAAAGATGTTTCTTTATGCTGCTCATGGAAAAATCCTGGCTGGTCAGCAAGATTAATGGTAAGTTTAACCTGCCACAAATTATTTTTTTCATCGACAATATCACGCCACTGACAGTCAAAATCTTTACCATGGAAATTTTTCAGCCCCGGTTCTATTTCCTGCAGACGTGCCCGGGTGTTAAAATCAAAAATAAACAAGCCTTTATCGGTTAAATGCTGATATACCTGTTTAAAGACCAGCTCTAAATCTTCCAGAGTTAAAATATAATTCATGCTATCAAATATCGAATAAATTAAGTCATATTTTTTATCCAGAGAAAATTCTCTCATGTCCTGACAGTAGACCTGGCCGGAAAATCCTTCTCCAGCCAGTTTGTTTTTGGCCTGTTCCAGCATGGAGGCAGATTTATCGAGCCCATCTATGAGATAGTTCTGCTCGACAAACCTTTTCATCATGCTGCCAGTTCCACAGGCTAATTCCAGGATTTTTTGCGGGGGATGATCCCGGTGATATTTCCAGAGAAATTTTATATAATCAAACCAGTAATCATAGGGAACAGCATCCATTACTTCATCGTATATTTCGGCAAATGCATTGTAACTTTCACCCGAGATTTCCTGTGACCGGGACGAATTTTCTTTCTGCTGCAAAGGTCTCTCCTCCCCCCACCGAAATTTTAATTCTTTATTATCTCTTTGACGAAAGTTGTGAGCCGTTTTTTGCCCTTTCTGGTTTTAGCTGAAGTCAATAAAACTTTATTCTGCTCCACATTCAATTTTTCGGCGATCATTTTTCGCCGGGGTTTTAACTGACTGCGATTTAATTTATCACATTTAGTGGCAGCAATTATATATTCCATATCAGCCGATAATAACCAGTCCATCATCAGATGATCATCTTTACTGGGCTCGTGTCGGGAATCAACGATTTGGATTATCCCCCGTAAATTTCTTCTATAATGCAGATAATCTTCAATCAAATAAGCCCACTTTTCCTGCTCCTCCTCTGAAACTCTGGAGTAACCATAACCCGGAAGATCGACCAAACAAAAACGATCATCCACTCGATAAAAATTAATACTTCTGGTTCTTCCGGGAGTTGAGCTTATTCTCGCTGCTTTTTTTCTGCCCAGCAGCATATTAATCAGAGAAGACTTGCCCACATTGGAACGACCGGAAAATGCTACTTCGGGAAACATATGCCGGGGGAACTGGTCAGGTTCATGAGCACTTTTAATAAAATCAACTCTGTCAAACATAAATAATCAACACACTTTCTTAATATTCTAGTGGCAGAAACAAAATCACCAAAATATAGCAGAATAACCCGGAAAACTTAACATATTTAACATATAAATTAAGGAGATAATTGCCCCTTCAAAGGACAATTATCTCCTGGGTGCAGTTAATACTATATTATCATCCGTATTTATTGCTTAAGCAGTTTCTTCTCTGTTATCACTGGGAGCAATTAACCTGGGCTCTTCATCATTTTCTACAACTTCTTTGGTGATTATGCATTTCTGTATATTTTCATAGTTTGGTAACTCATACATAACATCCAGAATAGAATTCTCCACCACAGACCGTAAACCTCTGGCCCCGCTGTTGCGTTCCAGGGCTTTTTCCGAAATAGCCATGAGAGCTTCATCTGTAAATTCCAGCTCGACATTATCCATGGCAAAAAACTTCTTATACTGTTTGACCAGAGCATTGCGAGGAGTGGTTAAAATCTCTACCAGATCTTGTTCCACCAGTTCATCCAGGGTTACCAGCACGGGCATACGACCTATAAATTCAGGGATTAAACCGTAATGAAGCAGATCCTGAGGAAGTACATGTTTCAGGGTTTCTCCGATGTTTTCTTTTTCTTCCTGTGATTCGATATCTGCTCCAAAGCCCAGTGCCTTCTCTTTAATCCGATTGTTTATCATATCTTCCAGGCCATCAAAGGAACCTCCGGCAATGAACAGAATGTTGGAGGTATCGATCTGAATGAATTCCTGATGCGGATGTTTGCGGCCACCCTGCGGCGGCACACTGGCAGTGGTTCCCTCTAAAATTTTCAACAGAGCCTGCTGCACACCTTCTCCGGAAACATCCCTGGTGATAGATGGATTTTCCGATTTGCGGGCCACTTTATCAATTTCATCCACATAGATAATGCCTTTTTCAGCCTTTTCTACATCATAATCCGCGGCCTGTATTAACTTCAGCAGAATATTTTCAACATCTTCACCCACATATCCAGCTTCTGTCAAAGAAGTGGCATCAGTGATAGCAAAAGGTACATCTAAAATTCTGGCCAGAGTCTGAGCCAGCAGAGTTTTTCCACAACCTGTCGGCCCTATCATCATAATATTGCTTTTCTCCAGTTCCACATCATCTATCTTCATGTCAGAATTAACTCTTTTATAGTGGTTATAGACCGCTACAGATAATGTTTTCTTGGCTCTTTCCTGACCAATAACATATTGATCTAAAATATCTTTGATCTCAGTGGGGTTGGGCAGGTCCTGCAGGTCTAAATCCATGTCTTCATCCAGTTCTTCTTCTATAATTTCATTGCACAGATCAATGCATTCATCACAGATGTAAACACCAGGGCCGGCAACTAATTTTTGTACCTGCTCCTGACTTTTACCACAAAAAGAACATTTTAATTGACCTTTTTCCTCACCGAATTTAAACATTCAATCACCTCATTAAGAAAACTATTGCTCCTGCAGCTCGCTGCGTGTAATTATATCATCAATAATGCCATATTCCTTGGCTTCTTCAGCATCCATGAAATAATCTCGCTCTACATCTTCCTCAATTTCTTCTACGGTTTTTTCCGTGTGCTCACTGAGAATTTCATTTAAAATTTCTCGTATTCTGAGAAGTTCTTCAACATGAACCTGGGCTTCACTGGCTTTGCCCTGTATTCCTCCGGCGGGCTGATGTATCATAACCCGTGAATAGGGGAGCCCATGTCGTTTCCCTTCTGTTCCAGCTGCTAACAATAATGCCCCGGCACTGGCAGCCTGTCCCATACAAATTGTGGAAACATCAGGCTTAATATACTGCATTGTATCGTACATGGCCAGTGCTGCTGTCACAGATCCTCCCGGGCTGTTGATATAAAGATAGATATCTTTATCGGGATCTTCCCCTTCTAAAAATAACAACTGAGCAATTACCACATTGGCAATTTCATCGGTCACATGAGAACCAAGAAAAACAATTCTATCTTTGAGCAGACGAGAATAAATATCGTAAGAACGTTCTCCTCGTCTGGTCTGTTCTACGACCATCGGTACTAAATTCATTAAAACACCTCCAGCTGTTTTTCTATAATTAGCCTTATTTATATTTTAATTGTTTTCCAGCAAGAAATCAATAGTCTTTTGCATTTTCAACCCGCGCTCAAGACTCTCCAGCTGACCCTGCATCTGTAAAAATTGCTTGATCTTATCGAAATCCTGGTCATTCTGTTCGGCCATATCTTCGATACGCTCATTAATTTCATCCTCGCTAACCTCTATATCTTCAGCTGCGGCGATGGCTTCCAGAACCAGATTGTTTCTGGCTCTTTTGCGGGCATCTTCACGGTTTTCTTCTCTCCATTCTTCTTCATCCAGATCACTATAAGAGAAAAATTCTTCTACATCAACACCCTGTGACTGGAGATTCTGAATAAGCTGCTGATACATCTGGTCTAATTCTTCTTCCACCAGCTGCTCGGGTACATCAACTTCAGCTTCAGCAGAAACTTTCTCGATAATTTCATTTTCAGCCTGACGTCTCGCCTGCTCTTCTCTCTGTTCTTTCATCTGCTCTCTAATTTCATTTTTCATCTCTTCGAAGGTCTCATAATCTCCAGCTTCGCGGGCAAATTCATCATCCAGTTCTGGAACTTCTTTTTCTTTGATTTCTTTGACTGTAACTTCGAATACAGCATCTTCTCCGGCTAAATCTTCAGCCTGATAGTCTTCGGGAAAGGTTATGGGTACTTCATGCACTTTATCCTCATCGACCTCTTTACCAATAAGTTTTTCTTCAAATCCGGGCACAAATTCTCCAGAACCAATCTCTAAAATAAATTCTTCTGCTGAACCCCCGGGGAATGTTTCTCCGTCAATATATCCGGTGAAATCTATTACCACATGGTCACCTTCCTGGACCATACTGCCTTCTGTGCTAACAAGCTGACTCTGCTCTTCCCGCATGTTCTCTATGGCAGCGTCAACATCTTCTTCGTCAACTTCAACTTCTTCTCTCTCGATATCAAAACCTGTATATTGTCCCAGTTCAACCTCTGGTTTAACCTCAACTTCCGCTGTAAAAGAGCCTTCTTCATCCCTGGCAATATGATAATCTTCTATGTCTGGCTGATCTATAGGTTCAATATCCATTTCTTCTACTGCCTGTGAATATTGAGCCGGGATCAGAATATCCAGAGCATCCTTGTGGAAGATCTCTTCTCCAAATTTTGATTCCAGAACTTTCCTGGGAACCTGCCCCTGCCTAAAACCGGGCACATCTACTTCTTCTATCACTTTATTATAAGCCTGATCAAGTGCCTCATTTACCGCTTCTTTTTCGATCGTTACTTTTAACCGAACACGATTACCCTCCAGTTCATCTTTCTCAATATTCATTACCATAAAATTAAGCCCTCCTTAACTTTTATAAAACCACTGATAAGAGACTGAATAAAATATAGCTTGAAAACTTAAATTAAAAAGAAAATTATTAAATAACCCCCGACTGGGCCCAGCCCGGCGCGGGGTTAATAGCGAATAAACAGCACATATATCATAAATAAAATGGTGCGGAGGGTGGGATTCGAACCCACACAGGGAAACCCCACTAGATCCTAAGTCTAGCGCGTCTGCCAGTTCCGCCACCTCCGCACTTTTTTCTAATGCTCCATTGTAAAACCAGTACAATGTTAGCATATAACTGATATTATGTCAAGATAGCGTTTAATCCACCAGCCAGGTATTTTCAATTTTAAAACTTTTCTATTTTTATTGTATCATAATGAGACCGACAAAATAAGCATTTTATGGAAACATTATTCTTGATTTTTTCTTGATTTTTTTCTTGATTTTTAATTTTACGGTGATTTTATTTTTAATCAGGCAGGAAAATGAACGTTAATGTAGAAAGATGATAATGAGAATGCTAAAAAATAAAAATAATATTTATGGGGAGCCTCACCGGAGGCTGAGAGGATGGCAAGCATCGACCCTCATCACCTGATCCTGATAATGCAGGCGCAGGGAATAAATTAAACTTTCTCCTCCAGTATTCCGGTAGCTTCCAGATAAGGAGGAGTTTTTATTATGACTTCAAAAAGAGTTAGGTTGCTGACTGAAATAGCGGTTGCAGCTGCCCTTTCGACGGTACTAAGCTTTATAACCCTCTGGAGAATGCCTCAGGGCGGCTCGGTCAATTTAGAGATGCTGCCCATTCTATTTATTGCTTTTCGCTGGGGTGGAATTCCCGGGCTCGTAACAGGTCTGGTTCACGGTTTGTTGCAGCTAATAACCGGCCCTTACATTGTCCATCCGGCACAATTAATTCTTGATTATCCTCTCGCTTACACTCTAGTAGGGCTGGCCGGCTTCATACCTGTTTTTACTGTTGCCGGCAAAATTAAAACATTTTCCCTGGTAGTGGCTCTGATTCTGGGCGGAGGAGCAAGGTTATTTTCTCACATTTTAGCAGGTGTAATATTCTTCGCTCACCTGGCGCCGGAAGGCCAGAGCCCCTGGTTGTATTCTTTAATCTACAACATCTCTCACCTGCTGCCGGCACTGGTAATTTCATCAGTTGTAATTGTGGTGCTGTTCAAGCAAAGAGAGAACATCTTTTTAGTAGGAAAGAAATCACTTTACGATTCCGGACAGTAAGTTAAACAAAAACCCCGGAGAGCAGCTGTTTCTCCGGGGTTTAAGATTTATTATTATAGTTTACAGATTATAATTTACAGGTTTCGTGATATGCTATTTTAACTTATTAGTTCCCGCTATGTTGTAATTTTCCGCCCGAAATTAATAATATTCGGGAAACAGTAAATTTATCTCCCTTTCAGCAGAGCCGGGGGAATCCGAAGCATGCATTATGTTGTCAGGCTCCATATCATGAGCAAAATCTCCTCTTATAGTCCCGGGTTTTGCCTCCACCGGGTCTGTAGCTCCCATAATAGTCCTGACTCTCTTTATTGTATTCTCTGTACCGCTCAAAATCATAGCAACCATCGGTTCTCCGGCAAAACCATCCACTATACTCTCATAAAAATCTTTTCCTTTATGTTCCTCATAAAGCTCTGCCAGAGTTTCGCGGGGAAATCTGGCCAGTTTCAATTCCTCGATGGTAAAATTCGCCTTTTCCAGTCTCTGCACTATCTCACCTACCAGCTGTCTTTTAACTGCCTGTGGTTTCAATAATACCAGCGTCTCCTGAGTAGACAAATAAATCACCTCAATTAAGTTTTTTGTTAGAGATTTTTCTCCAGCGGATAAATATCTTGCAGCAGCTCGATTAATTTTTGTTCATCTGAACCATCCAGAAAATAATCGGGAATATTCCGGGGGTTTTCTGGCTTGAATTTATCAGCTCTGCTCAAAATTTCGCTTAATCTGTTGTAATAATCTTCGGCAGTTGCCTTCCAGGTATACTTGTTTTTAACTCTCTTTTGACCGGCTGCATGGAATTCCTGCCATTTATCATCCTCGCCTATAATTTGCAGAATTCCCCGGGCGATATCATCGGGATCTTCAGGATCTACCAGCACCCCGAACTCTTTATCATCTTCCTTCAGTATCTCTTCCGGCCCCCCATTTTTAGTTGCTACTACTGGCAGGCCCGAAGCCATAGCCTCTATTGGGGCCAGACCGAAGGGTTCATGAAAAGAAACCAGAGCAAAGATTGATCTTTTCTGGGCCAGAACTCGATAGCAGGAGGCTAACTCCTGCTGACTGCCCAGCGAAAACATGCTGACCTTACCCTCAAGATTATTTTCCTCAATAACTGCCATGATATTGTCCAGCACTTCTGTTTCCTCTTTATCAGCAGCTTCATACCCTGTGAAGGGATTATCTATTCCCCGGAGTGTCATAACCAGGTTGGCTTTTTGCTGCAGCTCTTCATTGCTGGCAAAAGCTTTGACCAGACCTTGATGATTTTTCTTTTCATCCAGCCGACTGGCAGCAATCACGGCTGGCTTATCCCGGCGCCCGGGATCGAGGTCACGCTTAAATTTATCAGCAACAAGGTCCGCAATTTTTTCGTCTTCCCCGTCCAGCCGGGGATTAAAAATTTCTAAATTAACCCCGGGGGGAACAACCGCAAATTTTTTTTCGTTTTCCGGGCTAACCATATCATTGTAAGCAGGATGTGAATACTGACTCTTTTTCTCCTGCTCGGTTGAAACAAAAATTGTAGAAGAATTAGCCATGCTTATTCTTTCTGCAGCCAGCCGCAGATGGAATTTAAACCGCTCCAGCATTTCTGTTAAATTTCGGGTATTCACCTGCAGCTTATCCATTTTTTGGGCCCCCAGCGAATGGCCGGTAAAAGTAAAGGGAATTTCATTGCGCCGGGAAAACATTGCCCCGGCTAAACCACCATCTCCATAATGAGTGGTAATTATGTCCGGCCAGTCTTCCTCTTCTCTGTAAAATTTTTCAATACCTTTTACATAATCGCTTAAGTAAGGCCATAATTCCTCTTTTTTAAGAAATTCATCTCCCCCGAAAGGTATGCGAATAATTCTAACTTTATCACTGCGAGGATAACTGTCCCGGCGAGCTGAAAATTCCGGCCAGTCCGAATCATTTATCTGTCTGGTTAAAATATCAACTCTCACTCCCAGCTCTTCAGCCAGCGCCAGCGCTACCTCTTTGACATATACCAGCTGGCCGCCAAAATCAGGGTGTTCTGTCCAGTAACTGTCTTCAGGGTCGAAATTACCCTGGGGATTGAAAAAAGCAATTAAATCTGGTTCCCCACCCACTTTTATCACCTCTAATCGTTGAGATTATAAATCTGCTCAAGCCGGGCAAGCTCTGGCGTTTCTGTCATAGCTCCCACCCGCTTTAAATTTTCCGCGGCCATGGCATTACCCAGCTGAACAGCTCTATGTAAAGTCCTATCAGCTACCAAACCCGCATAGAATCCCGACCAGAAAGCATCACCTGCACCTGTGGTATCAACAACTTTTTCCGCCAGTGATGGATAATATCTTGACTCCCGTTGATTGGAGACAATTAATCCATCAGCTCCCAGAGTTAGTATTACCAGATCACAACCTGCTTCATGAAAACTGCGGATGTAATTTTCCCGGCTGGCTTCTCCAAATAATGCTCGGGCATCATCCAGGGAAGGTTTGACTATTTTAACCTTGCTGAGAAGATTCCGTATATATTCCTGTCCGGGAGAATCACCTTCCCACAGTTGAGGTCGGTAGTTGGGATCGAGGGAAAGCATCCGATTCTGATCCCGAGAAATGCGAACCACCTTATCTATAGCTCTTCTGCTGACGGCCGCCGAAATGGCAAAAGTCGATATATGAACAATTCCGGCCCGGCCAATCAGTTCACTCTTCACATCTTCGGGGGTTAAACATCTTTCCGCGCTTCTATAAGCTAAAAATTCTGGTGATTCTTTGCTTTTGGTCACCAGAATAATCGATGTATTATTCTGACTGTCTCTCACGATGCCCTCAATATTAACCCCGATTCTTTCCAGTTCATTCTGCAGATAATCACCCAAACCGTCCTCACCAATACGAGCAATAATTGCCGTATCAAAACCCAGCTTCTGCACGTTCATGGCAATATTGGCCGGAGAGCCGCCAAAATGCCTCTGATAATTTTCCACCTGGGCAAAACCACCTGTTTCCTCTCTGGCAATAAGGTCGACCAGCAGCTCTCCCACTGCCAGTAATTTAAAATCATTTTGCGGCAGGGTAACGGTATCCGCAAACCTATATTCCATCAAAATCACTCCACTCAGCCAAATTATATCCTGCTCTGGTTCTTACTACCAGTATATTAGCTATTAATTTTTACAACCATATCTCACCACTGTATTTAAAGCCATATCCAGTATAATATCCCCAGCACAAACACACCTGCTGCTGAGCTGCCCATGGGCAGAGCAATGTGGCGATAATAATTGCTTAGCTCTGTATTGTAATACTTGACTGTCATTATATTGCACATGTGAAAGGGAGAAAGAATATAACCAAAATAACTGCTGCTAAATACAATCATATGCCATAATGCAAAAGCATCTCCACCTGAAAAAACTCCCAGCACCACTGGATAAGAAATGCCTATTGCGCCCACATGATTGCCGGTCAGCAGTCCTACAATGAATGGAACAACCAGAGCCAGCAGCAGGGGAGGAAGTCCCGCCTCTAAAAATAACTCTGTTAAATTTTCCACCCCTAAAGAATTATCTATGAAGGCTCTAAAAATCATAATTCCAAATATGCCGTATGCCAGATCGAGGTTAAACCCCTGTTTAATCATAGAAATTGAAAACTGCTCTTTTTTAAGCAGGGCTACAACGATAACACCAACAAGCAGAGATAATACAAAATCCACACCGAATAAAATCGGGGGGATTAAAACTATCAAATAAGGTACAAAAGCGTTGGCAATCTCTCTCATTCCCGGTCTGCTCTGACTATCTGGTCCCGGCCGGGAATCAGCATTAACAGCTTCATTTTCAGCAGCAGCCTGTTTTCCTATACCCGCTCGGCTGTAATATAACCAGCCAATTATGATCATCATAACCACGATGGGCAGATGCATCCCAGCAATGGTTAATATGTCAATTCCCGACAGAGATGAGGCGAGTATAATGCTGGGCATATAGGGAAAAGAAAAATACCAGAGATGCCGAAAAAATATATTTAATGAGGTCAGTTCAGCCCCATTAAGTTCCATTTTTTCACCCAGAGGCTCAATCATAGGGGCGGAAAATATCGCCCCGCCAGGTATGGGTAAAACCCCGATTAGCGATGGTATGGTAATTAAAGACAAAAATATACTGCTCAAATAATAAGTGACAACATTAATTAAATCTTTAAGCATACTCATCTCTTTCATCATATAGGCGAATATTGTCACCAGACTCACCAGGGCTACCAGCTGCACAGTCATAGGGTCTATTACTCCAGACCAAAAAGTGGGAATTATCTGTCTGAGATTATGGGAAAAGTCAGCCGTAGAAGTCAGGCCTATAATTCCAGCACCTATCAGCATGGCTGTTCCCAGTTTATTCTGTTGTGATAGTAAATATACTACAAGAAAGAAAGCTGCGAGGGTTCCTGTAATAGAAATCACTTTGTTTCACTCCTGATTTATATTAAATTTACCGTCAAATTAAACCAAAGTAGTTAAAGCCCTGTCAGTCCTCTTCCTGGAAATAGGGTTCACCGATAGAAGCCGGTGGAGTTGCCCTGCCTATAGCTCCGGCCAGGATAATTATGGTCATTACATAGGGAATAGCTCTTAATAGCTCTGACGGCAACCAGGGTATTGTTACTCTTATAGCGACAGCTTCAAAATAACCGAAGATAAAAGCTGCTCCCAAAGCCCCCAGGGGGTTCCATTTGCCAAATATCATGGCAGCCAGGGCAATAAAACCACGCCCCTCCGTCATGCCCCTGAGAAAGCTGGAACCATCACCTATGGAAAGATGAGCCCCGGCCAAACCGGCCAGCACCCCACTGATTATTACACAGATAAAACGATACTTATTGACCTGGATCCCCAGAGTGTCAGCAGCACTGGGATGTTCACCTACAGAGCGAATTCGCAGCCCCCAGGGAGTTTTAAATAAAATATACCAGGCTACCGGCACCAGAATTAAGGCTATTATAGTCATAGGATTATATCTTACCCCCAGAACCCTGATAGGGGGCAGCCTGGCAACCCTTGGAGATCTACCCGAGGCACCATAAAGCACCTGAAGTAGATAAACCGTAAGCCCGGTAGCAAAGATATTTATACCGGTAGCAACAACTATTTGATCACCTTTCAAAGACACACATACAACCGCCAGGATCAGGGCAAATAAGCCCCCGGCAACCATAGAATAAAAAACTCCTACCCAGGGATTCCCGGTCATAAAGGAACCATAAACAGCGGCAAAAGCTCCGAACAACATCATTCCTTCTAAACCAATATTAATTACTCCCGACCGCTCATTAAATGTACCTCCCAGAGCAGCCAGTATCAGGGGGGTAGCAAAACGTAAACTGGCCAGCAAAAGCGGTATCGACAGTAGTGACCTGATAATTTCCATTACTCATTCTCCCCCTTGGCACGTCGTTTTGCCAGAAAGTATTTGATCATCTGTAAAGCTGCAACAAAGAATATTATTAAAGCCTGAACAATTTCAACCAGTTCCGAAGGAATCCCGGCAAACTGCATCTCCAGTCCACCTTCTGATAGAGCGCCAAATAAAAGCCCGGCTAAAATAATTCCTGCAGGGTGGTTGCGGCCCAGAAGAGCCACAGCAATACCGGTAAAACCATGGCCAGCATCCATGCCCTGGATAAATGTATGATGAGTACCCAGAGCTTCCCCAGCACCGGCCAGACCTGCCATAGCCCCGCCGATACACATAGCAATTATAATATTTCGATTAGAGCTAATTCCACCATATTCAGCAGCAGCAGGGTTTAAACCCACGGACCTGATTTCAAATCCATAGGTTGTTTTCCATAAAATAAACCATAAAACAAAAGCCATAAGTAAAGCCATAATGAAGTTAAAGTGAAGCCGCAGTCCGGGCTGAGCAAAAATTTCTATAAAAGGAAGGTTCCCAATCAGAGGCACATCTGGCAGCCCGGAAAGCCTAAATAATTCAGCTGATTCATGGATAGTCGGCAGAGCCTGTCTACCACCTGTTCTAAACCGATTTATCCCATAATTTATGGTCAGATATAAGGCAATATAATTCAGCATAATTGTTACAATTACCTCGTGCGCACCTCTCCAGGCCTTTAAAATTGCCGGGATGAAAGCCCAGATTGCCCCGGCTAACATACCTGATAAAAGAGCCAGAGGCGCATGAATTATCATGGGTAGTTCAAAATAAAAGCCTATGAAACCAGCAGTAAAACCTCCAACCAGAAGCTGACCTTCACCACCTATATTAAATAAACCTGCTTTAAAAGGAATTGCCAGGGCAAAGCCGGTAAAAATTAGCGGGGTAGAGCGCCAGAATGTACCCAAAATCTGCCTGGTTCCTCCTAAAGCCCCTTCATATAAAGCTCCATAAGCCACCAGCGGTGATCTGCCTGCAAGCAGAATAAAAATTGAGCCAACAAGCAGGGCGATAACGATCGAGGCCAGAGAAAAACCCAGGTCAACTAAAATTTCCTTGACTCTGCTGCCGGTCAGAGAACTTTCGCCTGAACCTGTCTGCAAATCAGACACTGGTTTTAGCCTCCTTTCGCTCTCCGCCGGTCATCAACCTGCCTAATTCTCGCTCATCAGTATTATCTGCTTTCATCGTATCTACTATCTCACCTTCGTAAATGACACCAATTCTATCACTTAGAGACAATACTTCTGAAAGTTCAGCGGAAACAAGTAAAATTGCTACACCTTCATCTCGCTTATTTATCAATTGTTTATGAATAAATTCAATTGAACCCACATCCACACCTCTTGTTGGTTGAGAAGCTATCAACAATTCTGGTTCCTGAGCAAATTCCCGGGCTATAACTGCTTTTTGCTGATTACCCCCGGACAGCTTGGAGGCAGAATTTCTGTAACTGCTGGTTCTGACATCAAACTCCTCAATTAAATCCCGGGCATGCTGATAAACTGTGCTATAATTTATCAAGCTCATATTGGAGTAAGGTTTTTGATGCTGATATCCCAGCACCATATTTTCTGCCAGATCAAAATCCATTATTAATCCTCGCTTCTGTCTATCTTCTGGTATATGTCCAATACCTCTGTCTTTGATACTTCGAGCATTTTCGTTGGTTATATTTTCACCTTTAAAAACTATCTCCCCAGCTTCTGCTTTCCTCAGTCCGGTTATTGCCTCTACCAGTTCTGTCTGGCCATTACCTTCAACTCCAGCAATACCAAAAATTTCACCGGCTCTTATAGAAAAAGAGATCTCATTTACTCTTTCAATCCCGCGATTATCCTTAACTTTTAAATTAGAAACTTTAAATACTTCATCCCCCGGGGTGGCTTCTTCTTTGTCCACTCTAAAAAGAACCTCTCTACCTACCATCATCTCTGCTACATCTTTTTCACTAACTTCTGCAGTTTTAACTGCTCCCACACTTTTCCCATCTCTCAGCACGGTAATACTGTCAGTAACTCTCTTGACCTCTTCCAGTTTATGAGTGATGAATATAATTGTCTTGCCCTGTTCTTTAAGTGAATTAAAAATTTCAAATAATTCATCTATTTCCTGAGGAGTTAAGACAGCTGTAGGCTCATCAAAAACCAGCAGCTCAGCTCCTCTGTATAAAATCTTAATAATTTCCACTCTCTGCTGCATACCTACCGAGATATCTTCAATTTTGGCCTCTGAATCAACTTTCAAACCATATCTTTGGGAAATTTCTTCTACCTGTTTCTTTGCCTTTTGTTCATCTATTGCCAGACCTTTTCTTGGTTCAGAACCCAGAATAATATTCTCAGTTACAGTCAGAGTATCTACCAGTTTAAAATGCTGATGTACCATACCAATGCCAAGATCAATAGCATCCTGCGGACGATCAATATCAACCTGCTCACCATTATAATGTATTTTACCTTTATCCTGCTGCAAAAGTCCATAAAGAATTTTCATTAAAGTAGTTTTGCCGGCACCATTTTCTCCTACCAGGGCATGTATCTCTCCCTCTTCCACCAGAAGATCTACCTGATCATTGGCTTTTACTCCTGGAAATAATTTAGTAATGTTGCGCATTTCCAGAATATAGTTATTGTCCCTGTCTTTCTCCTCAGTCATGCCTGATGTCCTCCCTATATCCAGGTCATAAAATTATTATTTCAGTTAAATTTTCCGGGTATATTAAGTCTATGAATCAATAATATAAGTCAGGACTCCACCCTTTTCACGAAGGTGGAGTCCTGACTGGAGACTTTAATTATAACTATCTGGAGCTACTGTCGTATATTACTGCCTGCCTATTTCAGACCAATCTTCTATTTCAATTTCTCCATCGACAATCATCTGTCTAATCTCTGCAATCCTTTCTGCATGCTGGGCGGTAACTTCCTCTTTCATATTTAATATGGCCTCTCGCCCTTCATCATCAAGCTCAGGCTCTATAACCGGGTCAATTTCTGCTTCTAGAGGTGTAAGACCTACACCATCTGCTGCCAGATCAAACTCTACATTCCTTCCACCTTCAAATTCGCCTGTGACAACATCTTCTACTGTACTATATACTGCAACATCGACTCTTTTCAGTTTGCTGGCTAATATTCTGCCCGGAGAAATCCAGTTCTGGTTCGAATCTACTCCCATGGCATAAATACCTTCCTCTTCGGCGGCAGTAAAGAGACCTTCTCCTGCACCACCGGCAGCATGGTAAATAACATCAGCACCATTATCTATGAAGCCCAGAGCAATTTCTCGTCCGCGTGCAGCGTCACTAAAACTGTCGGCATAAGAGCGCTGAATTTCTATATCTCTGCCGGTTTCTTCTGCTATATATTCGACCCCCTGAACAAAACCGCCTTCAAATTTATTGATAAGTGGACTGTCAACACCGCCTATGAAACCAACATTATCATTTTCTGTCACAAGTGCGGAAAGAGCTCCCACCAAAAAGGAACTTTCATGATCCGCAAAAAGCATGCCTCTAACATTATCAATTGGGGGTTCATGAGCTACATCTACATGGGCGAAATTAACATGGGGATATTCCTGGGAAATTCTTTCTACCTCTTCTTCCTGGAGAAAACCTACAGCTAATACTAAATCATACCCTCTTTCAGCAAATCTTCTCAGAGAAGGGTCAAAATCTGCTGTATCCCCGGGTTCTATATAGTCGAATTCAACATCATAATCTTCACTGGCCCGCTCCAGACCTTCATAAGCCAGATCGTTAAAAGAAAGGTCCCCCAAACCTCCTACGGAAAAGACAACGCCTACCCTGGTTGTTTCTGCTTCCACAGGTTGACTAAATCCCACCATACCTAAAACCA
>CAZVMQ010000020.1:0-27756 GCA_964628755.1 uncultured Halanaerobiaceae bacterium
CTAATAGGTCGAACACTTAACTTTCCTCCTGTATGCTGCTATGAAGGTACTATCAAAAATAATATAATACCCTCCCTACCCCACCACCGAGGCTCTCCCTCGGACTTTTTTTATTTGCTCTCCCTCTTTTTTATTTCACTTCCTTATGTTATATTCTAAACCCGGTGAATTAATTGTGCTTTCTATCATTTTCTGATTATACTAAAACTTTCTTAATTATCTGAATTTTTTATTTATCTGCAGTAAATTAAATTCTATTGAAATAAGGCAGGATTATCAGAATTTCTGTATAATATATTAATATGACAGAGGTTATAATCGAAATTTATTAAAGTTTGTCAGAAGTTTTAGCAGTAGTAAAAATTTAGAGGGGGGATTTATTAAACATGGCTAAAATGTTGAGAGTTAATATGACCAGCAAGGAAGTTTCAGAAGAAGAACTGCCCGAAAAATTAAGCAAAAAAGGTGGTCGAGGTCTAACTTCCGAATTTATTCTGGATGAGGTGGATCCAGAATGTCATCCACTGGGAAAAAATAATAAGCTAATTTTTGCTCCCGGTATGGTGACTGGAACTTCGGCTCCTTCTTCCGGCAGAATTTCAGTTGGCGGTAAGTCACCTTTAACCGGTGGAATAAAAGAATCCAACGCCGGTACCCCATTTGCTCAAAGTCTGGGTCGGTCCGGATATAAAGCTTTAGTTGTTGAAGGCAAATCAGAAGAGGAAAATGAGTGCTGGCTGCTGGAAATTAATAGTGATGGAGCGGAATTAAAAGAGATGTCAGAGCTGGCTGAAAAAGAAACCAGTGATACTATTAAAGCGCTGCGAGAAAATTATCAGAATCATAATTTCAGTTTGGTTGGGCCTGCTGGTGAATGGAAGATGTCTATGGCAGGCATTTGCTTTAATGACCCTGAATATAGGGCCAGTCGGTATTCTGGTCGTGGTGGTTTGGGTGCAGTCATGGGCTCTAAAGGTCTAAAAGCTATTGCTCTGGAGAAGAAAATTGGCGAAGTGGAGATCGCTGATGAAGATCTATTTAGACAGGGACAGCGCAAATTAGCTCAGGGTTTAAGAGAACATGATGTAACCAAGCCTGAAGGCACTTTAAATTCCTATGGTACTGCTGCTTTGATCAATGTACTGGATCAGGCTGGTGGTCTACCAACGGAAAACTTTAGCTCAGGTACTTTTGCTGGTGCTGAAAACACCTCAGGTGAGAAATTAGCTGAAACCGTTGAAGAACGTGGTGGAAAAGGAGAAATGGGACATTCCTGTCATCCTGGCTGTGTAATTCAGTGTTCAAATGTCTATCCTGATGAAGATGGTGAAGAAATGGTATCCTGTGTGGAATATGAATCTGATTGGTCCCTTGGTGCTAATCTGGGCATAGATGATCTTGATACAATTGCCGAGATGATTAAGGTCTGTAATGAAGTAGGTGTGGATACAATAGAAGCCGGGGTAACACTCGGGGTAGCAATGGAAGCTGGACTGGCAGAATTTGGTGACGGTGATGCTGCTAAAGAATTGATGAACGAGATTAGAAATAATTCTGCCCTTGGTCGCATTCTGGGTAATGGGGCCGAATTTACCGGCAAAGCTTACGGGGTCACCAAAGTACCCACTGTCAAAGGCCAGGGAATGCCTGCGTACGAACCCCGGGCCGTAAAAGGCATTGGTATAACTTATATGACTACACCTATGGGCGCTGACCATACTGCTGGTTATACTATTGCCCCAGAAATACTATCAGTAGGTGGGGAAGTTGATCCTTTAGACCCTGAAGATAAAGCTGAGCTGTCTCGCGCTTTCCAGGCTACTACTGCTTTCGTGGATAGCAGTGGCTACTGTCTTTTCACCACTTTTGCGCTGCTTGATGATGATGAAGCTATGGAAGGTATGGTAGATACAGTTAACGGTGTGCTGGGAACCGATTATACCGTAGATGAAATTGTAGAGGAAGGAAAGAGAATTTTGAAGAAAGAAAGGGAGTTTAATTTCAAAGCAGGTTTCAGCAAACATGATGATAGACCACCTGAATTTATGAGGGAAGAGAAACTTCCACCTCATAATCAAAAATTCGACGTTACTGATGAACAACTGGATAGTGTCTGGGATTTTTAAACAAAAATTAATATTAAAATAAAGAAATTCATGGCTGCCCTGATTTTAGGGCAGCCTTAAATTTCTTATTCACAGGGTTTAACCTGCAAAAATTTATCGGGAGGTTAATCAGCATGGAAATAGAAGTTAAATTATATGCTAACCTTCAAGATTATTATCCAGATAAGGTTAAAGAAGGTAATGATAATAGTTTGAGCATTGTAGTAGAGCCAGGATCCAATCTGAGTGATCTTATGCAGAATTTAAACATACCAGAAGACGAAGTCAAAATGACGTTCATAAATAATCGCAAACAACTTGATGATTACGAACTTCAGGATGGCGATACAGTAGCAATCTTTCCGCCGATTGCTGGTGGTTAATTTTTTGGAGGGTAAAAATGGACAAAAAAATTAATGAAGTAAAATTATCAAACAATGGTGAAAAAATCTGCCAGAAGGATTCAGAATTTGTGCTGGAACAATCAGATAAAGGCCTTATTCTGCATCATATTCAGGCAGATTTGAGGAAAATATATATTGAAGTAACCTCTCGCTGCAACCTTGATTGTATAACCTGTGTTCGCAATTCCTGGAACCTGGAACCGGGAAATATGTCTCTGGATTTATTTCGGAAAATCATCAATGATTTAGAAGAAATGCCTAAAGTTAAGCAAATAATTCTGGGGGGGTTGGGAGAGCCACTTTACCATCCTAAAATTATTGAGATGGTACGCATAGCCAAAGAAAGTGGTTATAAGGTAAAAATTACTACTAATGGTATGTTACTGGATCAGCCACTGGCAGAGGAATTAATTAAATATAATGCAGATGAACTGGTGATTTCAATAGATAGCTTTAATAGCACTGAATTCAATGATATAAGAAAAGGGGGAAAACTCGATAAACTCCTGGGTAATCTGGTAGATTTAAAGAGCAAAAAAGCAGACAGGGAAACTATATTTCCCCGGGTAAGTATGGAATTTGTCTTAATGAAAAGTAATAAAGAACAGCTGGCTGAGCTAACCAAAAATGCTCGAGAATTGGGGATAATATCTATTCTAGTGACCAACCTGCTGCCCTATACTGAAGATATGACAGACGAGATATTATATGGCAGGGGCAATGAGGAACTGGATTTACCCATACAATTTTGGTCAACTCCTATTAAAGGACTTTCCACCATGTGTACGATTAATTATCCCAGCATGAACTGGGGGGCAGATAGAAAATGTGATTTTGTAAATCGTGATGCCTGTACTGTTACTTTTAATGGTGATGTTTCTTCCTGTTATGCTTTGATGCATTCCTATAATTATTATATATTTGGCCGCAAAAAAGAGGTTAGCTCTCATTATTTTGGCAATTTACGTGAGGAAAGTCTGTATGATATCTGGAATTCACCTGAATATTTAAAATTTCGGCATAGAGTAAGGAATTTTTCTTTTCCTTCCTGCGAAGACTGTAAAATTAAGGATAAATGCACGTATACTGAGAACAATGAAGACTGCTGGGGTAATGACCCTTCCTGTTCCGACTGTTTATGGGCTCAGCGCATAGTTCGTTGTCCTTGATTTTTTGTTTCGCATTTAAGTTGCGGAGTGCAGGCTAATACAAGATTTTAGCCTTTAGAAATGCAGTTAACTAATAAATGATTATGAATTTGACATAGATGTTATAATATTTAGGGAGGTAGATATGCTTTGCCGGAAATAATTGATGTGCATATTCATATAACCCCTCCGGAAATAATTGAAAAGCAGGATGAATATTGTGCTCGTGATGATTATTTTAACCTTTTATGCAGCAATCCCAAAAATGAGTTTGTTACCAGGGAAGACCTGGTGAATAATATGTCGAATTTGGGTCTGCATAAAGCTGTGATTTTTGGTTTTGCTTTTGCTGATAATAATTTATGTAAAAAAGTCAATGATTATACAATTGAAACTATCGAGCAGCATCCTGATAAATTCATAGGATTTTGTGTGGTTAATCCTACTGGCTCTAATCTTAAAGCAGAGCTGGAAAGATGTTATGAAAATGGCATGCAGGGTATAGGAGAAATTTTCCCCGCCGGTCAGGATTTCGATATAACCAGCAAACGAGATATGAAAGAGATCTGCAAGTTTGCTGCAGAAGTTGATTGGCCAATTTTGTTACACGTAAATGAACCGGTCGGGCATTATTATGCCGGCAAGACCGAAATCAGCATGAAAGAGGGTTTGAAGCTGGCACAAAATTTTCCCGAAAACAAGTTTATTTTTGCCCACTGGGGAGGGGGACTGCCTTTTTTTGAGCTGATGCCGGAAGTTGAAGATGACCTCACCAATGTTTATTACGACACTGCCGCCAGCCCTTTTTTATACAGGGATAAAATTTTTTCAGTGGTTAAATCAATCGGTGTCATCGATAAAATTTTATTGGGGAGCGATTACCCTCTGCTTTCACCCAAATTGTACAGGGAAAAAATTAGTGAAACTGAGTTAAGCAAAGATGAGCAGGAAAAAATATTGTATAAAAATGCAGAAAATTTATTGTTAAATTAAAACTTTATGGAGGAATCAATATGTACAGTTTAGAAAATATCTATCTGGAAAACTTGATTGAATTACGTCAGGAAAATGGTTATCGACAGGAAGATATGGCTGAAATACTGGATATCAGTCTTTCTTCTTATGCCAGAAAAGAAAACGGTAAAACTCAATTTCTCATGCGGGAAATAGCTATTCTGGTTAAATTGTTTGATAAGCCTTTTGCTTATATTTTTCGGGATTATATGGACAAAATCAGGGTTGAATAAGAAAAAAACCGTAAACAGGTTTAAATAAATTCAATACCATTATTAAAATTATTGTTTTATTGTGTTATAATCTAAGTTAGTGGTATTAACTTACAAACTTCAAAGATGATTTCGCTAACTTATCCATCATTATATTTTTTTGGTTATCGGGAGGTTTTTTTGTTGGGCTGCAGCACTACGATTTTAGGAATCATGATTGGTTTTTTTATAGGTAATTTACCGGGAGCTTTTGTCGGGGGATTAATTGGCTATATCTTTGAAAATACAGTTGAAAGTGGAAAGCGCCGTCAAAAGACCGGTTATAATGAATATAGACAGCAATCACATCAGAAGCAGGAACTGTTAAAATATCTTTTTTCGCTGCTGGCTAAATATTGTCAGGCTGATGGTCAGGTTACCCGTTCCGAGATCAGGGTAATAGATGATTTTGTGAATAGAAGTCTTTCTCTGACAGCTGAAGAGCGTAAACAGGCAATAAAGTATTTTGATAAAGCCAAGACCGATGACAGATCTTTTAGTTTTTTTGCGGAAAAATTTGCTGTGATGACGAATTATGATAAAAACCTTTTATATTCTGTCTATAGACTGCTGGAAAATGTGTCCAGGGCTGGTAGAGCTATTAGCCCTGAACAGGAGGAGCTGCTGCAAAAAGCCCAACAAATTTTTCAGTTTTCTCAAAACAATTACAGTGGTCAGAGATCATATTCTTACGGCAACAGCAGTCAAGGGGCTTATGTACAGTCTCCTTCTGGCAGTGAACTAAGAGAAGCTTATAAAACATTAGATTTAGAACCAGGTGTAAGCAAAGAAAAAGTCAAGAAAAGATACAGAGAAATGGCTAAAAAATATCACCCCGACCGTGCTGTTGCAGAAGATATGCCAGAAGAATTTGTTGAGATGGCCAAGGAAAAATTTACTGAAATTAAAGAAGCTTATGATCTTATTATGGAAGCGGAGTAAAACTCTTATTGAAAATTTTGCGAGTGTTCACTGCCCAATTTGCTGTATTCCTGGCACCAATCTGTAATGTTTTCTCGTTCTTCCGGGGTTGTTTCTCTTATTACTTCACCTGGCATTCCCAGCACCAGACTGTTAGGAGGAATTTCTTTGCCTTCTGGTATTAAGGCACCGGCCCCGATAATACAGCCGCTGCCAACATGAGCATCGTTTAATATAGTTGCTCCCATACCAATAAGACAATTATCTTTAATGGTGCAGCCATGTAAAATACTGCTATGGCCCACGGTTACTTTTGATCCAATTTTTAGGGGTATTTCATAATCACAATGCAGTGTGGAATTATCCTGAATATTTGTACTGTCACCAATAGTAATACTGGCCACATCTGCTCTAGCTACTACATTATACCAGATAGAAACATTATCTCCCAGAGTTACATTACCAATTATTTTTGCTCCGGGTGCTATAAATACATTTTCTCCTTCAGCGGGAGAGTGCTTTTTATAGTTATATTTCATTTAATATAAAGCCTCCTTATATTTGATGGAATAATGTCAATCCTATATAATAATAACATGAATTAAGGCCGGTGATAAAGTGTGAATTCTAATTCTGCCCGCATTAATTTCGGGGCAACTGATAAATCTATCGTTTTTTTTGGCGGAACTTTTGATCCTATTCATTTGGGGCATTTGATCATTGCCGAGCAGTGCCGGGAGCAGTTCGACCTCAATAAAATTTTGTTTTTACCAGCGGGGGATCCCCCACACAAAGAACGGACTGACCTTTCCCCGGGAGAAATTAGATATAAAATGACTGCTGCAGCAATAGCTGGTAACAGGAATTTTAAAATTTCTACTCGAGAATTGGAAAGAGAAGGACCTTCTTATACAGCCAGAACGATAAAAGAATTTGAACAACAGGGATATGCTGTGTCTCTTATTATCGGGGCGGACTCTCTGGCTGAAATTTTTACCTGGAAAAATACGGCTTACATACTCAAAACTGCCAGATTGTTGGTGGCTCAGCGTCCTGGTTATGATATAGCTGCTATCAAAAACAATTCAAAATACAGGCAGTATAAGCCCGAAATAAAGAAGGTTGATACCGGTTTGCTGGAGATATCCTCTTCTATGATTCGGGCCAGAGTCAAAAATAACAAGTCGATAAGATATATGGTCCCTGAACCGGTTAGAGATATCATTTTATCTGAGGAGTTATACTTATTAAATGAAAAATAAGGATATTTGTAATGATAAAAATCAATTAAAAAAAGAAATAAAAAACTCACTTACTTCAGAACTTTACGCTCATAATCTTCGTACAGCCCAAAAAGCTCAGGAACTGGCAGACAACTTAGCTCTTAACTCTGATAAAGCATTTATAGCTGGTCTGTTGCATGACATTTGCAAAGGGATGAAAGAGAAAGAGATGAAGAAAATATTGCTGAACAGCACCTGGTCTGCGGATAGATGGGAAAAACAAATACCGGAGCTTATGCATGCACCTGCTTCGGCCGCCAGAGCAGAAAGAGAGTTTGGCTTAAATGATATGGAGATACTTGAGGCTATTCGCTTTCATTCTACAGGATTTGCTGGCATGGAAAAATTCACCTCAGTCATTTTTTTGGCTGATAAGATAGAACCCGGACGTGATTATCCTGGACTAAAAAAAATCAGGGAACACATAAATAGAGATAACTTTTCCCGGGCCCTTTTAACTGTCTGTAATAATACTATAAATTTTTTGTTGGACAATAATTCTCTAATTCACCCCAATACCTTACTCCTGAGAAATTTTTTGTTGAGGAGGAAACAGGGTAATGATAGATAAATTTGAAAAGTTAAATAAATTTTCCCGGCGCGAAAAGATACTGGCCGCAGTTATAGCCCTGTTTTTTTTAATAGGGATTATTTTAAATACTTCATTTGTTAATGAATTTTCTGCCTGGCAGAATAATCCTTTTTCTGATTCTCGTATTAATATTTTGCTTACAGGATATGATATTGATCATCATAATATAAGCAGGACAGATACCATCATGATTGCAAGCCTTGATACTTCCACCCGGGATTTCAATATCGTTTCTATTCCCCGGGATAGCAGGGTAGAAATTCCCAATAGAGGCCAGCGAAGAATCAATTCAGCCTATGCTTTCGGAGGTATTGACCTGACTATTGAGACCATTGAAAATTTATTGCAGGTGCCAATAGATTATTATATAAACCTTGATTATGAAGGGTTTATAAATGTTGTAGATGCTATGGGAGGAGTAGAACTGGAAATAGAAGACCGGATGCACTATGTCGATGAAGCAGGGGATCTTCACATAGATTTTTCTCCCGGAACAAAGGTTCTTGATGGAGAGGAAGCCCTCAAATATGTGAGGTATAGAGAACCCTATCGGGCGGATATTGGCAGAATACAAAGGCAGCAAAAATTTGTTCAGGCTGCTTTGAATCAGCTTTTTAGCCCGGGCATGTTAATTGATATGCCTCAGATAGCCAGTGAAGGACTCAACTCAGTTTACACGAATATTAATTTGTCTGATTTTATTCCGTTTCTTTCCCTGATTTTTGATATTGATATTGATGAGATTAATACGGCAAAATTGGCAGGTCATCCTGAAACTATTGGTGAGGCTAATTACTGGATTTTAGACACAGAGGAAAAACACAGAATAGTTGATGAATACCTGCGAGGAGAGACCCATCGTCGCTATTCAGATATTAGCTTAAGGGTTTATAATGGCAGTGGCGAATCCCGGGCAGCTCGCAGTGTAGCAGAAGAGCTGGAAACTTACGGTTTCGAAATAAAAAATGTAGCCAATGCCGATCACTTCAATTATGAAAAAACTGAAATTACTTATTTCCAGGAAAAAAATAAAGATACTGCTCAAAGAATTGCCCAATATCTGGGTGGGGAAGTAATCTTTGTTTCTGAATCTACCAGTAATCCTGATAATTTAATTGAAATTTATGTTGGTGCAGATCGTGCAGAAGATTAATTACTAGAGAGAGGTGAAATAAATATGGAAGAAAGGGAACAGGCTAGAGAATTTGCTCTGGAAGTTGCTGAAGTAGCTGAAGATAAAAAAGCTGATAACGTTGTAGTGCTGGAAGTGATAAATCTGACACCAATTGCGGATTTCTTTGTAATTTGTAGTGGGAGCAACGAAAAACAGGTTGATGCTATTGCGCGAGAAATTGAAGATGAAATGGCTGAAAAAGAAATTACACCCTATCGGGTTGCAGGACGCAATCAATCTCGCTGGAAATTAATTGATTATGAAAATGTAATTGTACATGTCTTCCATAAAGAAGAGCGGCGCTTTTATGAACTGGAAAGATTATGGGCTGATGCAGAGAAAATTTTACAGGAAGCAGGAGAAAAACCAGAGTGAACCCTTCCACTTAATACAGCAGTTTAGACGGGGTTTTTTGGCGAATTTAGATAAAATAGTTTGAAGTCTTGACAATGCCATCACTTATTTATATAATTTTAGTAACGATAATTTGATTTTAATCAGCCCGATAAAATTAAATTAAGTTGAAGCTGTGAAGGAAAGTAGTAGGTTCCTGGCCCGGAAGAATTAACTGGCCTCCGAACTGAACTCGTTCCTGAGCTCCGGCAGATGAAATTTTAGTAATTTGCTGGCGTTACCTGCGTTAAAGGATGAGTGGGTTTCATACCAAACTGGGTGGTACCACGGGTTTATCTCTTCTCGTCCTGGTAACGGGAAGGGTTTTTTTATTTCTAAGAGAATTTGCTTAAAATTGGTCATGCAATTGCAGTCAATATATCATATCTAAATATATTTTGTATGTCCACGAAATTTCAAATTAAAAATAATTTTTTCTTAAGTAATTCTTTAAAATTTTGAAAGGAGAGATAGGAATGGAAATTAGTTATGATTTTGCAGAATTTGAAGAAAAATGGCAGAAACAGTGGGAGGAAGAAGGTCTTTATCGGGCAGATACAGATTCGGAGTCCGAAAATTACTATGCTCTGGAGATGTTTCCTTATCCTTCTGGTCGCTTACATATGGGGCATGTAAGGGTCTATTCTATTGGTGATGTTATGGCTCGTTTCAAACGGATGCAGGGATACAATGTTCTGCATCCCATGGGCTGGGATGCATTTGGTCTGCCGGCTGAAAATGCTGCTATTGAAAAAGGAAATGTACATCCTCATGATTGGACTGAAGATAATATTCGGCAGATGAAGGAACAGTTAAAAAGCATGGGTTTGAGTTATGACTGGGAGCGCGAAGTAAATACTTCCAGCAAGGATTATTATTGCTGGACGCAGTGGTTATTTTTGCAGATGTTCAAAAATGACCTGGCCTACAAAAAAGAAGCTGCGGTAAACTGGTGCCCCAGCTGTGAAACTGTGCTGGCGAATGAACAGGTTGTAGATGGAAGATGTGAACGCTGCGATGCTGAAGTTATAGATAAAAATCTGGCTCAGTGGTTTTTGAAAATTACTGAATATGCTGATCAGCTGGTAGATGACCATGAGCTTATAGATAAATGGCCAGAAAGAGTCAAGCAGATGCAAAAAAACTGGATCGGACGCAGCAGAGGGACAACGATAAACTTCCCTGTGCAAGAGCTGGAGGAAGAACTGGAAGTATTTACGACCAGACCTGATACAATTTATGGGGCAACTTATATGGTGCTGGCCCCCGAACATCCTCTGGTTTCAGACTTAATATCTCGGGCTGAAAATGGCTCGCAAATTGCAGACAAAGTTGCTGAAATGAAAGAACAGCAGGAGGAGGAAAGAACTTCACCTAAAACTGAAAAAATAGGGGTTGATACAGGATTTAAAGCTGTAAATCCAGTCAGTGGAGAAGAGATCCCGATATATATAGCTAACTTTGTTCTTATGGAATATGGGACTGGCGCTATAATGGCCGTACCGGCTCATGATCAAAGAGACTATGATTTTGCCGAAAAATACGACTTAAATATCAGGCAGGTAATTGAGCCTGAAGATCCGGGAGAAAGTATTGACATTGAGGAAGAAGCCTATGAAGAGCCGGGTGTGTTGATAAATTCGGATAAATACAATGAGCTGGATTCAGAGCAGGCATTTGAGAAAATCGCCCGGGATCTGGAAGAAGCAGGAATAGGACAGGAAGAAGTGAACTATCGTCTGCGTGATTGGCTTATTTCTCGCCAGCGCTACTGGGGTGCTCCTATTCCGGTGGTTTATTGTGATGATTGTGGAATTGTGCCTGTACCGGAGGACGATTTACCGATTGAACTTCCCTATGATGTTGAACTGGAAAAAGGTGGTGAATCTCCCCTGCGCAAAAACAGAGATTTTGTTAATACAACCTGTCCCGATTGTGGAGGGGAAGCAAAACGAGAGACAGATACCATGGATACTTTTGTCGATTCTTCCTGGTACTTTTTTCGCTACCTTGATGCGGATAATCAGGAACAGCCTTTTAGCAGAGAAAAAGCCAATAAATGGTGTCCTGTTGATGTTTATGTAGGTGGGGTTGAGCATGCTATATTACATCTGCTTTATGCCCGTTTCATTACAAAAGTGGTGCGGGATCTCGATCTGGCTGATGTAGACGAGCCTTTTGACCACTATTTAGCCCAGGGTATGGTTTTAAAGGATGGAGCAAAGATGTCCAAGTCCCGGGGCAATGTAGTTGATCCTCTCAACATTCTCAGTAAATATGGCGCAGATGCTACCAGGCTGTTTATTCTCTTTGCTGCTCCCCCAGAAAAAGATCTGGAGTGGAGTGATGAAGGGATTGAAGGCTTATATCGCTTCATCAAACGAGTCTGGAAACTGACTGTGGATAATTTAGAAATCATTGACTCGGCTTTCCCCCAAGAAGAAATCAATTCTGAAAGTTTAGAGGGAGCTGACAGGGATATTTACCGTAAATTACATGAGACCATTGCCAAAGTTACTGAAGATGTAGCTGAACGTCAGACCTTTAATACCGCTATCAGTGCCATAATGGAGTTAACAAATGATGTGAATGATTATTTGCCTGATAGTGATTTTTCAGAGGATGAAGTGAATTCGGCCCTGTTACGTATCATCATAGAAAATATCTTGAAAATGCTTGCTCCTTTCGCTCCTCATTTCACAGAAGAGCTCTGGCAAAAGCTGGATAATGAATTCAGCATTCACCAGCAGAGCTGGCCAGAATACAAAAAGAAAGCTCTGGAAAAGGAAGAATTAGAAATTGTAATTCAGGTAAATGGAGAGGTTAGAGATCATATGATGGTGCCGGCATCGGCGGGGGAAGAAGATCTGGAAGAGATGGCTTTAGCTCGAGATAAAGTACAGAAATACGTTGAAGATAAGCAGGTTAAAAAGGTGATTGTAGTTCCAGAAAAACTGGTTAATGTGGTAGTTTAGTTTCAGTTTAAGTTAAAATAAGAAAATAGAGCAGGAGGGCAAATAGGTTATAGAAATCTTTGTTATTCTTTAACCTATTTTGCCCTTCTTTTGTTTTAAGCTAGCTTTATCCGCCAGTATACCCAGATGACATTGAAAATAATAAAAACACCTAGAATTAATAAAATAATCATATCAACAGTTATCTCCGGGATAGAAAGTATAATACCTATAATTGCCGCAGAAGACCAGATAATTTTTAAATTCAACATCGCTTTAAAGACTTCCGGGGAACTATTTCTTCCCAGCAAAGATTCAATGCCTATGCCAAATAATGCGGCCGCCACCAGCCTAACAAATAAAGGATTAAAATTTTCCAGGCCCAATAATGTCAGAAAGTATTCGGGAAATAAGAATAGAGGGATTGCGAAAAGCATATCTATAATAAAATGCAAGACAAATAACCGGGTTAACCATATCGAAACTTTCCTTCTTATGTACATATTAACCCTCCTGTTATTATACTTATCCTTATTTTTAATAATTCTCTTAAAAATGCTTTTTACCTCCATAAATAGCAAACTCCGGGCATATTTTCCTGCAGTTTATTTTTACCTGATATTTGTTATAATATTGACAGTGGTAGTATTATATGGCTGCAAAATTATTAGCTGTATATAAAAAGTGAGGTGAATCAATTGGAGGAAGTGGGAAAAGTAATTGAAACACAGGGGAACAGGGCCATTGTGAAGATAACAAGAAAGTCTGCCTGCAAAAACTGTCAGCACAGCTGTGGGCTGGCAGGAGATAAACATGAAATTGATGAATTAGAAGTAGAAGTTGATAATCCAATTGGTGCGAAAAAAGGTGATAGGGTTTCTCTGGAGATGGAGGATAAACAGGTCTTTTTTGCTTCCCTGACAATATATCTTATTCCCCCAATTTTTATGATTCTGGGATATTTTATCTTTGCTGAACTGGGCGAAACCATCCTGGGCTGGGAAGATGAACTGGTGGGGATATTAGGTGCATTTATTATGTTTTTACTTTCATTCTTAGGCCTGCGACAGCTTGATAATATATTAAGCAAGAAAAGTGGTTTTGATCCTGCAATCATCAAAATCATAGAGTCCAGAAGTTCCGGGGAAAATGATCATTTTTCTCTTTAATAATCTTGACAATATATGATAAATAAGTTAAACTATAAATGGCTTTTTTGTGAAAAATTTAGCTTATAGATATGGGCAGTAATAATGGGTAATGATTTAGTGGTAGCAGGTGGATATCAACTTATTTATTTTTTTGTTTTTAGTGCTTAAAAAAGTTTATAAAAATTTCTGGTTTGGTTTTTTCACAATTATTATATTTAACAAGGAGGTGTGATGGTGGGTAAAAAAGATAGCAAGCTGTTGATCAGCAACAATTCTCTTGTTTTAAATAAACTGGCTGCAAATAAAAATTTAAGACTGTTAAGAGAAGATACTCTGAAGCAAGTTTTTATAAAGACTCGCGATTTAATCCATCAAAATGCCCGCCTTCTCACCCATCCTCTAATGGGAAGCATTGAGCCTAAAAGAAATCCCTACAGAACTATTTTGCTGGATGATTTTAATCAGGAATTCGATCTGCAGTCGCTGCAGATGATTGAAACAATTTTACACAAGTACCGGGGCTGCTGGCCAGAGGTGAGGGATTATAATGGGCAGCCAGATCTTCTCAAGGACTTAAAAAAGCTGGATTATGAGCTGATACAACATTCTGCTGAGAAGGTTAATTTTTGCGAATGATATAATTATCACAACTGGGAGGGCTAATATGAAGCTGGAGCTGGGAAAGATCAATATAGAGAAGGTTGAGTTTGGGCAGGAAAATAAAGTTGAAAATGGAAAACTGGTTATTGATAAAGATGGTTTATGGGAGAAGGTTAAAGAAGACCACCGGATAAAATCAATTGATTTTGATATTGTTGAACCTGGAGAGAAAACAAGGATAATTCCTGTGAAGGATGTAATTGAACCCCGATATAAAATAGAAGGGGGAAATATGTTTCCTGGTTTTGTAGGTTCTGACGATCTGGTTGGAACGGGTAAAACAGTGGCACTGGCCAATACTGCTGTAGTAACCACCGGTGATGTTGTGGGATATCAGGAAGGAATAATCGATATGTCCGGTCCCGGGGCAGAATACACGCCTTTTTCTGAAACGATAAATATTGTACTGGATTGTGAAGTGGAGGATAATATTAAGGACCATGAGCATGAAGAAGTTTTACGCCTTTTAGGTCTTACTGCCGCCCAGTATATCGGACAGGCGGCTGAAGGGGTAGAATTCGATGAATGCAGAGAATATGAGCATAAGCCGCTGCTGGAAGCCTGTGAGATGAATGGAGGCTTACCCAATGTAGGTTATGTCTATATGCTTCAGAGTCAGGGATTATTACATGACACCTATGTATATTCAGTTGATGCCAAAGAAATTTTGCCCACTACAATTTCTCCTACTGAGGTCATGGACGGAGCAATTGTAAGTGGCAACTGTGTTTCCGCCTGTGATAAGAACACCACTTATTTTCACCAGAATAATCCTATTATTGAAGAATTATATGAAAAGCATGGCGAAGAGATAAATTTTGTAGGAACAATAATTACCAATGAAAACGTTACTTTAGCAGATAAAGAGAGATCTTCCAGTTATGTTGCCAGACTGGCAGAAAGAATAGGTTTTGAAGCAGCCATAATTTCTGAAGAAGGTTTTGGCAATCCAGATGCTGATCTGATTATGAACTGCAGAAAACTGGAGAACCGGGATATTGATACAGTGCTTGTGACAGATGAATATGCGGGAAGAGATGGAGCTTCTCAGTCCCTGGCTGATTCCACACCTGAGGCTGATGCAGTCATAACTGCCGGCAATGCTAACGAAGTTATTGAACTTCCAGCCATGGATAAGGTTATAGGTCGAGAGGAATTTGCCGACAGTATGGCCGGGGGATTTGATGGTAGTTTAAGGGAAGGTGGCAGTATTAAAGTTGAATTACAGGCTATCATAGGTGCTACCAATGAATTAGGATTCACCAGATTAACTGCCCGAGAATATTAAAAGGAGGTATAAATTTTGAGTGATATAAAAGTTGTCCATTATCTTAACCAGTTTTTTGGCCAGATTGGAGGAGAAGAAGCCTCTGATACCCCTCCTCAGTTGAAATCTGGAGCTATAGGACCGGCTCAGGCTTTCGGCAATATGCTGGGAGAAGAATATGAAATAGTTAATACTATTATTTGTGGAGATGGCTATTTCAACGAAAATAAACAGGAAGCACTGGACCGGATTAAGGAGATGTTACAGGATATTAAACCGGATATTTTAACAGCAGGCCCGGCTTTTAATGCTGGCAGATATGGTATGGCCTGTGGAGCAGTGGCCGAAACTGCTCAGGAGCTTGATATCCCAGTAATTTCAGGTATATATCCGGAAAATCCGGGATATGATATGTATAAACAGTATGCTTATTTTGTTGAAACTTCGGATAGTGCTGCCGGTATGAGAGATGCCCTGCCTAAAATGGCGGATTTGTTGAAAAAATATATAGAAACTGAGGGTGAACCAGGCAGACCTGAACAGGCCGGGTATTTGCCCCGGGGAATTAGAAAAAATTTATTTGCTGAAAAACGAGGGGCAAAAAGAGCTGTAGATATGTTGTTGAAAAAGATAGAAGGCAGGGAATATGAATCTGAATATCCCATGCCCAGCTTTGACACAGCTGAACCTGCCGCTGCAATACAGGATTTAAGTGAAGCTAAAATTGCTCTTGTCACTTCCGGAGGCATAGTACCTGATGGTAATCCTGATAAAATTGAATCTTCCAGTGCTTCGAAATATGGAAAATATAAACTGGCGAATTATGATGACTTAACTTCGGACAGTCATGAAACAGCCCATGGAGGTTATGATCCAGTTTTTGCCGATGAAGATGCAGATTGTGTGCTACCAGTAGATGTAATGAGAGATCTGGAAAAAGAAGGCAGAATCGGAGAACTTCATCAGTATTATTACACCACGGTGGGGAACGGAACCTCTGTGGCTAATGCAAGAAATTTTGCTCAAGAAATAGCTGAAGATTTAAAAAATGATGGCGTGCAGGCGGTAGTTTTGACCTCAACCTGAGGGACCTGCACTCGTTGCGGTGCAACGATGGTAAAAGAGATGGAAAAAGCCGGATTGACAGTAGTTCATATTGCTTCTATCGTTCCTATTTCTAAAACAGTGGGGGCAAATAGAATTGTTCCAGCAATAGCAATTCCTCATCCCCTGGGCAATCCCCGTCTGGATGAAGACGAGGAAAAGCATCAGAGGCGAGAAATTGTGGAAAGAGCCCTTAAAGCTCTGGAAACCGAGATTGAAGAGCAAACAGTATTTAGTTCCCTGTAAGATATTTTGCCTGCAAAAGATGATAAAATTTTACTGACAGAGGGGTAAAACCCTCTGTTTTTTTATTGGCAGGAATCAGCGAAGATAAAATAGAAGTATCACTTAGGAGGGTTATTATGCAGACCATAAACTTTGCCAGATACCTATCAGAATATGAGGACACTTCCGGGCTTTATCCGCAAGAGCTGCAGAATTTAGGAGATAAATATCATGAAAAGGGTTATTTAAGCAAAGAAGAGCTTTATGAGCTTGCTCATCTTAATTCTACCCGGAGTTCATATCACGTGAGAAAAAACCCTGTTTCCCGGGTGAAATCTGTAACTGAAGCTGCTTATCAGCTGCAGGATGACTTTTGCCGATTGGCTTTGTACGTAAGCCTTAAGGGAATAGGGACTCCCACAGCTTCAGCTATTTTAACAGCACTTGATGAAGAAAGACATTGTGTTATAGATACCAGGGTCTGGGCAACTTTGTGGCGACTTGACTATTTTGGCGAAGAAAAAGAGAGGTTTAAACCGGAAGATTATTTGCAGATAGTTAAAATTGTTCGTGAAATGGCTGATGATAGCCAGTACAATCCTGCAGAAATTGGTTATGCCCTTTTTGCCTATGATGTTGTGCATAGAGAAGGAAATTTACATTAGCTTTCAATTGCAAACAGATATATATACGCTTAAGATATTTTAGCAGGAATTAATATAATCGTCCAGAATTTAACTATAAGTATGTTTGCAGTGTTCTGGAATAGGTTTGCTGAGTTTTAGAAGGAGGTTAATTTATGCTTAAAAATGAAATAATGCGACAGCTACCCGCAGTCGATGATATATTAAACTGGAATGAGATACAGCAATTAAGCGAAGAGTATAATCGCACCTGGGTAAAAAAAGCGGTAAAGACCTGTATAAACGAAAGACGGGAAAGACTTCTTGCAGCCCTGGAAGAAAAGGATGCTTCGTCAGTAAGAGAAATGGCCCGGGATTTAACAGCTAAAAATGGGATTTTACAGGAAATAAAGACGTCTTTACTGACAAAAAGTAGACCGCAATTAGCTCCGGCTGTAAATGCTACAGGGATAGTGGTGCATACTAATTTAGGAAGGTCTTTATATTCAGATAGAGCCAGGGAAATGATAGAGATGGCCTCCAGACATTATACAACTCTGGAAATAGATCGAAAAACCGGGGAGCGCGGCTCACGTTATGACAATGTTAGTAATTTATTGTGTGAGCTAACCGGCGCTCAAGCTGCTTTTGTAGTGAACAATAATGCAGCAGCAGTATTGCTGGCTCTTTCTACTTTTGCGGAAGGCAAAGAAGTTATAATTTCTCGGGGAGAACTGGTTGAAATAGGTGGCTCTTTTAGAATTCCGGATGTTATGGAACAGGGGGGAGCAGATCTGGTTGAGGTTGGTACCACCAATAAAGTTTATGTCGGAGATTATGAACAGGCCATAAACGAGGACACCTCCCTGCTTTTAAAAGTACATACAAGTAATTATCAGATTATGGGTTTTACAGAGGATGTGGAGGTAGAACAATTAAAAAATCTGGGCCAGAAATATGAAATTCCGGTTCTGGATGATCTGGGCAGTGGAACTATGTTTGACATGCGAGATTTTGGGCTTGAATACGAACCTACATTACCTGAAAGAGTTGCCGCCGGGGGAGATATTATCACCTGCAGTGGCGACAAAATTTTAGGAGGACCTCAGGCCGGCATTATTTTAGGCAGGAAAAAGTATATCGAACAGATGAAAAATAATCCCCTCACCCGGGCTATCAGAGTTGATAAAATCACCCTGGCTGCCCTGGAGGGGACCTTAAAATCATATTATAATCAGGAACAGGCCGTGGATGAAATACCTACTTTACAGATGATTAATAAGGATGAGAATGAACTGAAATCCACTGCTCGAGAACTAAAAAATGCTTTGACAGCTGAAACTTCTGACGGTGAAATTAGTATAGCTTTAGAAAAAGACGCCTCTCAGGTTGGTGGAGGGGCTTTTCCTGTAACTGAAATACCGACCTGGACAGTTAGTGTAGATTTTGGTCATGATCCGGAGAATGAAGCCCGCAGGCTTAGAGCTGAATATCCACCGATATTTTGCCGGCTTGCTGATAATAAAATGATGTTTGACGTGCGAACACTGGTAGAGGGTGATATTGCTAAAATCACATCTGCCTGGAAAAAACTGGGGGTTTAGATAGTGTCAGAAAGTGCAGAAACAAAAAACATAATAATAGGAACAGCTGGACATATAGATCATGGCAAAACCACCTTGATAAATGCGCTCACCGGTTCTGATACAGATCGGTTAAAAGAGGAAAAGGAACGTGGTATTTCTATTGATCTAGGTTTTACCGGCATGGAACTGGCGGATGATATTAAAGCAGGAATTATCGATGTTCCGGGGCATGAAAAGTTTGTGAAAAATATGCTGGCCGGAGCTGGAGGTGTTGATGTAGCACTGCTGGTGATTTCAGCCGATGAAGGTGTAATGCCTCAGACTAAAGAACATCTGGCCATTATGGAATTATTGCAGGTAAAACAGGGAGTAATAGCTGTAACCAAAACAGATATGGTGGAAGAAGATTGGCTGGAATTAGTTGTTTCTGATATCAGAGATCAGCTGGCCGAAAGTTTTTTGCGTGATGCCCCTCTGGTGCGGGTCTCTGGCAAAGAGGAAACCGGATTGCAAAAATTGAAAAATAAATTGCTGGCAGCCGCCAGGAAAGTCCCTGCCAAAGATAGAGAAGGAAATTTATATATGCCTATTGACAGAGTTTTTACCTTAACCGGTTATGGAACCGTAGTAACAGGCACCCTTATCCGCGGGACATTAAAAAAGGATGAAAATTTCATGATTTACCCGCAACAAATTGAAGCCAGAATTAGAAGCTTACAGGTTCATAGTGAGGAACGGGAAAAAGTTTTCCCCGGGGAAAGAGTGGGGGTTAATCTTGCCGGGGTTGATAAAGAAGAAGTTAATAGAGGCGATGTTCTTGCTTCACCGGAGACCCTGCAGACTACTTCCCGGCTTGATGCCCGCTTAACCCTGCTAGAATCTGCGCCTTTGATTGTAAAACATGATACTAGAATTAGATTTCATATTGGAGCCCGGGAAGTTATTGGACGGGTATATCTCATAGATAAGGAGGAGCTTATGCCGGGGGAATCCGGTCTGGTACAGTATCGTCTGGAAGAAAAGGTTGTGGCCAGGCATCTCGAGAGTTACGTTATCAGGAGATATTCACCAATGATAACCATTGGTGGAGGCAAAGTCATAGAGGCTTCTCCTCCTCGCAGAAAAATGCTGGATGAAGAGGCGATTAGAGAGCTGGAGATAAAAGAAAGCGGTTCCCCCCGGGAAAGAATTGTACTGCAGCTGGAGCTGGCCGGTAGACCTATGGGAGTTAAAGAATTGGTGAAAGAGATTAATTTCTCCAGAGATAAATTGCAGGAATTGCTGGCAGAGCTAGAAAAAGAAGACAGGGTAATTGAACTCTCGCGGTACCAAACTCCTAGATGGCTGGAGAAAAATATGCAAACGCGCCTGGAAACTGAAATATTACAGCTGGTTGAGGATTATCATGAAAGCTATCCTTTACGAAAGGGAATGGGCAGAGAAGAACTGCGCACTCAACTTACAATCTCAATCAATTCCAACGAACTGAGAGAAATAACAGAAAATATGGAAACCCGGGGAAAATTGGAATTAAAGAATGAATATATTGCTCTGCCGGATTTTAAAGTGGTGTTTTCGGGTGAAGCTGAGATTGTTAAAGATAAGATATTAAACAGGTTTAAGCAGCATCCTTATACTCCCCCTGATAAAAATGATCTGCAGGAAGAAATGGGTTCAGAACATGAGCAGGAAATTATAGAGGAAACACTTCGCGCTTTAACTGAGCAGGGAATTTTAATCAGGGTCACCGAGGATATTTATTTTCTGCAGGAAAAAATAGAGTCAGCCCGAAAAAGATTGAGAGAATACCTGCAGGAGCAAGAAAGTATAGAACTAAGTGAATTTAGAGATATGCTGGCAAGCACACGCAAATATGCTCTGCCTCTTCTGGAATATTTTGATCAGCAGGGAATTACTGAACGCAGAGGAGATAAACGTTTTCTCAAAAAGTAGATATTTCCCATAAAAAACGCTGGTATAAGGTGGCAAAATATGCTCGAAAAGCTAAAAATGCGGTGTAAAAGCATTTATGAATTTAACTGGAAGTTGTTTTTTACCCAGGTATATAAGAAATCGCGCGAAAATGATATTTTTATCCATGCTATGGGTATGGTTTATATAACCATGCTATCTCTCGTACCTTTTCTAATTTTTGCTTTTTACATTGTTAGCTTATTTGATTTCTTTGGCAGAATAGATGTAATAATTGAAGAAGTAAGAGAGATAATACTGGCTAATTTAGCAACCGGCACGGGAGATGCACTGCTGGAATATCTGGAAAATTTGGCTGTGGGAGTCGATATTGAACAGCTGGGGGTTGTTAGTTTTGCCACCCTGGTTATTGTAATTATAACCATGCTGGCCAGAATAGAGGTAACATTTAATGAGATTTGGGGTGTAGAGGAACATCGTGATATTTTCAAGAGATTTGTAGCTTTTTGGACTTTTATCACCCTGGGAACTTTTATCGTTACTGTGGGTATTAGCCTTGGTTTTACCTTCCTGGAGAATTATTTAGACTTTGGTATAATTGATGCGGGGTTTGCTCAGGATAGTATTTTTCGCCTGATTATTTTTAGTGCTAATTTTCTTATTTTTGTATTTGCCTACTATTTTATCCCCAATATTCACGTAGAGCCTTTAAGTGCTCTTTTTGCCGGGGTTGTAAGTGGGGGAGGTTTTCTGATATCTCGAGAGATTTACAGCATATATACCCGTAACATAGTTACCTACAGTCAAATTTACGGCTCCTTATCTATAATCCCCATTTTTCTTATCTGGCTTTATCTAATCTGGTTGATAGTGCTGTTTGGCGCTGTTATATCTTATGTTTTCCATCACCGGGATAGCCTGGTGCATTTAAAGGCGGAAAATAAGGTGAATCAGAGGCTGCAGGAACTTTTGCCGGCTGCTATATTAATTATTTTATATAAAAATTATCTGCAGCAGGAAAAACCAGGAGTGACTTATGAAGAAATATTGCAGAAAATTCAAATGCCGGATAAAACGATTAAAGACCACATTAACAAATTAAAAAGAGACAATTTAATTGCCAGGACAGAAGAAAATAATTTTGTTCCTAAGAAGCGGATAGATAATTTGCCTTTGATATCTGTCTGTAATACTGAGGATTTAGAGGAAGATTTTGAGATCGAAGAAATTTTCTCTGATAGGGAGATGAAATCAATATACAGACAATATAAACAGGGGATCAGGACAGGCCTGGGAGACAAAACGCTAGGTGAAATTGTGGCAGAGAATCAGTAAGCTTAAGAAGGAGAAGATAGTTATGAGCCAGCTGCTTATTCAAAGTGTAGTGGATATGTTTAATGATTTGAAAAAATTTGCCCATAATAGAGATTTTGGTTATGAAATTTTGGATTTTGCCCTGCCTATGAATCTTGATGATGAAGGTGAATATACCAGAAGGTTAGAATTTTATAAAGATAGAATCGGCGGAGAATTTTGTTCGTTACATGGAGTTTTTAATGATATGCGCTTGAGCAGCCCGGATCCCAAAATTAGAGAGGTGGCTCAGAACAGGCTTGAGCACTGCTGTCAAATAGCTGATAAACTAAAACTGGACAGGATAGTTTTTCATACTAATTATATTCCTCAGGTTTCTCATCCCCGCTATATTTCCTCCTGGGAACAACGGAATGCAGATTTTTTTACAAATATTATTGAAAAATATCAAGTTGATGTTTTGCTGGAGAATGTATTTGACTTTTCTCCTGAGCCTTTAGCGGGGTTGATGCAGAGGGTTAATTCTGACAGGATAAATGTATGTTTTGATATTGGTCATTATAATATTCATTCCCGGGTTGATCTGCAGACCTGGTTTAAAGTTCTCGGAAATAATATAAAATATTTGCATATTAACGATAATGATGGCATGCGGGATACTCACTCCATCATAGGGGAAGGCAGCATAAACTGGCAGAAATTCAGCAGCCTTTTAGCAAGCCTGGATTTATCACCTCCCACCGTAATGGAAGTAGAGGTCGGTAATTTAGAAGCTATCAAAAAATCACTTGCTTATTTAGAAAGAAATGAAATTTACCCCTGCTAATTGAGAGAGAAAATTTAGCCTGAAGTTTTTTTAAGTAAAATTCCTGTTAATCTTTGGAGGGCGAAATTTATGATGTCAGAGGAACAGAGCCAGCAATTTATAGATTTATTCAATGAAATAGAGCAACATTTGCAGAAAAATTCGCAGAATAACCATTATCAAAGTTTTCAGAACCTCATCGATGAGTTCCGGCACAAAAATAGTATAATCGATTTTTATTATGAAGAATTGGCTCATATAAAACAGGTAAGAAATGTGCTGGTTCATAATCATGAATTTTATGCTGTTCCCAATGAAAAATCATTAACAACTATTAAGAATATCAAAGAAATGTTACTGTCTCCACCCACGGTTATTTCATTATTTGCTGATGAGGTAATGTCTGCCAGGCAGAATGAGCAGATAATGCAGATAATTAAAATTATGAATGAGAGGGGATATACACAGGTTCCTGTTTTAAACGAAAATAAAGAGGTCATTGATATGCTGACCACTAATACTATCACCCGCTGGCTGGGCAGTCAGGAGATTGCAGGTGATGAATATATATTAAAAAGAACGACTACAGTGGCGGAAACTTTAAAATATGGAGAGGAAAGATTAATTTATAAATTTGTGGCAGCAGATTTGAATATAGCTGAAGTAGTGAAGATTTTTAATCGTGTGCAAAAATCTGATAAAAAGCTGGAGGGGATTTTAATAACGGAAAATGGCAGGAATAATGAAGAGCTGCTGGGTATAATTACTAAATGGGATATTACGAAAATTTATGAAGCTATGGAAAAAAACGGGTGAAGTTAAGGAGGTAAATTATGGCTTATAAATTGATAAAAGGAGATACATTTCCGGAGGTCTGGGAAAATGCTCTAAAGGTTTGCTGGCAGGAAGGCGTGGAAATAAGAACAGATCTGGAATCGGAATTTGATCCCCCATCTAAGGATATAACTGCAATGCTGGTAGTGACAAAACCTCAGAAAGAGCCTGTATATCACCGGGCTGGTTTTCCCATGTCGATTGAAGATCTTAGAAATTATATTGATGGCTTTATTGGCGATATTAAACAGGGGCCAATTGCAGATGCGGGTGATACTTATCCGCACAGAATTATTGACTATAAAGATAGCTATCAGGGCGGGCAGGATAGAGGAATTGATCAGTTGCAGTATGTCATTGAGGAACTGAAACAGACAGGTTATTCTAAAAAAGCTCAGATTGTTCTCTGGAATCCCAAACTTGACCCCGGGAATAACAAGGATTCTCCTGATTTGATAAGATGCTGGTTTAGAATAGAGGATAATAAGTTGAACATGAATTTATATATGTGCAGCAACGATCTCTTCAAAGCCACTTTTGCCAATATGATGGCATTTTTTGAATTGCAAAAATTTGTGGCTGCAAACCTGGACATTGAGGTAGGGACGTATTGTCATACCGCGGACAGTCTTCATATTAATGGCAGTTATTATGAAGAGGTTGAGAGTACTTTGGAAACTTTAGAAAGTAGAGATTGGGAGGATAAAACCTGGAAAACTAAAGAAATTAAGGATTTAAATAGCAGGGGTTAAATCTTAAAAAAAGATGCGAAATTTTCGCAGGAAATATTATTGCTGGCAAGAACTATTATTAAGTAAGAGAATATAACTAAAGTCTTATTGTCAGGTTATTTTTTAACTTAATTTATTTTTATACGGCGGGGCATATTTATATATAATCATTTATAGTCATATATAATCTTAAATCATTAAAAGAGAGGGGCAATCTAATTTATGAGTAAAGAACTGGTTGAATTGAAAAGAGAACAAAATATCGGCATTATAGTTCCGGAGGGAGATATTGTATTTGAAAATTCCAATCCTCTTAAAAAAGAAGTCAAGAAGAAGGTTGGAGAAGAGGAGGAGATAGAAAAATTAATTATTGATCTATCCCGGGTGTCTTACCTTGATAGTTCGGGAGTGGGTTTTATTATTTCTCTGCTAAAATTTATGCGGGAAAGACAGGGAGAGGTGGTTTTAACTGACCTCAATGATAAAGTTAAACGTGTCTTTGAGTTGACTAAACTAGATGGTATTATTGATACTTACGATGATAGAGAAAAGGCAATGGAAAAATTGTTATAAATTAGTTTAATTATTAGGCGTATCACCCATTTCTCAATGTACTTATATTAATACTTAAGGGGCTGGTCAAAATGAAAGTTGACGTAAGGAATGCTTCAGCGATTATTAAGCCTGATGAAAATATTGACTTAACCAATGCAGAACAACTAAAAGAAAAGTTTTTGCAGCTGGTAGAAGAAGAAAATATAGATAGAATAATTCTGGACTTTAGTGAAGTCAGAAAAATTGATAGTTCTGGTCTGGGAAAACTTCTGCTGTTTAACAAAATAATAGCAGAGAATGAGGGAATATTAAAAATAAGAAATGTAAATTCAGATTATGTCAGAGAAGTTTTTGCAATGGTGAATTTATCTGAAATAATTGATATTGAGATGTGAAATATGTTAAGTTCAAATTTCGGCCCAGTAATGAGCGCAAAAACTTAGAAAGGATGCCAGGTATGGGTGCATATGCAGGTGAATTTACAAAATTGATTATGTCCTGCCAGCGGGAAGAGCTCAAGGATATTTTAGAAGAGATATTTTTTAGTGTAGACCGCATCGGCCCGGAAATTTCTGAATTAAATTTTCGAATTGAGATGGCAGTTCGTGAAATGCTGGCCAATGCTATCGAACATGGCTGTGAGAGCTCACAGCAGCACATTGAAGTTACAATGCTGATAACTCTTTCCTGCGTAAAAATAACAGTTAAGGACCCGGGAGAAGGCTTCTGTTGTAAAAATATTGATTTGTGTGATATGCCGGTTATGTCAGAAAAGGGGCGGGGTCTTGCCATGATTAATAATGCCGTGGATGAAATATGTTACAATGATTCCGGCAATGAAATAACTGTATTAATCAAAGGATGAAAATTTTTAAAATTTATTTTTAAAGTTTTACATAATTTAGGGGGGTTAATCTTGCTCAAAAAAATCAAAGGATCCATGTTTGCTAAGTTTGTTCTTGCTTTTTTACTAATTATAATTTTGTTTGTAGCCGCCATTCTTATTGATAATTATTTTGACAATGAAGTTGCCCGCATAGAAGCAGAGATAGATGAAAGGCAGGATTTCCAGCTGTTTCTCAGCAATCTGGAAATTGATCATCATATGTGGGCGATAAGCATATATGATATGCTGGCCACGGGAGAAGCGCCGGATTTAGGAGATCATACTGAATGTAATTTAGGGCAGTGGTATTATGATATAACACCTGAAGATTATTTTGCTGATGAATATGAAGCCATGGAAGAACCCCACATTCAGCTGCATGCCGCCGGGCAAGAGGTTGTGGAACTTCATGAGGCAGGCCAGGAAGAGGAAGCAGTAGAGCTTTTCCGGGAGGAAGCAGTTCCGGCTCTGGAATCTGTGCGCGGGTATTTAGGAGAAATCATAAGTTTGACCGATCAGGAAGTGGCTGAAATGCAGGCAGAAAGGGATGCACTGGCCCGGCGAGCAGATATGATTTCTCTGGGAGCAGTAATTGCAACAGTGATACTGGCTGCTATAATAGCTATAATACTAACAAAAACTACTGTGGGGCCTGTTAGCAAACTTGGTGAACAGGTTGAGAAGGTTGCCGCGGGAGATTTAACCAGCAAAGTTGACTCTTCTAAGTCTGATGAAATTGGAGACCTGGTTACTTCTTTTAATGAGATGATTGATACACTGCGTAATCTTGTAACCAGTATTGACGATAGTTCTGATTCTGTCGTCAATGCAGCGGAGGAACTAAATACAGCTTCAGATGAAACCGGTCAGAGTGCAGAAGAGATAGCCCGCAGTATAACTGAAGTGGCCGAGAGCAGCGAAGAAATAAGCATGGAAGTTGATAGCCTGGCAGATATAGCCAGGAATCTAAACCAGGAACGAAAAACTTTGAAAGAAAATGTTGATGATAGTCTGGAAGTTGCTGATGAATCCTCCGAAATAGCAGCTTCAGGTCAAAAGGCAATCAAGCAGGCTATAAATCAGCTGGATACTGTTACTGAAACAGTTAATTTTGCTACAGATGCTATTGAAAATTTAGAGCAGCGCTCTCAGGAGATTGGAGAAATGGTTGATATGATAGAAGGAATATCAAATCAGACCAATCTGCTGGCTTTAAATGCTGCCATTGAAGCGGCCAGGGCGGGTGAAAAAGGCAGTGGCTTTGCTGTGGTAGCAGAAGAGGTAAGGCAATTGGCGGAGGAATCTGCAGAAGCCACCGCCCAAATTACCAGCTTAATTGAGGACATTCAATCAGAGACCACGGCCACTATAAACTCTATGGATACTAATATTGAAGAGGTAGAAAAACAGATTGAAATAATAAATGATGCTGGAGATTCGCTGGATCAGATGGTAGAAGCATCGGCTAAGACGAGAGAAAAAGTTCAGGAAATCAAAGAATTCACTAAAGAACTGGGAGATATTATAGAGACAATCAATGAGTCTGTAGAGTCTGTAGGTGATACAGTTGAAAATAATGCTGCAAGTGCTGAAGAGGTATCAGCTCTGGCTGAACAGCAGAGTGCCACCGTGGAGGAAGTTGCAGCATCAGCTGATGAGCTGGAAAATATGGCGCAATATTTGCGCTCTCTGGTTGCTGAGTTTAAAACCAAAGATGATCAGTAAAATATTATTTGACCAAATATAAAGATAATAATATAATTAAGTTAACCGAGAAAAAGAGGTGATATGAAATGGACGAAGAATATCTCAAGATGTTTTTTGATGAGGCGGAGGAATATATA
>CAZVMQ010000021.1:0-27647 GCA_964628755.1 uncultured Halanaerobiaceae bacterium
AGGATGAGCTGGTGGAAGTGACTCCGGAAGCAATCAGATTACGCAAAAAAATTATCAATGAAAAAATGAGAAGAAGAAATAAGAGTAAATAAAAAATTACAGCTTATTTACTGCTGTCAAGTAATTAACTGCTCTGAACAGTATTCATAATTATAATTAATAATGTAAATATAGTACTTTCAGTAATTTTATTACAGGAGGTTTTTTGCTATGAGTTCTCAGCAGAAGTCTAGCACCAGCGAGCAAAAATCTGAAAGCAGTAAATTTGAGCCTGTTAAAACTGAAAGAGCATATACTTTGGTGAGAAAATATGCCTGGTTTATTACTTTATTGATTGGTGTGGGCGGGCAATTTTATCCACAGCTGGGCCTGCTGGTACCATTTATTATGCTGGGGATGATAAGTATTAGCCTGTTTAAAGGATTATATTTTTGTGGCAATTTTTGCCCTCATGGAAGTTATTTCGATGTGCCTTTATTAAAAATCAGCCCTCTGGAAAAAGTTCCTGGATTTCTCAAATCAAGATTATTTGCCGGTCTGGTGCTGGTGTTTTTTCTGGTTAATTTTTCCTGGAGGCTAATTTCTGCTGTTCAGGCCAGCGGAGATCCCCTTCATTTTAGGCTGGGCTCTATGTTTGCCAATATTTATATTGTAATTTTATTAATAGCTACTCTCCTCGGAGTGGTGAAAAATTCCCGGGCCTGGTGTCATTTTTGTCCTATGAGAACAGTTCAGATAGGAATATATAATCTGGGCAAAAAACTGGGAGTAACCAGCAAATATGATGAGATGGTAGCTATAGAGGATAAAGAAGGGTGTATTGAGTGTGGAAGATGCAGCAAAGTTTGTCCTATTGAATTGGAGCCCTATCCTACTTTAAAATATAAGCAGGAGAATTCATTTCTGGAGTCGGATCACTGTATGCGCTGTCGGGTATGTATTAAAGAATGCCCGGTTGAAGTTCTGGAGCTTAAAAAGACTGGTGAATAAATATATAAGCATTACTGAGAAACTTAGTTAATTTATATGAGGGGGTAAAGTTTTGCAGAGACCGGACTGGGATGAATATTTTATGAAAATGGCGAAACTGGCAGCAGAAAGGTCTACCTGTTTGCGCAGGCAGGTTGGAGCTATTCTGGTTAAAGAGAGGCAGATTCTTGCTACCGGGTATAATGGTGCTCCGAGTGGGGTTGATCACTGTGATAAGAGTGGCTGTCTGCGCCAGGAACTGGAGGTGCCCAGCGGGGAAAGGCATGAAATTTGTCGGGGTGTGCATGCAGAACAAAATTTAGTTGCTCAGGCTGCTTTTCATGGAGTAAAAACCGAAGATTCTACTGTATATTGTACCAATCAACCCTGTGTTATATGCGTGAAGCTGTTGATAAATGCCGGGGTGGAAAGAATTTATTTCCAGGAAGGGTATGATGATCCTTTTACAGAAAAGTTGCTGACTAATTCTGGAGTAGTTATGAAAAAGTTCAAAGCAGGAGAAGAAAAATAATATTGCCTACGATAAGGAAAGGAGATCTAAAACTTAATTATGCCTGAAAAAATAACAGGTGATAAAGTTCTGGTTATAGGCTGGGATGTTGGGGGCTGGATGAGCGGTAACCATGGATTTGCCATTCTGGAATTCCGGCCTGGCAAAGAAGAATTAATCTGGAAAGGATGGCTCAACAATCGCTCTATTTCTGAGGATGAACTGTTAGAACTGGATTCGGTTTTAGCTGATGGTGGTTTAACTGCAGAGACCCGGACACTTAAAATGCCTGATTTATTTGCAGCTTATGATAAAATTGTGATAGGGGTTGATGCCCCTTTAGGACTGCCTTATGATTATCATGATTTTATAAATAATAAAAATAACATCATAATGCGTCCCGGCCGGGAGATTAATAATCCCCTGGCTTATAGAAGAACCGATAGATTATTGTATCAAAAGTTTGGCAAGAAGCCACTTTCTGCTACTTTTGATAGACTGGGAACAAATTATACTGTGGCGGCAGCTCATATTCGCCGCTGGCAGCAAAAATATGACTTTAAACTTATTCCCCAGGAAGCCAGAGATGCTAACCGTCAGATTGTCGAGGTTTATCCTGGAATTTTAAAAAAGCTTAAATCTGAGTTTTCTGGCTGTCGAAGATTTTTCCAGATGCTGCCGAAAAGAATTACAAAAGGCGAGCATAGCTATGATGCGGCCCTTTCTGCCCTGCAGGGTCTGGCTGTTTTACTGGCCGGCAGCTGGGAACTGCCTGAAATGAAAAGGCCGGAAAGAATTGATGAAATTACAGCCACAGAAGGCTGGATATTCTTTCCGGCGGTGGAAACATAAATTTGCTGGGGCTGATAATAGATTAATCAGCTTTTAGATATTTATCAAACCAGTTGACTATTTCTTCCAGCCGTTTTATACGATGTTCGGGTTTACCTCCCCGGGAGAGCTCATGGTTTTCTTCTCTGAACAGACATAATCTACTATCCACATTGTGATATTTTAGGGCAGTAAACATCTGCAGAGCTTCTGTCATCCAGCACCGGTAATCCTCTTCGGCGTGGATGAAGAGAGCAGGGGTATTAACTTTATCAGCATGTTTTAGAGGTGAGCCCTGCCAGAGCCTGGAAAAATCATTCCAGGGGGTTGCTCCATCGTACTGATCTTCTACAAAGAAATATCCAATATCAGTTGTGCCGAACATGGATATCCAGTTAGATATGCTGCGCATGGAAACCGCGGCTTGAAATCTGTCTGTTTGACCGATAATCCAGTTTGTCATATATCCTCCATAGGAACCTCCTGCGACGCCCAGGCTGCTGGAGTCTATAAAATCATAGCGTTTTTCGGCTTCATCCATTACTTCCATCAAATCCTGATAATCCCTCTGGCCATAGCCATCGATTATATCTAAAAATTCTTCTCCTCGGCCATCACTGCCCCGGGGGTTACTGAAAACAACAGCATAACCGCGGCTGGCCAGAACCTGAAATTCGTGAAAAAAGATTGGGCCATAAGCAGCTTTGGGTCCTCCGTGGATCTGCAGGATGGTCGGATATTCTTTTTCGGGGGAAAAATCCACTGGCTTTATAATCCAGGCATCAAGCTGAGTGTCATCGGAAGCAGTCACTGCAAAATGTTCCGGCCTGGGGATCTTTTTGTTCTTAAGGTGAGAGGCATTAAAATTACTAACCCGGGACTCCTGATTTGATTGCAGCAGATACAATTCCTGCAGGTTATTTTCTCGAAACCCTATAAAAGCAGCGGTTTCTCCCTTAATATCGAACATATCTACCGTTCCTTCTGTCCCGGTCAGTCTATTTATGTCCACTTTATTATTTTCGTATTTAAGTTCATTCAAATGGGTATTATACCCTTCGGTGGTTATAAAATAAAGTCTTTCATCTTCAACTGCGGAAATTTTTCCGCCGCCCAGTCTTGCATCATTTATCACTCCGGGCTGGAGGCTCTTATCCAGGCTTTCAGTTAACTGAGCAGTTTCTCTGGTATTTAAATCGAGAAGGAATATTTCCGGGTTGGAGCTGATTCCGATTTCCTGTTTGTCATTGGCTGCGAAATATATCTCATTTTTATTTTTGAAGTTGATAAATTGAATGAGCCAGTCTCTATCTGTAATTTGAGTAAGATTTTCCCGGCCCTGATCATAAATGTAGAGATTTGACTTTACAGGAGCTTTATCGGAAAAAGGCTTCATACTGAGGCAGATTAAATTATCATTAACTGTAAAATCTTCTATATCATAATTACCACCTATAAGCTGTTCATATTCTCCGGTTTCGAGTTTAAGCCGAAATAAATGTGTGCGGTGTTTATCTATAAATCCGCTGCCATTTTCCCAGAAAGGCAGCTCTTCTAATATTTCATAATCCTGCTCTGCTTTGAGATCACTTTCGTCCCTATTTTTTAGGTCTTCCCGGGCGGTGAAAATGAGGTTTCCCTGGTGGTCAGCTGCAAAGTCTTCAATATTCATGGCGATGCTGGTAAAGTGTTGAGCTTCGCCACCCGTGATATTGATAGTATATAGCTCTGTTTGGGGGATGTAAGTTTCTTCCTTTTCGTCTTTTTCTCTTTCCGAGACAAAAATGATATTGTGGTTATCCAGCCAGCAGAAGAGCCCGTCCTTTTGACCTGTGGTTAACTGCAGGAGTTCTTCAGCTGCCAGGTCATAAAGCCAGATTTGTGAGTTATAATCATTTTTATCTTTATCTGCCTGCCTAACTAAAAAACATAGTTTATTTCCATCGGGTGAATATTCGAGCTGAGATAAGTATTTGAATTGTAGAAAGCTTTCAATATCGACAATTTCCATAATTAACCTTCCTTTCTTGCTGATAAATATCCACATTATTGTTAAATCTTTGCTATTAAAATTTATTTTCTATTGATAAAATTACATACAGAAGAAAAAACTCCTTTTATTTTTTTATTTGCTTAAAGTCAAATAAATTACAATAGTTTTAATTCTGAATGAGATAGTTATTTTACAAGGAGATTTATAAATTATCCAGAAGTTTTCCATATAAGAATGAGTAAAATATCATCCTATAATTTGAGGTGTTTTAATGCACTATCCTGATTTATTGAACCAGATATTAGCTCTCTTTATTATTTTATTTTTTGGTTATTATCTGCGCAAAAAAAAATTTATCAGTGAAAGCCGCAGAGAATTTCTTTTCGATCTGTTGTTAGATTACATTTTGCCTTTTATGATAATTTCCGCCATGATGGTTGATATTGAACCGGGAATGCTGGGAAATGTTATTTATGTTCTTTTAAGCTGGTTTATGGTTTATCTGCTGGCAATTTTACTTTCGGCCGGCCTGGCAAAATTTTTGCCGGGCTCAGACAGACATAAAAGGACTATCAGATTTTTGATAATTTTTTCCAATGTAGGATACATGGGGCTGCCGGTGCTGGGAGCTATTTTTCCGGAATACGGAATATTTTATGGCTCTATAGGACTTATACCCTTCAATGTAGTTTTCTGGACTTACGGGGCCTATTTGCTGCAGGAAAATGGGAATAACTTCAATTTATCTCGCCTGCTGAAAATTTTTAATAATAATGGCACTATAGCTCTGGGAATTGGTTTTTTGTTGTTATTGTCAGGCTTTAGACCTCCGGGGGCTGTTGTAGAGGCAGTCGAGCTGATTGGTGACGCTACTTTTCCTCTTTCCATGCTGGTGATAGGTGCTTCCCTGTATGGTATGAGCTTCAAAAAAATAATTATTAAACCTGAACTACTGGGGCTCAGTCTGCTTAAATTAGTTATTTTTCCTCTGTTGATATTTCTTTTACTGTTAGTTCTGCCCCTGGATAATCAACTGGCAGCTATAATTGCCATGCAGTTTGCCATGCCTGTAGCCGCTAATAGTGTTATTTTTGCCAGCAGATTTCCCGGAGATGAGATTTTGGCTTCTGAAGGTGTATTTTTGACAACCCTGCTTGCTTTGTTCACTATACCGGGGCTGGCCGGCATCATAACTGCTCTATTTTAAAAAGTTTAATAGAAAATCAAAATTAAAATAATCAGGGAAAATTTTTCCTTGAAAGGAGGAAACAAAATTGCCAAAACGATTGCTGGTTTATGTTTTAGCTTTATTGTTGGCATTTTCTTTTATGTTTACGGGGGATTTACTGGCTGAAAACAACTTTTTATGGGAATTGAGCGGTCCGGAAGGAGAATTTTATTTACTGGGTTCCTTTCATTATATGCCTCAGGATTCTTACCCTTTAGCAGATGTGATTTACGATAGGCTGGCAGCAGCGGATGTGCTGGCTGTGGAAGTTGATGTCACTGAGGTAGATCAATTTGAACTTCAGCAGTTTATTATGGAAGAAGCGTTTCTGGGCGAAGACAGAGAACTAAAAAATAAAATTTCTGCAGATATTTATGAACAGGTGATAGATATTTCGACCGATTATGGTATGACAGAAGAAGACATGAACAATTTTGCGCCCTGGTATGCTTCCCAGGTTATAGCGGGATTTGGTCTGGAGGAAATCGGTATGGCGGCAGCAGAAGGTGTGGATATACACATGCTGGAAGAAGCTAAAGAAAGAGGAATTGAGATAGTTGAGCTGGAGACGATGATTGCTCAGCTGGAGGTTATGAGTGAGATGGACCTTGATATTCAAAGAGCAGTGCTGCGGGATACCGTGGAAGAACTTGAGCAGGATTTAGAGAGGATAAAAGATGTGGTTGCTGCCTGGGAAACAGGAGAGGTGGAGCCGGTTTATGAGTTTCTGTTTGAGCGGCGGGATCAGAGTCAGGAGATGCAGCGGTATTATGAAAAAATCTTCGATGAAAGAGAAATTGAGATGAGAGATAACATCATATCTATTCTGGAACAGAACAAAAAGCCAATGGTGGTTGTGGGCAGTGGTCATGTTATAAATGATGTGGGGCTGCTTTATCTTTTTCAAGAAATGGGTTACGAAGTTAACCAGTTGTAATTTAAAAACTTAGTATTAGTTAGTCTTAATCAGGGTTATGGGGGGGGTTTCATGGTCAGAGTAAGAGTTCCGGCTACCACGGCCAACCTGGGGCCAGGTTTTGATACTCTGGGGCTGGCTCTTAATCTCAATAATTATGTAGAAATTGAGTCTCAGGACGACAGCCGAAATGGTAAAGAAAGTCAATTAAGCTGTGAGGTTTTGGTGGAGAATCAGGATTTGAGAATAGAAATAGATAGCCAGGATAATTTGATTTTAAAGACTTTAAGAAAACTGAGTGCTTACACAGGAGAGAAACTTTCGGGTGTTGATATAACTGAAAGGCTGGCGACCAGACCGGCTCTGGGTCTGGGCAGCAGTGCAGTTGCTATAGTGGGAACTTTGTTGGCTGCCAATGAATATTTTCAGCTAGGTTTATCGCAGACGGAACTCAGACAGCTTGCCTGCCAGCTGGAAGGTCATCCTGATAATGTTATGGCGGCTTTAGAAGGAGGGCTGACAGTATCTACGTATTCTGAGGCTAAAAATATGCCTGTCTGGGAGAAGATAGAGCCCCATGAATCTCTTGAGTCAGTGGTAATAATACCTGAATTAACCAGTAAAACAGAAGAGCAGAGGTCTGTGGTGCCCGAAAGTTTTGTCCGGGATGATTTAATTTTTAACCTGGGCCGCACGGCTTTGCTGCCGCTGGCTATTAACAGGGGCAGAACAGAAAAGTTAAAAGAGTTGATGCAGGACAAGATGCATCAGCCTTATAGATGTCCTCAAATTCCCGGCTGGGAGGAAATCAAAAAAGCAGGTTATGAAGCAGGTGCCCTGGGAATTGCCCTGAGCGGTGCCGGGCCTACAATTTTCGTTTTAACTCAAAATAGAGCTAAAAATATAGGACAGGCAATGTGTGAATGCTGGGAAAAAAGAAATATAGAATCCAGATATTATCTGGCTTCTCTTGATAATAAGGGTGCACATATAGTGGGCAAATAATAGGCTCAAATATTTTTCAGAATTTTTAGGTTTGTACTTCAGCGGAGATTGGGTCCTGGAGTTGGGGGATCATCGTAATGAGGCAAAACAAAGGAGGATAATAATGACTTCTAATATTTCTGGTGATGGCTTAAATGGTAAAGGTGCTGGTGATGACCCCAACCGCTTAATAGAAGAAAAAAGCCCTTATCTGCTTCAGCATGCTTATAATCCGGTGGACTGGCTGCCCTGGGAGGAAAAGGCGTTTGCCCGGGCTAAGGAAGAAGATAAACCCATTTTTCTTTCCATAGGTTATTCAACCTGCCACTGGTGTCATGTTATGGAAGAGGAGTCTTTTACCAGTGAAAGTGTGGCCCGGGTCTTAAACAATAATTACATTTCCATAAAAGTGGATAGAGAAGAAAGGCCGGATATCGATAAATTTTATATGGAAGTCTGTCAGGCTATGACCGGCCGGGGTGGCTGGCCGCTTACGATTATAATGACTCCTGATAAAAAGCCATTTTTTGCCCGGACCTATCTTCCGCGCAACAATCTAATTCAAATTTTAGAAACAATAAAAGGGCACTGGCACAATAATAGAGGTGAACTGATAAATCGCAGTGAGAATATTTTAAATTCACTGCATACTGCTGCTGAAAAAGAAGCTGATCGGGGTGTTCAGGCAAAATCCGTGGGAAATAAGCAGCTGAAAAAATTAATTAATAGTGGAGCAGCTTCCCTGCAAAAAACTTATGATGAACGATTTGGCGGATTTAGTTCTGCTCCTAAATTTCCTCAGCCCCACACTCTCATGTTTTTATTGAGGTATTATAAATCCAGCGAGGACGAACGATTTTTAAAAATGGCCGTCAATACCCTGGAGATGATGTCTAAAGGTGGAATTTATGATCAAATTGGTTTTGGTTTTTCTCGATATGCTACTGATCGGCGCTGGTTGATACCTCATTTTGAAAAAATGTTATATGACAATGCCATGCTGGCTTTCGTCTATCTGGAAGCTTATCAGGTTACCGGCAGGGAAGATTTTGCCAGGGTCGCCAGAGAGGTATTAACTTATTTAGAGCGGGATATGCGTTCTGAAGCTGGAGGATTTTTCTCAGCTGAGGATGCAGATGTAGAAGGAGAAGAAGGAAAATTTTATCTGTGGAAAAAAGAGGAGATTATTTCAATATTGGGAGATAGCCGGGGTGAAGAATTTTGCCGGCAATTTAACATCTCTGAAACAGGAAATTTTGATGGTAAAAATATTCCGAACCTGGTTGGGAATAATGGGGAAGAATCTCTCACCAGGGATGAAATATGGCAGGAATGGTCAGAAGAAATTGAGCAGCTTTTTCAGGTGCGAGAGCAACGACAGCGCCCCTTTAAAGATGACAAGATTTTGACCGCCTGGAATGGGCTGGCTATAGCGGCTTTTGCCCGGGCAGCCAGAATTTTTGCTGATGAACATTACCGAGAGATAGCAGCGGCAGCTATTGATTTTATTGAAGATAATTTGACCGATGAAAATGGAGAGCTGCTGAGAAGGTACCGAGATGGAGAAGCTTTTTACAGGGCTTATGCCCGGGATTATGCATATTTAATCTGGGGTCTAATCGAAATGTACGAAGCAAGCTTTAACCCTCGTTATTTGCGACTGGCAGTTGAACACAATAATACTCTTATTGAGCAGTACTGGGACCAGGAAAAGGGCGGATTATTTCAGACATCCGGTCATGATAATGAGCTTCCCGTCAATAAGAAAGATACTCAGGATGGAGCTCAGCCTTCGGCTAACTCTATTGCAGCTTTAAACTGGTTTCGGCTGACTGAGTTAACCTCTGATGAAGAACTGCGAGATCAGCTGGTTCAACTGCTCGACTATATTTATTATCGGGCAGAGGGAAGAGCTCAGGGATTTACTGGTTTTCTGGCGGCTGCAGTCTCTAAAACTGCTGGTGGACAGGAGTTAACAATAACAGGAGAAAATTTCCCCCGTCAAATCCATACTGCCTTCCTTCCTTTTACCAGTTTGCTTCAGGTGTCAGAAAATAACCGGAAAGAACTGGCAGCTATTAATGAAATTGCGGCTGCAAGAGAACAAAAAAAACAGCAAGAAAGTGGTTGGACTGCTTATTTATGTGAAAAAGGAGTCTGTCACCGGGCAATCACCGAGCTGGAAGAATTAAAAAACAGCCTGAATATTTAAGCAATTTTTATCTGGAAAAAAGTTAGCTTTCGGCCCAATAGTTGTGTTTTTTCTGTTAAAGTTTTTCCCGGCAGGTGCGCTCAGCCCGGCCCGAATCTGGGCCGGGGGCGCATTGGGTTGAGCATAGTTTTTCCAGATCTGCGAGTTTTTTGCTTCTGCAATCATATCTTCTAAACCCGGTTTAATAACCGCCGCACTGACTGGGTTTCAGACGTAATTTGCAGGAGACATATCAAAATTGTGGAATTAGATATTAACAGAGAGAAAAATATAAATTTGGAGGCTGATTAATGAATTCTCAACCCAAAGTTTTTATTACCAGAGCTCTACCACAGGAGGCTATGGATAAGCTTAAAACAGAGTGTAAACTAGAAGTAAACACTCATAATAGGGCTTTAACCCGGGCTGAATTAGAAGAAGGAATTCAAAATGTTGACGCCGTAATTTCCCTGCTGACAGATAATATTGATGCTGAATTGCTGGACCTTAACCCTGATTTACAGGTTATTGCTAATTATGCGGTGGGATACGATAATATAGATGTAGAAGCCTGTACTGAGCGGGGAATAAAAGTCAGCAATACACCGGGGGTTTTAACCGAAACAACTGCTGATTTAACCTGGGCACTGCTTATGGCTGTGGCCCGCAGAGTTGTAGAGGCGGATAAATTTACCCGGTCCGGCAAATATGAATCATGGGGGCCTATGTTAATGCTGGGCAGCGATGTTTACGGAAAAAGACTGGGAATTATAGGTTTGGGCAGAATTGGAAAAGCAGTAGCGCGGAGAGCAGCAGGTTTTAACATGGATGTCATCTATTATAATCGCTCCCGGAAAGAAGAATTTGCAGCTGAACAGGGTATAGAATTTAGAAATTTTGAGAGTTTGCTGGTTGAATCTGATTTTATCAGTATAAATACCCCTTTAACTCCTGAGACAAAAAGGATGATTGGTGAGAGGGAATTTAAAAAGATGAAAAATTCGGCTTATATTATTAACACTTCACGGGGAGCGGTAATTGATGAAAAAGCCCTTTTACACGCTTTAAGAACAGGGGAGATTGCAGGAGCAGGGATCGATGTTTATGAAGATGAGCCCAAGCTGACACCCGGGCTGGCTGAGCAGGATAATTTAGTTATGCTGCCCCATATAGGAAGTGCCAGCATTGAAACCCGCACAAAAATGGGGGTAATAGCAGCTGAAAATATTCTGGCCGGTTTAAAAAATGAAAATATGCCCGATATAGTTAATCCAGAGGTTCAACAAAAATAAAGGGGGATATATATGGCTGAAGAAAAAATGCAGACAAGAGAAGAGGTGCCGGAACATTTAAAGTGGGATCTTACCCGGATTTTTTCAACAGAAGCTGAGTTTGAGAAAGCTCTGCAGGAAGTAAAGAAAAATACTGAGGTCATTGTTGAAAAATATAAAGGAGAACTTAAGGAACCGGAAACTATTATCGAATGTTTGCAGGATTATGAGCAATTAATGATTAAAGGATATCATGTTTATTCTTATGCTCATCTGGCCAAATCGGTCGATGAGAGAAATACGGAGAATCAGGAAAGATTATCGAATGTTAAGATGGTGTTTTCGCAGGTTATGAGTTCCACTTCTTTCATAGAGAGTGAAATAAAAGAACTGGATGAAAAAACTATAGATAAAACTATAAAGAAAACCGATGATTATGAGGTTTATTTAGCTGATCTTAAACGCAGCAAAAAATATAAGCTCAATTCTGAAACAGAAAAAGCGCTTTCGGCTCTTTCTCCTGTACTGGATTCTTTTCAAACTATATATAACCAGGTTAAACTGGCAGACCTGGATTTTGACAGCTTTACCATCGAAGGGGAAGAATATCCCCTGAGTTTTGTAAAATTCGAAAATGAATATCAGATGGAACCTGATAAGAAAATTCGCAGAAAAGCTTTTGAGGAGTTTTCTCGTTCTCTTTCTGATTATCAAAATACTATGGCGTCCACCTATAATACCCAGGTGCAGAAAGAAAAAATCATGGGGGACATGCGGGGATATGATGATATATTTGCCTATCTCTTATTTGATCAGAAGGTTGATAGAGAATTATATGACAGACAGATAGATTTAATCATGGAAGAGCTGGCTCCACATATGAGAAAATATGCGGGGCTGCTGCAGGATATATATGATCTGGAAGAAATGACATACGCAGATCTGAAAATACCCGTTGATCCTGAGTTTGAGCCCGAGGTTACAGTGGAGGAGTCGCAAAAATATGTAAAAGGGGCTCTCTCTATTCTGGGTGACAAGTATCTGGATATGATAATGGATGCCTACGATGAGCGCTGGGTTGATTTTGCTCAAAACAGGGGCAAGTCTACCGGGGGCTTTTGTGCAACTCCCTATGGGGTTAAATCCTTTATTCTACTATCCTGGTCGGGATTGATGAGCCAGGTTTATACTCTGGTTCATGAACTAGGTCATGCTGGTCATTTTGTTTTATCTCAAAGGCATAACAGCATGTTTGAAGATAGACCTTCTACTTATTTTGTGGAGGCTCCTTCCACAATAAATGAACTCTTTTTGACCAATTATCTGATTGAGCAGAAGGATGATCCGCGCTTTCAACGATGGGCACTGGCCACCATGATAAGCAACACCTATTATCATAATTTTGTCACTCATCTGCTGGAAGCTGCCTATCAGCGAAAAGTTTACGAAAGAATTGAACAGGGTAAAAGTGTTCAGGCAGAACGACTCAATCAGCTGAAACAGGGAGTGTTGGAAGATTTCTGGGGCGAGAATGTGAAGATCAATGAAGGTGCTGAACTGACCTGGATGCGTCAGCCTCATTATTACATGGGTCTTTACTCTTACACCTATAGCGCCGGTTTAACCATTGCTACAGCTGCTAATCAGAGGATTCAAAGCGAAGGGGAAACTGCAGTACAGGACTGGCTGAATGTATTAAAAGCTGGTGGCAGCAAAGATCCGGTGGAACTGGCTGACATGGCCGGGGTGGATATTACTACTGAAAAACCGCTGCGTTCTACTATTGAGTTTATAGGCGAATCTATAGATAGGATTATAGAATTGACGGAGGAAATTGAAAATTAAAAATAAGGGCATTTGCCCTTCCTTATGTTTAAAACCATAATCTTGCCGCTAAGATGTTCAGCAGGGGGAGGACAAATGCCCTAAATTTTTGGGCACCCGATTATTGCTTAATTCCGGAAATTATATTTTATTGTGGTGTTTATAATTACGGTACTAATTTCGTTATAGTCATGTCTGAACTGACAACGAAAATATTTCCTTCCTCATCGAGCGCTATGTCCAGTATACCTCCTTCATGACCTCTATAAACCCAGATTTCATTTCCTTCTGCATCAAGTTTTCTTACGGTCTTATCAGCACTACCAGTATATATATTGCCCTGATTGTCCACAGCCAGAGCGGTCACCGAAGCATTGTGACCGTCGAAGGTCCATAACCTGTGGCCCTCAGAATCAATTTTTCTGACACTGGCATCCCGACTACCGGTAAATACATTATTATTTTCGTCGACAGCCACAGCTTTAACGGAGGACCAGTGAACATCGTACTGCCAGAGTTCGTTGCCATCGGTATCGATCTTACGCAGAGTATTGTCATTGCTGCCGCTGAAAATATTACCCTCATTATCAACAGCCAGGGCATTAACTGTTCCCGTGTGTTCTTCAAATGTCCACATTCTTACTCCGTCAGGATTAATTTTTCTGACAGAGTTATCCCTGCTCCCGGTGAAGAGATTATTCTCCGCATCTACAGCTACTGCCCTCAGAGAAGACCAGTGCCTATCATAATTCCAGATTTCATTTCCCCGGGGATCTAATTTCCGGGCCGTATTATCTGTGCTGCCTGAATAAATCTGACCTTCTTCATCCACTGCCAGGGAATTAATTACACCGTGCTGAAACTCAAAAGTTTGCATTATATTACCAGCAGAATCCAGCTTCGTTATAGTGCTGTCGTTACTGCCGGCATAAATATTACCTTCGGTATCTACAGCCAGTGATCTGAATGTGAAATCTTCTGCCACATGTGTCCACTCTAAGTCTGGGGCATTACTTTGAGCCAAAACTGAAACTGTGCCGAAAACATATGTGATGATGATAAAAGCGAGAATCAAAACAAAGCCATTGATAACTTTCTGACCTATAAAATTTTCTTTTTTCATTTTCTTCTGCCTCCCTGATATTCTCTCCTGAGTTTTCTTTAAATTCTGGAGGTTAACTTTTTCTCTCCTTATATATTATAACAAATTTTTGCTGGATAGTCATTATATTTTTAAATTTATGTCCATTAAAAATAAAGGTATTATACCATCAAAAACAGAATATATTAATAGGACCAGTTTAACCTGCTATATATGACTATATGTTTCGAGGGTTTAAGCTTCTTGAAAAAATATTCAAGATTTGCTAAGCTTAAACTGTTAGGTTAAATAAATTTAAATTATATTGATCAGCCCCCGCTGCAGGAATCAGCCTGAAAAGCGGGGTTTTAACATTAAAATTTTAACCATAACAGGAATCAGACAGATGAATTTATATACTAATATTGAAGGTGAAAAACCAGGGAGGTTAGCGAAATATGCGTTTACTGCTTGCTTATTTGCATGCTAAAACTCACTATTTTATCAATAATATACTGGGAATAAAGCATATTATACAGTTTAGCATAGGAATTTTAGCCGGAGGACTTGCCTTTAGAGCCGTAAGTAATGGTAGAATAACAGTTATGATCTTGATTTTGGTTGGTTTCTCTTTAATGAATCAATTTTTTCACAGTATGTTTAGACAGGTTCATATTGCAAATGTAGTTGTAAAATCGGAAGAAGCCGCGGAGAAAACTGCCCAGAAACTAAAAGAAAGAGATGTAAAGGTGCGAAAGTTAAGCAAGGATAAAGATAATGATAAATCCGGAACTATAAATCGAGATAATCCCGAAAAGGATGATAAAGATAACAATAAATAATTGAGGTTAAAGGCGGGATAAATAGTGAAATTAGAGCATCTAGATTTCTCGGAAGATATATTTGAAAAGGCAGTTAATAATCTGCCCACTCTGTATGTAGTTGAGTCGGAGAAGGCAAACAATTTAAATCAACTGCATTCGGAGTATCAGAAACACAAACAACCTCTCCAGAAGAGAAGTCAATTCATCACATTTTCAGAGCTAAAAGAATGGTTGTTTGCCCGGGAAGATATCATATTGAGAGAAGAAAAGCTTTCAGTTATATTGTATAGCCTGCTTACCAGGCGGGAGAAAAATAGATTGGGCATTGAAAATTATAATGATATTATTGAATTCTCTTCCCGCTTCCATGAGTTTTACCGGCAGTTAAAAGAATATCAGATAGAAGAATTGCCAGAGCTGGAAGGCTGGCAGAAAGAGAGATATGAGCTGGTTGCTGGTTTGCGACAAAGATATGAGAAATTTTTGCAGGACCAGGGGTATTCATCCCTGATTCTTTCTCAAAAAGACCAGGAAATATCGCTCAAACCAGTTGAAAGTTTTTCCCGCCTGGTTTTTTTGAATACTGTGAACCTTACTCCCCTGGAAAAAAATATAATTAAAGATCTGGATAAGAATTTTTCCGGAGAGATCACTATCTATCTGCAGCTGCCAGCAGCAGATTTTTCCGCTGCTGACCTGGAGTATGAAAGCCTAACTCTCCCCCAGAACTTACCCTGTGAGCTCAATCTTTACAGCGCTTCGGAGGATATGCTTCAGCTGGTTTCGGCCTTTCATCTGGCCCGGCCCGGCTGCAGTCAGCTTTTGACTCCCCGGCTTGATGATACGGAATACCAGCATTTACTTTCACCGAGAAAAATTGATATGCCCCGGGAGGAAATGTTCAGTAACAGCCAGATATATATTTTCCTGGAGCTGCTGCAAAAATTACTGGGAGCTTCGCCTCCGGATAGAGATGAAATTGCCCTGGCTGAACTACAGGATGCCCTCACCCGGCCTTTTTTCCGTCAATATTTTCAGCTGTCTCCGGGAGTACTGGATAAGGTGAGAGATCTTTTAAGAAAGAATTATCTTTATCTGGACAGCAAATTGCTTCAGGATAAAATCCCTTCACTGCAGAGGATTATGGCTGAACTGGCAAAACTGGAAGAGATAAAAGAGATGGGAGAATTGATAACCTATCTTGATGATCTGGATCTGGAAGTACTATCCAGTTCTGCTTACTGGGACGATATAGAACAATTTTATGATGCTTTGCTGGAGTTAAAGTCTCTGGAGAATATGGATTTAGTTAACAGCTGGCAGACATTTTATGATAATCCAGCTCTGGGCCTTATTGATAGAGTTCTGCAGTACATAGAATATAAGAAAATCACCCCTACTTTTGAGCAGTCAAGTGAACAGGAAGAATATGATCTGGAATTGCAGGACCTGGATTCTGCCACACAAGTCTGCCGTGATCACTTAATAATTTTTAATGCCAGTCAGGGATGGCTTCCTTCTCCTCAGACTCAGGGATTTTTGTTGACTGAAGCTCAGCGCCAGCAGGTGGGTCTGCCCACGCGTGAAGACGTAAGAGAAAAACAGCGTTATAATTTTTTGCGCCACCTTTTCAGCGCTGATAAAGCTGAAGTGCTGACTCTGAAAAATATAGAAGAAAATAAAAGCCCGGGTGCTTTTGTGGAAGAGCTAAGACTTAAATACGACCTGTCTTTGCAGCCGGCTCCAGTTTCTGAAACTTATTATCCCCAATTTTATAAATCTATTTTTTCCGAAGATATGTCAGTTGAGACTTCGCAGGCAGAAAGCAGTGATGAACATAATTTGCCCCTGTTAATAGGTAGACCTGATGAAATTGTCCGGGAGGAACCCCTTGCTATAGAGACTGATGACTTTCCCGGGCCTGGCAAAGATTTTAGCCTGGGTTATTATAAATATAGTTCTCTGGAAAAATGCTATTTTCATTTTTTCTGCGAACATCTTATGCAGCTGGAACCAGAGCTGGGTGAGATTGATCGGATGTTATCTCCCATGACTTTTGGAAGTATGGTGCATTTCATGACAGAAAAGCTCATGCAGAGCAGCAGCTGGCAGGACCAGGAAATAATGGCGAAAAAAGCTGGCGAAGTTGTAGAAGAAGTTATGGAAGATTATCATCTCAAAATTGATCACCGCTTTGAAGATTATTATTACCGGGTGGTGAAGCAGGAACTGGTGGAATCGCTGCAGCATTTCTGGCAATCTTCAGCTTCTCCCCTGCAAAGTAATCTGTTTCAATTTCAGGCTAGAGAGGTAGAATACAGCCCTGCAGGTGCTAAAAGCACACCCTTTTTTATTTCCCGGCTGGTAAACTTTTATCTGAGCGGGAGAATTGATTTACTGCTGGATGCTGAGGATAAAATAGCTCTGGTGGATTTTAAAAGCGGCAGATTGCAGCCGGAACAGCTTAACTTTTATGCTATTTTACTTAAACACAGCCGCGGTGAACAGCGGCCAATTCACAAATATTTTTATCAGGTTATGGAGCGAAAATTTCATCAGGAAGGGCCAAATTCTGAACTGGATTTCCGCCAAAAAATGCAGGAAGTTATGGAAGATTTTGTGCAGGAGGGAAAGTATTTAAAAAATGACAGTGAATGCTACAGGTGTAATTATAAAAAGGTCTGCAGGGTGGTGAGCGAGTGATGAAAAAAATATTGAAAGCCAGTGCTGGCACAGGTAAGACTTATCGGCTTTCTCTGGAATATATAGCGGCCTTACTTTCAGGTCAGGATTTTACAGAAATTGTGGCATTAACTTTCACGCGCAAAGCCACGGCTGAGGCGAGAGAGAGAATATTAAAACATCTGCGCCTGCTGGAGGAAAAAGGGAAACAAGCCCGGGTCTGGCAGGAATTAAAGAAAAATCATTCACAGGTTGAATATCGCCCGGAAATTATTCAGAAATGCCGGCAGCAGATGCTCCTTAATAAAGATGGAATTCATATTTATACCATTGACAGTTTTACCAATCAGTTATTTCAAAAAGTCGTTGCTCCCTATCTGGGTGTTTATAAATATGAGATTATGGAAGAAGACAGAGAACAGGAGATAGTGAGCAAGGTTTTTCAGCGGCTGCTGCAGCAGGAAAAGTACTTTTCTCGTCTGCAAAAAATTTTTGAGATCAAAGTTAGCCGGGATTATCAGAAAGTGCTGGATTTTATCGAAAATATCGTAAATGATCGCTGGAAGTATTTACTGCTGGAGAGCAAAGAGCGTCAGGCCTATACTGATACGGATTTTTTGCCTTATCTTGACAGCAGTTTACAGACAGTGAAAGAGGTTGCAGCCGAAAAAGATACAAATTTACCGGAACTTGTGGTCAAAAATTTTGAGAATGTGATTTCGGACTATGAAAATTTAAAACAAAATGGAGCCGAAAAAGAAGAGCTGCAGGATTTTATTGCCGGGCGCCGCAGGCTTTTTATGGCTGAGGACAAAACCTTCTGGAGTGGTAATCGGGTCAGAGGTGAGGCCAGAAAAAGGGCTAAAGAAGATTATCGCCAGTTTCAAAACCGATTGGCCCGTTATATATTTAACCGGGATGTGATTCCTCTAGACAAAGCCATATTTGATCTGGCAGAGGCAGTATTTACAGAATATGATAGTTTAAAAATGCGCAGGCAGAAATTTACTTATAGTGATATCAGTAATTATGTCTACAAATACCTGGTGAAAGAGGACCTTGATCTCCCCGGGGGAAGTCTGAGCCAGTTTTTATCTGAGATTACCGGAAGTAAAATAAAATCATTATTTATAGATGAATTTCAGGATACCAGTGTACTGCAGTGGAAAATATTAGAGAGTTTTGTTGATCAGGAAAGAAACTTTATTGCCGTGGGAGATGCCAAACAATCTATTTATCAGTGGCGCGGAGGAGAAAAAGAGCTATTTGTGAAACTACCCCAAATAGTTGAGGGGGAAACAGAGACCCTGGAGAGATGTTTTCGCAGCGACAAAAAGGTAGTGGAATTTATCAATGCTTTATTTCGAAACCTGCATCCACAATGGGAATACGAAGAAGTAGAACCCCGGCCTGAAGCCGCAGAGGGTTATATTGAAGTTTTGCTGGGGGGAAACAGGGCTGTAATTAGTGAGGAGACCAAAAAATTTCAGAAATATTCTCAGGAAAAACAAAAACAGATTCGGGCCCAAAATCAACAGGTTGTGGAAAATCTCCGGGAAGAAATTGCCCGAAGACTGAAACAGGATTTCAGCAGTTATGAAGATGTTGCGGTACTGGCGCGAACCAACCAGGAACTGAGGGATATTGCCGGACATCTGACTGACAGAGGTGTGCCTTATGTGCTGCATCAAGAAGGAGACTTGCTAGAAAACGAAGCTGTGGAACCCCTTTATCAGCTTTTAAACTACCTGTGGCAGGGAGATTATCATAATTTACTGAATTTTCTGCGCAGTGATCTGGTTCAGCTCCCCCAGCAGGAACTCAGATTTATGCTGAAAAATAAAAAGAGATTAAATGAACTTTTGAATAGCAGCCGACGGGAAAAGTCTGGAACAAAGACTGATCTATTTTCCCGGGAAATATTATCAGGACATACTGAGCTGACTGAAGTGCTGGAATGGATTGTTATGCTTACAGATGTGCAGTATGATAATCTGGCTTATCTATTGATTACCGAAAGCGGAGCTTTCTCCCGCTGGCAGCAGGATAGAGGGGCTTTGAAAAATCTTTTCCGTTTTTATTCGTTAATGTGCAGCCTGAATTCTCTGCAGGAATTTATGGAAATGTGCCGGGAAGAAGGGGAGACAACTGCTCTGGAAGAGGCTTCTGTCCAGGAAGAAAATGCTGTAGAGCTGCTGACAATTCATAAGTCCAAGGGCCTATCTTTTCATACTGAGTTTTTTTACTGGAATTTATCCGGAGGAAGAGGGGGATACAGCAGCAGTGAAGAGTTAGATTTAAAACTACAATTCAACCCTGATTACTCCCGGGTTGAGGACTACCTTCTGACAACCAGTGATTATAAGAAGCTTTTGTCCTGGCTCGATTTTGCTTTCGGCCGGGAGGAAATAGAAGATTTGCTGGAAGAGATAAATAATGTTTATGTATCTATGACCCGGGCTAAAAGCAATTTGTTCGTTTATCTGGATACTCCTTCTCAGATAGAACCAGAAGAAATAGAAGCCTGGAAAAATAACAGTGACAAATACAACTTCTATGAAGCTAATTTGAAACGGGCCTGTGGAGTAGAAAGTTTATCTGAGTTAATTACGGGTATAAGTCAGGGAGAATTCACAGAAACTGGAGATAGAGAAAAAGTTAAAGATTTAGAGCTGCAGGAAGCTGGCGATTATTTTCAGCCAAACTTTCCTGATCCCGATAAAGATTTCCGGGAAATTATTGCTCAAAAAAAAGATGTGGATTTAAATTTACAGCGAGAAGTAGAGCGCATGAAAGGACTTGCCATACACTATTATCTGGAAAATATAAAATTTGCTGGCGAGGAAGAAATAAAAACAGCCAGACGTTTAACTGCTTCCAGGTTTGGAAATATATTAGGAGATGAATTAACAGAAAGAGCAATAGCAAGAGCTGAAAATTTCATTACAGAAAATCCCCGCTATTTTCAGGAAAAGTGGCAGATTTTTAATGAATATGTGCCGACAAGCATAGGGGCGGATAGTGATGAGGGGGCTCGAATTGATCGGCTAATGGTAGACAGGGAAGCTCAACAGATTTTGATTTTAGATTATAAAAGTGGATTTAGTAAAAAAAGAGATCAGCTGGAACGTTATAAAAATTTGATTGCGGAAGAAGTCAATGCCGATTTTGCAATAGAGGCGGAATTCGCAGAGGTTTAATTGAAAGAAAATCTGAGCTGTATCATGAAATTTTTTCAACTTTGTCCGGTGTTTAATCCACAAATATAAATCCAATCAATTCGAAGGATATTATGGTCCAAAAAATATATCAAATTAATTCAACTTTAAGGAAGTGAATCTCATCCCCCGGACATTATCGATATCTGTCAGCACCGCTTTCATTGCGGGTAGATTGGCATGTACATCGGCAAAGAAAGCAATTATTTTTTTATCACTCACTTTTATTATTACCCCCTCTTGATTTCTCGACCAGATTTAATTCAAAGCTAAAAATAGATCCCTCTCCCGGGGTGCTGGTTACATGTGGGTAGGTATCATGTCCGCGCAGAATATGTTTGACGATAGCCAGCCCCAAGCCTGTACCACCTTCTTTGCGGGAACGGGCTCTATCCACGCGATAAAACCTCTCAAATATTCGCTTCTGTTCACCGCTGTTTATGCCCAGGCCGCTGTCCTCAACTTCAATTACAACACTTTCCTCTTTCATCTCAGCCCGCATAATAACCTGGCCTCCGGAAGGTGTATATTTAATTGCATTATCTGCCAGATTAAATAACGCCTGTTCTATCTGACTTTCTACCATTAGCACTGGCGGTACTTCGGTGGGATAATCCGGTATAAATTTTATCTCTTTTTCAGCTGCTTTTTCCTGCAGGCGCAGAAAGACTCTGTCCATAACAGCTACAATATCACCGGGGGAGATCTCCGCTTTTTTGCCTTCCAGCCGGGATAGCTGCAGCAAATCCTCGACCAGCTCAGACATATGATCTGTTTCCTGTCTGATGATTTTGAGAAATCTAACCCTGGCTTCAGCATCGGGGTCACTTTCCAGCAGGGTATCCAGATAACCTTTAAGAGAGGTGAGAGGGGTTTTAAGTTCATGAGAAACGTTAGCCACAAATTCCTGCCGCACCTTTTCCAGCTCTTTCAGCTCTGTGATATCGGTGAGAGATATTATCCCTCCGGGACTTCCTTTTTTATCTTCATTTAGACTGCAGTAATTGAGCCTTAAAATCTTTTTCTGCGGAGTTTGAACTGTTATTTCCAGTTCCTGACGGGAATCACCCCGGGGAAAATCATCCAGCATCTGCAAAAATTCGTGATGTCTGATAACCTTTGATATTTTTTGGCCTGCAATCTCCTCACCTTCAGGTATGCCTAGCTTCTTTCGGGCCGCGGCATTTATCATCATAACACTTTTATCCTCATCGAAGGCTATGATGCCATCACCAACACTGGAGAGAATGGCCTCACGTTTATTATTTTCAGCGGTCAGCTCTTCGATCTTTTCCTCAAGATTATCTGCCATCCTGTTGAAGCTTCTTTTCAGCACTTCTAATTCACGGCTGGTAGCCTCCATCTGCAGCTGCTGACTGTAGTTACCCCTGCTTATATTTCTAACCATTCTGCTCATTTTGGCCAGGGGAGAGGTAAGTCTTCCGGCAAGCCAGAAAACAATTCCTGACACCGCGGCCAGAATGATGATCATAAAAATTAAAAAATTTTGTCGATGCCTGTTTAAAATTTCGTTGATAGCCGTAAGGGGACGGGCTACACGCACAAATCCCTGAAGCTCATCACCTTCTCTTACAGGGAGAGCCAGATAAAAATACTCCTGCTGGAGTGTCTCACTATATCTGCTCGCCTGTCCAGGTTCTCGCTCAGGACTATTAATTGCCTGTAATATTTCAGGTCTATCATCATGCAGGTCCATATCTTCAGCTGCATTGTGGCTATCGGCAATAACCTGCCCATCGGCTGCTATCAATGTAAACCTTCTGCCCGTTTTTTCTCCCAGCTCAGCCAGCTCTTCCTCCCATAGCTGGCTGACACCCGCGGAAAAATCTATCTCATTCAGAGCCAGTCCCCGGGCTTCACTGGCAAGATTTTCACCCAGCTGCTTCAGATAAAACTCTCTCTGACTGCGTTGATAATATATAAAAATGGCTGAAACAATGAGCAGCTGTACCAGAAGAAATATGATCAGCATCTGCAGTTTAAAGCTGAAATCACTCCAGTTCTTCAAATTTATAGCCCACCCCTCTAACTGTAGTTATGAAATCAGCAGGTATCTTAGAACGCAGTCTGCGAATATGAACATCTACTGTTCTCGTGTCACCAAAATAGTCATAGCCCCAAATTTTATTCAGCAGCATATCTCGAGTCATTACTTTATTGGGATTGGACATTAATAATTTGAGCAGCTCAAACTCTTTGGGGGTAAGGTCAATTCTCCCATCTTCAAACTCAACCTGATAGCTTTCCGTATCCAGGCTCAAAGGTCCGGAAACGATAACATCGGTGCGGGCTGAAGCATCTGCAGAAATATCCTCTTCATAGACCCGTCGAAGAACTGCTCTGACCCGGGCTATCAGCTCGCGGGTGCCGAATGGTTTGGTTATATAATCATCAGCCCCCAGTTCCAGGCCCACAACTTTGTCAGTTTCTTCATCCCGGGCTGTCAGCATGATGATGGGAATTTGCCGGAATTGATCAGAGCTTTTCAACCTGCGGCAGAGAGTGAAGCCATCAATTTCGGGCAGCATCAGATCAAGTATAATAAGATCGATATCATTTTTTTTCACCATCTTTTCAGCTTCCCGCCCATCGGCAGCTTCTATAATTTCATAACCTTCCTGGGTTAAATTATAGCTGATAAGCTCCCTGATATTTTCCTCATCATCTACCACAAGAATTTTGCGGCTCATGATCACCCTCCTCATTTCCTTAGCTCATACCTATCTGCTGCTTATATTATATAATATATTGATACAACAATGCTAATTAATAATCCGTTTAATAATCTGCCCGCTCACCCGTGGCTGCATATATGAGTTTTTCACAGATGTTGGTGGTATGATCACCTATTCTTTCCAGAAATCGACTTATAAAAATAAGCCTCACAGCCTGCTCCAGATTGCTGCAGTCCTCCATCATCAAAGTTATTAGTTCTCTCAGAATCTGCTCATCACAGCGGTCAATCTTTTCGTCCTGCCGGGCCAGCTCCTCAGCCCTGGCGGCATCAAGTTCAGTGAAAGCTTCCAGGCTTAGATGCAGTCGAGAAGTGGCTATCTCCGCCATGCGGGGTACGTCCTCAAGTGGTTTTATCAGCTTCTGCTCACCTATTTCCAGAACCATCTCTGCTATATTAACCGCATGATCACCAATACGCTCGAGATCGGTGGCAATCTTGGAGATAGCTGTAATAATTCTCAGGTCTCCGGCGACAGGCTGCTGTAGAGCTGTAATTTTTATGCATTCTTCTTCAATTTCCCGCTCCATTTTATCAATTTTTTCATCTTCTTTCACCACCTGCCGGGCCAGGGACATATCGCGTTCCTGTAAAGCTTTTATACACCGATCAACCGCCTCCTCAACTCTGCTTGCCATATTGAGCATTTTCCTGTTTAGTTCCTCCAGCCTTTTTTCATAGTGTTTTCTCATTATCATAATCCTCCCGCTTTAATATTAGCCAAATCTCCCCGTAATATAGTCCTCAGTGCGCTGATCATCGGGTCTTTCGAAAATCTTTTCTGTCGGTCCGTATTCCACAACACTTCCCAGCCAGAAAAACGCAGTTCTGTCAGAAATTCTGGCCGCCTGCTGCATATTATGGGTGACGATGATTATGGTGTAATTTTTCTTTAGCTCGGTGAGAAGATCCTCTATTTTAGCTGTAGCCTGCGGATCAAGAGCGGAAGCGGGCTCATCCATCAGTATCACATCCGGTTTTACCGCAATCGCTCTGGCAATGCAGAGCCTCTGCTGCTGGCCGCCCGATAAATCCAGGGCTGATTGATTAAGTCTGTCACTGACTTCTTCCCAGAGGGCCGCTGCTTTTAGGCTGTCTTCCACAATTTCATCCAGCGTATCTCTGTCCTTAATACCGTGAATTCTGGGCCCATAAGCCACATTATCATAGATGCTTTTGGGAAAGGGATTGGGCTGCTGAAAAACCATCCCTACCCGTTTTCTCAGTTTAACCACATTGTAGCCGTTTTTATAGATGTCTTCACCATCCAGTATCACACTTCCCTCCACACTGGCCTCCTTTATCTCATCATTCATACGGTTGAGTGAACGGAGAAATGTGGATTTTCCACAGCCGGAAGGGCCAATAAGTGCTGTTATTTCCTGACAGTCAATTACCATATTGATATCTTTTAGAGCCTGTTCATGATCATAGTATACGTTAAGGTTTTCAATTTTCAGCTTACAATTTTCTTTATCTCCCATTAAATTCACCTCTTGAAAGTTGGTAACAGTTTTATCTCCTGTAGCGGCGCGAAAGTTTCTCGCGCAAAATTATAGCACCGATATTTAAAATCAGGACCAGCAGAATTAAGACCAGAGCCGTACCGTAAGCAATAGGTCTGACCCGGGAAATATCATGGTGCTGTGTGGCCAGAATATAAAGATGATAGGGCAGGGCCATAAACTGGCTGAAAGGAGAATCAGGCAGATGGGGATGCAAAAATGCAGCTCCTGTAAAAAGTATAGGAGCTGTCTCGCCGGCCGCCCGGGCCAGTCCCAGAATGGAACCGGTAAGCATCCCTGGCACTGCCGGAGGCAAAACACAGGTTCTGATCATCTGCCAGCGTGTCGTTCCTAAGGCCAGAGCCCCCTGCCGATAGGAATCGGGCACTGATTTTAATGCTTCTTCACTGGCCGTAATGGTTACGGGCAGTGTCATTATTCCCAGTGTCAGCCCGGCGCTGAGCAGTGAAAGCCCAAAACCAAAAAAGTTTACAAATATGGCCACTCCGAACATGCCGAATACTATTGAGGGCACACCTGCCAGATTTCTAATTGACATTCTAATCAAACGGGTGAGTTTGCCCTGGCTGGCATATTCGCTGAGATAAATACCTCCCATAACCCCCAGGGGTACAGCAACTAAAGCAGTTATAAGCGACAGATAAAATGTTCCGGCTATGGCTGGAAATATCCCACCTGCTGTCATGCCCTGGCGAGGAGGAGTGCTTAAAAACTCCAGATCTATTACACTTCCACCCTTTAATATAATATCACCGAGCAAAAAAATCAGCACAGCCAGCACCAGGAGGGCAGAAATTCTCAGTGTCCAGAAGCCCAGCCGCTGTTTCCAGTTCTCCATCTCTATCACTCCCTTCCATAGCGGTGCAGTATTATATCTGAAGCTAGATTGACCATAAAGGTCATGATGAACAACACCAGTCCGATAACGAAAAGAGCATGATAGTGTTCTGTATAATAGGGAACTTCCCCCAGCTCTATGGCAATGGTAGCTGTCATGGTCTGCACAGAATCGAAGAAACTGCCCGGCATACGCGGAGCATTGCCCGTGGCCATCAGCACAGCCATCGTTTCTCCAATCGCTCTGCCCATACCCAGCATTACGGCAGCAAATATGCCTGAGAGTGAGGAGGGTATGGTGACCCGGGTCAACGTCTGCCAGCGGTTGGCCCCCAGCCCCAATGAGGCTTTCCGGTATTCCTCCGGCACAGAACTCATGGCATCCTCTGAAAGACTGATTATTGTGGGAAGTGACATAATAGCCAGAGCTATGGAACCGTTTATGGCGTTGAGACCGTGAGACAGATTAAATGTTTCAGCTATCAATGGTCCGAAAACCACTATGCCCAGAAAACCGATTACCACAGAGGGTATACTGGCCAGAATTTCCAGAGCGGGCTTGAGTATACTTCTTACACTGCTGCTGGCCACTTCAGACAGATAGGCAGCTGCAGCCACTCCTAAAGGGACCGCTATAATCATTGAACCGAAGGTAACCATCAGAGTACTGACTATTTTGGCCAGAATTCCATACTGGTTATCACCGCTGTAAGCGGTGGGGTTCCAGCGAGCTGAAGTCAAAAATTCGCTGATTCCCACACTCCTTATAGCGGGCAAGCTGTTGGCAAACAGGATAAGAAAGATGCCCAACAGGATCAAAATAACCACAATCCCATTGAGCAGAAAAAATTTTTCTATCAGGTTGTCGCGAAATTTATAGTCCATCTTTATATGCCTCCTGCAATCACCTGCCAGCAGAGATTATCAATTCTGCAGGTTCTCTCTGTTGATATTTTCAAATTCCTCGGTAATAGGATAAAATCCAGATTCTACAGCTATCTCCTGACCTTCATCGCTCAGCACAAAGTCAATATAGTCTGCCAAAGTTCCCTGAGGTGCTCCGTCACTGTAATGATGAAGCGGTCGGGCCAGCGGATAGAGACCTTCCGCCACATTTTCCGGATCAAGAGGTGTAACATAGGGTTCGCCCTCGGCAGTAGCCACGGATATCATCTGCAGGCCATCAGCAACCCTGCCATCCTCTACAGCATAACCAACACCTACATATCCTATTGCTGAGCTATCATTTTTCACGCCTTCCACTATCTGAGCATTTCCATTCATCCGCATTTTATTATCGGAAAAGTCATCTTCAACAACATTTTCTCGGAAAAATACGAAGGTTCCGGAATTACTCTGTCGCCCGTAAAGACTTATCTCCTGATCGTTTCCTCCTACATCGGACCAGTTAGTTATTTCGCCGCGGAAAATATCGCCTATTTCAGCCAGTGTCAGCTCCTGCACGGGATTATCGGGATGGGTGATTACGGATAGACCGTCCAGAGCAATGATAATGCGGGTGGGTTCAACTCCTCGCTCTCGTGCCTGTTCCAGTTCGGACTCAGATATCTGTCGGGAAGAGTTGGCGAGATCGATACTGCCATTGATAAGACCTGATATTCCGGTGCTGGAACCTCCTCCGGTAACTGAGATCATAACCTCCGGGTTCTTCTCCATATAAGCCTCGGCAAAATTGCTCACCAAATTCACCTGAGTGTCAGACCCTCTAACTTCGATAGTATTTGCCTCAACTGCCCCTGAAAACATTACGCCTATAACCAATGCCAGCACAAGCACTAAAGAAATTCTTTTCATTTTTTTCCTCCTTATAATAATGTAGTTTAGTTTTGTTCTTTCCTCTTTTTTGTTTCTATCTAAATGCTAACACAGCTATATTAACGACGTCTGAAGGCTATGTTAAAACTATGTAAAAAATACTGATGGAAATTTTTGAGTATATTTGTCAGATTGCTTTTCATATGTTATCATTATAGAAACTCGATATC
>CAZVMQ010000022.1:0-27034 GCA_964628755.1 uncultured Halanaerobiaceae bacterium
TCTGCTTATCAAGAGTGGTGGAGGGACTGGCCCTGTGAAGCCCGGCAACCGGCAAGTTTTTTGCCTGGTGCCAAATCCTGCAGGAAATATTTTCCTGAGAGATAAGCGGTGTAAGCATTTACACCTCTTCCTTTCAGGAAGGGGATTTTTTTATTTGCTGCTGCTATTTACCCCTCTCCCCTCCCTTTCACCACTAAAATTAAAATAAAAATAAACTTATACAGGAGGAAAACTAATATGAGCAATAATCAATCTTATGGCTTTTCTACTTTAAGTGTTCACGCCGGTCAGGAACCCGATCCTGCTACCGGATCTCGCGCCGTGCCCATCTATCAAACTACTTCCTATGTATTTGATGATACCGATCATGCTGCTGATCTTTTTGCTCTGGATGAACCGGGCAATATCTACTCCCGGATCATGAATCCCACCAATGAGGTGCTGGAAAAGAGAATGGCTGCTTTAGAGGGAGGAGTGGGAGCGCTGGCTGTGGCTTCTGGCCAATCGGCGGAAACCATCTCGATTTTGAACATAGCCCACCAGGGCCAGGAAATTGTCAGCGGCAGCTCCCTTTATGGTGGCACCTATAATCTTTTTGCTCATACCCTGCCTAAATATGGGATAGAGGTAAAGTTTGCTGATTCCACTGAACCGGAGAGCTTCCAGCAAAAAATAGGAGCTAAGACCAGAGCTTTATATATTGAAACTATCGGCAATCCCCGCCTGGATGTGCCTGATATAGAGAGGATCGCTGAAATTGCTCATGATGCTGGAGTTCCGCTAATTGTTGATAACACGTTTGCTACTCCCTATCTCTGCAATCCTTTTGAGTATGGCGCCGATATTGTCATCCATTCTACCACCAAATTCATTGGAGGCCACGGGACATCTATCGGCGGAATTATCATCGACAGCGGCAATTTTGACTGGGAAGCTAACGACTATCCCGAATTAAGCGAGCCTGATCCCAGCTATCATGGCATAGTTTATACCGAACATTTCGGCGATGAAGCCTATATTGCCAAAGCCAGAGTTCAGCTATTGCGCGATTTAGGCAGCTGTCAGAGCCCTTTTAATTCTTTCTTGTTTTTACAGGGCCTGGAAACTCTGGGGCTGCGCATGGAAAAACACTGTAAAAATGCTCAGCAGATTGCTGAATTCCTCTCCCGGCATCAAAAAGTCTCCTGGGTTAATTATCCCGGTTTATCCGATCATCTAACCCATGAAACCGCCAGCCGCTACCTGGATAAAGGCTACGGAGCTATTTTAACTTTTGGTGTCAGGGGTGGCAAAGAAAGTGGGGTAAATTTTATAGAAAATCTTCAGTTGATATCTCATCTGGCCAATGTGGGAGATGCCAAAACTCTGGCTATTCATCCTGCCAGCACCACCCATCAACAGCTGGATGAGGATGAGCGGGAAAAATCCGGCGTAACTTCCGATATGATAAGGTTATCCGTGGGAATTGAAGATCCAGAGGATATAATCGCCGACCTGGACCGGGCTTTAACAGGCTTGCATACAGGTTGAATATGAAATGAGCAGAGAAGAAATTTAGGGGAGTAAAATATAGAAAAAACCAAAAATAATCAGCAGCAAAAAAGGAGTGATAAATAATGCCTGCCCTTATACCCCCGGACCTGCCGGCTTATGAGAGATTGCGGCAGGAGAATATACCTGTAATAGCAAAAGAAAGCCAAAAAGCAAAGATAAAACAGCTGCCCCGGTTAAATTTCCTTATTCTCAATCTAATGCCGACAAAGATTAAAACCGAATGCCAGCTAATCCGACTTTTAAGCAGCACATCTTATGTGGTGAATGTAGACCTGCTGCATCCTGCTTCCTATAAGCCCAAAAATGTGGATTCAGCTCATATGGAAAAGTTTTATACAAGTTTTGCTGAAATTGAAGCTGAAAACTTTGATGGGCTGATAATTACCGGAGCTCCGGTGGAACACCTGGAGTTCGAGGAGGTGGATTACTGGCGGGAGCTTCAGCAGATTATCGACTGGAGTTACGAAAATATTATCTCCACTTTATTTATCTGCTGGGGAGCTCAGGCTGCACTTTATCACCACTATGGTATCGACAAACACCCCCTGGATAACAAACTATTCGGGGTATTTTCCCATCAAATTAGAGATAAAAATGAACCGCTGCTTCAGGGTTTTAACGACGAAATTTTGATCCCTCATTCCCGCCACACCAGAGTCAAAATTGAAGATATAGAAGAGCATCAGGAGCTGAAAAAACTCATATACTCAGATAAAGCCGGCCTGCATCTGGCAGCCCGCAGAGATAAACGTCAGATTTTTCAGACCGGGCATTTTGAATATGATGCCGATACTTTACAGCAGGAATATAAACGCGATCGCCATAAGGGTCTGGATATAAAGATTCCAGAGAATTATTTTCCCGATGATGATCCCGGGCAAAAACCCCGGCTTAAATGGAGAGCTCACGGACAGTTATTTTACAATAATTGGCTTGATCTGATTCATGCCCGTAAAAATGCCGGACTGCTGTCTCAAATATCCGGCTGACCGGTATAACCGGTTATATATCTGCCCCTGCATAATAACTAGATCTGAATGGTGGTTAAAGGCAGGCAAACCTGCAGCAAATTCAGAAAGTTAACCGCTCATTTTTCTTAACAAGCGCCAGATTATCCCCCCAAGAACTGTGGCCGTTAACAGCAGGCCCAGGATAAAAATCAGGCGGTGAGAAACCGTATCCACCTTTTCTATTCTGCCCTGGGTGCCGGCATAATACTGCGGCATCCGGGCTATCTCCGCCTGGTCTGGCTGCTCTAGCCCGGCCGGGTTCAGGTCATCAGCATAATTTACCACAGCCTGCCAGACTTTGAGCTCCCCCTCTTCCCCTACAACAACATGTTCCTGCATATTGTCGATATCCAGGGGGTTTCCTTCTGCATCTTTAGGCTGTAAATCTACCCAGGGAATAATATCTTCTACCAGGGATATCTGGGAAAGCATATGAGAGTCAGTGACCAGCTTATAAAGTTTATCATCCTCGAGCTGGGAAAATTGTTCATCTTCAGCACTATCAGGCTGAGGAGTGGTCCCGGGATAAAATTTTGCCTCAGTCACAGCCCGCATAGGCAGCAGAGGTATATCCAGACCTGGAATAGTTCCCAGCAGGGCATTATCGGGGTCATAACTATAGCTTAATCCGGAAAAATGAATAAAGTGTCTATCCGATTCCACCTGATAGACAAAAGCTGCCACTTCCAGCAAAGTTTTGACTTCCTCTCCGGTGATATAACCTGAGACCAGGGGGAAACCAAAGTTATCGGCCGGACCGGTTCCCAGAGAATTAGGAGCTGCCAGGTCATAAAAAGTCATTAAATTTTCCGCTCCCCCGGCATAAAAACCTCCGCGAATCTGGCCATTGCCCTGAAAAGCTATATCCACCTCTTCTTCTAAAACCCGAGAAGCTTCTATTCTCATAGCATCAGTGATAAAGTTACCTGCCGGATTTTCGCCGACATAAGGCTCTTTTTTCAGATCAAAATCACTCATAATTACAGGCTGACTGACAGAGTTAAATCTGCCTCCGGTAATATCAGCCAGCAGCCGGTTGAGTTTTTGCCTATAATCATCGATGGTATATTGTATCTCTGAAATATTAAACTTTTTCTCGCTATAATCGTCAGTATTTTCTTCCGCAAAATTCACTCTGTCAGTAGCTTTGCTATCAAGCCTGATCAGTTCGTAATCAGATAAATTTATTTTCCCCTCTTCGGGCTGAAAAACCAGCTCCATTTTGCCCAGATATTCTAGAGAATCTCCGGCCTGAACTATATAAGTGTCATTGACAATTTTCGGCCGGGTTAAAATATCGTGAGAATGGCCCCCCACAATGATATCCAGACCTTCCACTTCCCGGGCTAAAGCTTTATCCTCCTCTAAACCGGCGTGAGTAAGGGCAATGGTAATATCTACACCATAACCCTCCAGCACATCTAAAACCTGCTGAGCGGCCTCAGAAGGCCTTACAAACTCCAGCTGGCCTGTCTCAGGTGCTGCTCTGGCTGCATCTTCACCGATTAAACCCATGATTCCTATTTTAACCCCTTCTTTTTCGATGATCTCATAATCGCGGTAATATTCCTGGAAAAAATACCCTTCCGGGGAGATAATGTTGCTGCCTAAAACTGCCAGTTCTTCATTGGCAGCCGGATATCCAGCGTCTTCCATATAATCCCGCAAAATTTCTACTCCATAATCAAACTCATGATTACCTAAAACAGCAGCATCATATCCAATCTGGCGCAAAAGCTTAAGCTCCGGTCCATATCCTTCCATGGCCAGCCAGCTAAAGGGAGTTCCCGCCATAAAATCCCCGGCATTGAATAAAAATACCGGAGTGTTTTCTTCTCTATGATCCTGAACTATTGCTTCTACTGACGCTGCCAGTCGGTTCATACCACCAACACTGCTGTCATCTTCAGAGTTGAAATCCAGCAGGGGTGAATGTGGTATCACAGCTGAATGCTCATCATTGGTATGCAGAATGGTAAGCTGCTGCTCTCCCCCGGCAGAAGTTTCAGCTTTAGCTGATATATCTCCCACTTCTACAATTAAAGTGCTCGTACAGATGACCAAAACAAGTGTCGATATTGCTATTGCTGTGATATTTTTAACAGGAAAATGAGCACCAGCTAACTTCAGCAACTTAATCAGTAATTTCAAGAGCTTCATATTTTTCTCCTCCAGTTATTATTCCCCGATTGCCCGATTGTTACTGTACTTTCTGCAAAGTTTATCTCTCTAAATTTCCTCATTCCGGTCCAAAAATTTCTATGAAATATTTATAATTTATCTAAAGTCGCCAGAGAAAACCCCATCTAAACACTGTATTAGAGGGAGAGATTCACTCAGATCCGTTGCTTATAAAGCCCGGTTAACAGCTTTTCTGACATGTAATTCCATGGTATTAAAAAGAGGTAAGGAAAAATCAATGTCTGTGGTCAACATGGGCAGTTCCGTGCAGCCTAAAATAATACCTTCAGCCTGTTTATTTGCTTTCAGATCTTTGATAATATCTGTCAGTTTATCCCGGGACTCCTGCCGGACAATTCCAGAGATCAATTCTTTATAAATAATTTCATGCACTGTTTTTCTCTCCGGAAGATCCGGTACAACCACTTCTATTCCGTGTTTATCAGCAAGTCTAGTTCTATAAAAATCTTTCTCCATGGTGAATCTGGTGCCCAGAAGGCCTGCAACCTCTAAACCTTCAGCTTTTATGGCTGCAGCTGTGGCATCAGCAATATGAAGCAGGGGAATGGTCGTTTTCTCCTGTATTTGCGGCGCCATAAGATGCATGGTATTGGCACATATTAAAAGCATATCTGCTCCGGCAGTTTCCAGCTTGTCAGCAATATCTATCATTTTAGTTGTGAGCAGCTGCCATTCTCCCCGGTGCTGGAGTCTTTTAAATTCAGCAAAATCAACAGAATACATAACAATTTTAGCCGAATGAGGATCGCCCCTCTCTTCCTTAACTAACTCGTTGGCTAACCGATAATATGCAAGTGATGATTCCCAGCTCATACCACCTATTAAGCCTATGGTCTGCACGGCTAACTCCTCCAGTTGGATTAATATTCTGACAGCTTTTAGAAAAATTAACTGGCAGATACAATATGCATTCGAAAATTTTCTTAATTAACTGTTTGAGGACTATATCTCAGAGTCTCTACTCTTTCTTTCAGCTCTTCTATCTGTGCTATTACCTCTTCCTCTTCCAGATCAACTCTATTAAACCTGAAACTGACAAGCTCTGTAATATTTTCATTTTCTACTATAGGAGTGATATCCTGTACCAGATTTTCTCGAAAATACAATGTCTTCAGTGCCGGCAGGTCCGAGATAATTTCTATATTTTCCACTCTGTTAGCAGCAATATTTAATTCCTGCAAATTGTTTAATTCAGCCAGGGCGGAAATATCATCTATATTATTTTCCAGCAGATAGAGAATCTCCAGGTTATTCAGCTGTCCCAGGGGAGAAATATCGCTAATATTATTGCGACTTAAGTGGAGTTTTCTTAAATTTTTAGCTCCCTGCAGACCGGAAATATCCTCCACTCTGTTATTAGATAATGTCAGTATTTCCAGACTATTAAGATTTTCTAAAGCATCAACTTCCCTAACTTTATTGCCCCAGAGCCTGATAACTTCCAGGTCTGACAGATCTGCCAGGGGAGAAAGATCAGCAATATCATTATAGCGAAAATTAAACACTTTCAACTTCTTCAGCTCAGCCACAGCTGTAATATCTTCTACATAATTATGCTCAAAAATCAATTCCTGTAGATTATCCAAACCTGAAATTGGGGATAAATCATCAAGTTCATTATCATACAGATTGAGTTTTTTCAGGCCAGTAAATTTTTCCAGACCTCTTAGATCTGATATACCTTTTTCTACAGCTGTTATCTGTTCTACTTCCCCTGCCTTCTCAACAGTTATCGGCCCTTCTTTCATATCCAGATTTTCCAGCACTGCCTCTTTAAGATTTTCATCTGCAAATTCCACAGTTTCTGCCGTTAAAGCTGCTGAAAACAGGCTGAATACACCGATAAAAAAGCAGATAAAAATAACAGGCAAAGTAAAATTTATTTCTCGCAAAATACTACTTTTCATTATCTTATTCCTCCCCTATTCCCGTATTCCAGCCCTCAGCCTGACTCAGATCCAGATCAAATTCATCTTTAGAATCAGAATCTTTTTCTTTTTGATCAGCAATGTTTTGATTATCACTTTGTTTTTGCTGACGGTGTCTTTGTAGCATTTCCTCCACCTGTTTACGGGAGGCAAGCCCCTTATTTTGCCAGTCTTTCAGCAGAGCAATTGTATAGGATAGGGTTCTATCACGGCTATTTAATCCTGTAATTTCTATAGCTTTTGCTAACAGCTCCAGGTTTTCCTCTGTTTCAACCAGGGTTTTCAGTTCAAAATCTGATGGTTCCCGGGAAAATACCTGCTTGAATTTATTACGCAATTTAGCATCTGCAGTTTTTAACCTGTTATTGTGGTTGTTTTTAGCCTGATTTTCACTCTGCTCACGCGCGCGTTGCTCTTCTTCTTCAAAATTTCTGTTTTTAGTCTCTGAAGTAATCTCTGTAGTAGTCTCTGGTATTGCTGTTTCAGTTTCTGAGTTACGATGTTGCAAATTGTGCTCTCGATGTTTCGTTTTGATGTCTCGATTGTTCAAATTGAAATCTCGAAGGTTAAATTTTGAAAAATCGGAGATATCAACGTTTTCGGCACTTCCATTGGCTGGTGTATTATTTTCCTTATTATCTTTTGCTTTATCTTTTAATTTTTCTTCCAGACAGGTAGCGATACTTTTATACATGCTGTCAAATTTATAACCTTCCAGATGATATCCCAGTTTGAGGAGATCTCTATTTATTTTAATTAAATTTACTCGATATTGTTTAGTTTTATCCCACTTGTATTCGGGGTTCTGTCTGGATTCTAGATATCCCATCTCCTCTAATTCTTTGACATATCGGGATAAAGTTGTTTTGCTTTTGCCCAGCATAAGTTCTTCAGCCAGATCCTCTGAACTTTTGTAAACCCAGCCTCCTGTTTTATTTATCTTCAGGTCTTTACCTGCAGCTCTGGCCCGTTTTTTCTCTTCTTCAATAAATTTATCAAAATCCCGTCTGCGTTCTGTCCAGTAGATGAACTGATTTAAGATGAGGGCATATTTAAAATCCCCGGTAAGCTCAACCAGCTCCTCTTTAATCACCACTCTTTTTAATTTTTGTGGTGCCATATATAAAAAACCCCCCATTGTACTCTGCCGGGAGGGAAAGGTGTATATATTGGCTGTTCATAAATTATAGTCCAGCCGTAATTTGCAGAAAATAAGCATATTTGATATACTTATAACAGCATTGTAAATATGTAAGTTTACTGGCTGGACTACCTGTGAGGAGAACTTTAGTTGCCAACCAACTATTATTCCCTCTCCTGGCAGGTAGTTATTTTTTTATTTTAATTATTTTAATTTTTTAAGTTCTTTTATTTCTACTCTAAGAACTAAGTTTTGTTTAATTCTACTACTATTCTATTCTCCTGTCAAAAAAAAGTAAATGATTATACAGATATTTGTGTACACCTTTATATATTTAAACATTTATACATATAAATATGTCTGAAAATTAATTTAAAAACAGCAAGTTAACAGTAATCTCTGCTTATTAACACACCTACTGTTAAATTCACTGTATTTTCTATCTTAGTGTTATATAGTCATTACATTATTAGTTATTTAACTTTTGGATAATTAAAAATTAATAAGATGATTTTAATAAAATTCTTCTATTAACTCTTTAAGGGCTTCTATTAAATCATCTTCAGGAGAATAACTTACTCTGAGCTCTTCAAAATAACTTTCATCTAAATTTTTTAATAAAACCCAGCCTAATTCAATGGCATCTTGTTTTGACAGCAATAAATTTAGCTCCCGGCGAAATTTTCTTTTGCAGTCATTAAAATCATCTTCCATTTCCGGCTTCACTTTAAATGAAGTCTGATATTCTTCCTGTCTTTGCCAGGCTCTTTTAGGATTTTTTTTCTCGGATGATTTCTTTTCTTTGGTACTGGAATTTTTATTTTTGCTGTCTTCTGATTCAGGCTCCTCAGCTGCTTTTTCCTGCTCATTAATTTCTTCTTTTTTTCCATCCTCTTCAGCTGCTTCTTTCTCTCTTTGTTTTTTAAGTCTTTCTCCAATATTCTGAAAAAGCTTTTCGCTGTCCGAGCTCATTGAACTTCTTTCGTCTGACATATCTCAATAACCTCCCTGGCCAGAGCCTGATAATTTTTTGCACCTCTTGCCCTCCCATCATATTGAAAGATGGATTGATTGTTGCTTTGGGCTTCTTTCAGGGTGGTATTAGTTTTTATTAATGTATCAAATACCTTACCTTTAAAATAATCATTTATTTTTTCAGTCATCTCTTTGTGTAATCTCAACCTGCCATCATGCATTGTAATTAGAACACCCATTATTTTAAGATCAGAATTGGTCTCTTCCTGAATTTCTTCGATCGTTGATAACAGCATGTCTATACCATAAAGAGCATAGACTTCAGCCTGCATGGGTATAATTACATAATCAGATGCGCTAAGAGCATTAATTGTTAATATACCCAGAGCAGGAGGACAATCTATTACTATAAAATCGTATTCTTCTTTGATAGAATTTGTTATAGAACGAGACAGTAAAGAGGCAGAACTTATCCGGCGAGTAAATTCTATTTCAGCTCCCGAAAGTTCAAAAGCAGAAGGTATAATATCCATTTTATCATGTTCAGTTTTTTGAATAACACTACCCAGAGGTAGTTCTTTATCTTTGAGCACATCATATATAGACTGTTTTTGTGCATAACAATCGATGCCAACTGTATTGGATAAATTCATCTGGGGATCAAGGTCCATAATTAGAGTATTTTTTTCCTCTTCTGCCAGAGCATAACCAAGATTATGGGTGGTGGTTGTTTTACCTACTCCACCTTTTTGGTTAACAATACTAATAATATTTGTCATATTTATCACCTCTTATATGTAAATATACCCCTCTCAATTTGTTAATATTTATTTCTTTATTGTTTATAAATCTCCTGCCTAATTGCAGGTCTAATTTATTTTATTTAAATGTTGTATGATTTTGAATTATAATAAATAATTAAATGTATAGATATATTTATTATAATTTTAAGAAAAATATTTTTACATATCTATAGGTTCATTTAATTAAATATTTCAGAATATTAACTAACAATTAAATACATAATAATTTAAATAAATATTAAATTATTTTAGAATAAAGTATTTATACATTCATACAATTAAACAGATGTTTATTTATATATTATTGGAGTTAATTTAGGTTAATAAAATTGACATTACCTGTGTAATACAATTTATAAATGATTTTTGCATTAGTCACCAACCAAGGCATTTATTAATATATTTAATTAATTGTATTTTTGTATGTTTATTTATATGTATAATTAAGTAAATGTATAAATACATATTTAATTATATATTTGGATAAATAATTATGTATACAAGTACTTAATTATTTCTGAAAATAAAAATTAATTTATATATATAAATAAACTATTACATAAATATATAAATAAATAATTGTGAATATTACAACTTAAAAATAGTTTTAGTTGTGATTTTAAGTTAATCATGTGGACAATCGGTAGGTTTAGAAAAAAATAAGAAGGAAAAATGCCTTAAGTGTTCAATAATATATTGAAAGGTTTTAGTTAGGATCACATTAAATTTCATACAAGGGGGAATTAATTTAATGGCTAAAAAAATTTTAGTTTGCTTTTTGGTAACAGCATTTCTCTTGGCTTTTAATCCTCTGGTGGCAGAAGCTTTACCGGAAGACATGCCGCCTAAACCCGATCAATTAAGTATAATTGGCCTGGATATTGATGTAGAACAATTTGGTGAAGGTGTAGAGATATTTGAAGAAAAATATGGTATTGAGGTTGAGTGGATGGAGTATCCTTATGGAGACTTATGGGATCAAATAACTACAAGTATTGCTGGCGGATCAACTTTTGATTTATACATGATGAGTAGATCCTGGCATGCAGAGTTAGGACAGCTGGGTATGGCAATGCCTCTGGATGAAGTTGTTTCTCAAGATACACTTGATGCTGTTAATCAAAAGTTTTTTGACAGTACTGTTGAATTTGTAAGTTCACATGGTCATCAGTGGGCTATTCCAGGAACAGCTGCTACAGTTACTTTCTTTTACAATGAGAGTATGTTGAATGAAATGGGTTATGAAGATCCGCCTGATAACTGGGATGAGATGTTAGAAATGTCCCGTGAGGCTATAGATCAGGATATAGCTGAATATGGTTTCTTTCCGGGCTGGCTTTCCGGTCATGAAGATGGAATGGTCTGGTTTGATATTCTGTTGAGATTGCATGACGGTAGATGGATGAATGAAGACAGAACCGAGTGGGTATTTAACGATGAAAAAGGTGTAGAAACTTTAGAGTTTATGAAAAGTATTTTAGATGAAGGATTGATTCCGGAAGCTTCTCTGGAGGTGAGTGACTGGGATAACTTTCATCATTTCCTTTCAGGCGACCAGCTGTTTGAGATCAACTGGAATTTTGTCTTCCAGTCAGCACGAGACCCTGAAAGATCTGAAGTGGTGGACGAGTTTGGTTTTGGTCATATCCCCGGTATAGAAAGAGAAAGCTATACTTTAATGGGTGGTGGCGGCTATGCCATTTCTCCTACGACTCGATCACCAGAGTGGTCATTTTTGCTGTTAGATTATATGCACAGGGAAGAAGGTGCTCTAGGTGTGATGGAAGAGCAGGCCGGTGCGGAAGCCGTAATAGAAGATGTTTATGAAAACTATGAGGATTATGGGTTGACTCTTGACGAGTATCCCATGATAGAGGTCTTTCAGGAGCAAATTGAATATGCCAGTGTTGAGCCTTATGGCAGGCCCAGCGGTTATTTGACCTGGTATTCAGAGTTTAGAGATAATATATTTACACCTGCCATGCACCGAGCACTACTTGGTGAGCAGGATATACAGGAAGCTTTAGATGAAGCCCAGGAAGAAGCTCAGCAGATGCTGGAAGCTGAAGGATTGTAAAATAAAATAAATTTAACATCATCAAACAAATACGAAACATGAAAGAAATAACTTTATATTATCACTTAAGAACCTGGAATATTACAGCTGAAATATAAATTTCCAGGACCTCCTATCCCATGATAAACTGGGGTAGGAGGTCTAACTTTTTATAACGTAATCTTTATGGAGAGGATCATTAAGGAGGGATCTTTTTGCAAAATCGAGAAATCAGCGAGGGCAAACTGGGGATATTGATGTCTTCTCCAGCGATGATTATCATATTAGTGACTGCAATTATCCCGATTTCTTATGCTCTTTACTTAAGCACTCAGGATATTCGGGGTATAATGAATCACGGTTTTGTAGGGCTGCAAAATTATATAAGTATTATAGAGACAGGTCGTTTGCAGTCTGCCCTGGTAGCCACTTTAATTTTTGGTGGTGGAGTGATTGTTTTTCAAATGATTACAGCCATGATCGTTGCCCTGGCTCTAAATGTAGAATTTAGAGGCCGTAATATTGTTCGTTCCCTGATTTTGATTCCCTGGGCAATTCCGACTGCTTTAGTGGGAGTGATGTGGAGTAGATTTTTAGCTTCCACCGATGGATATTTCAATGCCACTTTGCGGCTTCTAGGAATTTTGCAGGGGGAAATGCCCTGGTTTTTAAACAGGTTTACAGCTATTATGATGCTCATACTGGTGGACTCCTGGAAATTTACTTCCATATTTATAATGATATTTTTGGCAGGGCTACAGGCAATTCCCACCACGTTTTATGAAGCAGCACTGGTGGATGGAGCCGGCAGGTTTCAGAGATTTTTCTATCTGACTTTACCCCTTATGAAACCCGTTGTCCTGGTAGCCTTAATTATGCGCACAATTTTTGTTTTTCATACTTTTACCCTTATATATATACTTACTGGCGGTGGACCGGGCGATGCTACCAGAGTCCTGGCTTATTATGCTTATCAGGAAAGTTTTACCTTCTTGCGGCATGGTAGAGGAGCAGCAGTTGCTTTTATTTTATTTTTGCTGACAGGGATTGTCACAGTTATCTATATCAAAATGTTGAGAGATTAAAGTTGGTTTAAAGATACATGAAATTTATTGAGGTGATAAAAGTTGAATGAATTGAGCGGCTGGATAAAAGTAGTTCATAGACTGATTGTAGGTTTGGTGGTGGTAGCTATTTTGCTGCCTTTTTACTGGATATTCATTATGAGTGTTACTCCTCAGCGTTATATAGCTGGCCAGGCTATACCCGCCATGATTCCGCAGGAAGTATCTTTTGAAGCTTTTTTCCAGGTTCTAGGATTAGTTGAGGTTGAGGCCTCCCAGGCTCAGCGGGCTGCTATGATGTTTCGGCGCTCGCTGTTTAACAGTATCGTGGTGGCGGGGGTATCCACAATTCTTGCTCTTATTATAGGTATTATGGCTGCTTATGCTCTTTCACGTCTGGATTTTCCCGGCAAAGGAGCTTCCTATGTATTGATATTAGGCAGCAGGCTCTTAGCTCAAATAACTTTAGCTGTGCCTATGTTTACTATCTTTGAAATGCTGGGTATTTTGGATACCTATCTACCTTTGATAATCATGAATACATCTTTCTGCATGGCCTGGGTTACTTTAATTATGGATAATTATTTTGATATGATAGACAGTGATATGGAAGATGCGGCCCGGGTTGATGGCTGTACCCGATTTGGTGCCTTCTGGCGGGTGCTTTTGCCTATGGCCCGGCCCGGTATAATTTCAGTTATGTTGATTTCTTTTCTCTTCGCCTGGGGCGAATTTTTATATGCACTATTATTTACTTCCTCAATGGCAGCCAGGACAATGCCGGTAGTATTATCGATGTTTTTGGGGCAGTTTGCCATTGAGTACAGGCTGCTGGCTGCAGGTTTGGTGTTAGGAGTCATGCCGCCGGTTATTCTAGCTCTGTTATTCCAGCGCTTTATCATCCAGGGCTTAACCCAAGGGGGTATAAAAGGATAAAACTCATACTGATTTATTAATACTGCAAAAAAATTAAAAGGGAGGAGAGGCAGATAAAATTGTCAAAAAAAGATAAGAAGAATAAAAAAAGAAAAGTTATAATTGATTGTGATCCAGGACATGATGATGCCATTGCCCTGCTTCTGGCTTTTGCCAGCAGTAATCTCAATGTGCAGGGGGTGACGGTGGTCGCGGGCAATCATGTGCTGGAAAAAACCACCTATAATGCCCTGAAGGTACTGGAATTTGCTGGCATTGAGACTGAAGTTTATGCCGGTTATGATGCCCCACTAATTAGAGATTTAATAACTGCTCCTGATGTGCATGGGGAATCGGGACTGGATGGTCCGAAACTGCCCGAGCCTAAGAGCAGTGAAGAAGAGAGGCATGCGGTGAGATTTTTGCAGGAAAAATTGCGAAGATCGCAGGAGCCCATCACTTTAATCCCTACCGGGCCCCTGACAAATATAGGAGCTGCTCTGGCAGGAGCTCCGGACATCGCGGAAAATATTGCAGAGATAATTTTCATGGGGGGAGCAGTTCAGGGAGGGAATAGGACAGCAGCAGCGGAGTTCAATATATTGGTCGATCCCGAAGCGGCTCATATAGTAGTGGATAGCGATATTGAAAAAACCATGGTGGGCCTGGATGTCACCAGGAAAGCACAGTTTCTGCCGGAAGATATTGAGGAGTTAAAAAATTTGGGCAATCCAGTGGCGGAAATGGCGGGCGAGCTGCTGGAGTTTTTTGTCCAGTATCATATAGAACAGCTGGGAATGGAAGGCTGTCCTTTACATGATCCCCTGGCTGTCGCTGGAGCCATCGATGATTCTGTTTTGACCACAGAAAAACTGCCGGTTAAAATCGAATGTGAAGGCAGATATACAACCGGTTCTACAGTGGTTGATTTTGACGGCAAAACTTTTGGAAAAGCCAATGTAAAAGTTGCCAGGGAAGTAGACAGGATAAAGTTCATACATATGGTCAAAAAATTGCTGGCTAAATATTAAAACCGGAGGTGAGAACTGGTTTTGCTAAACAGGATAGAAGAGAAGCTAAATAGAGAAAAAGCTTCTCCCCTTGGCAATTATGATCTTTATTCAGTGTTTATACCACTGATTAATCTGAATGAAAACTGGCATATTTTATTTGAAGTCCGGGCTGAGCATCTTTCTACTCAGCCAGGCGAAGTTTCTTTTCCGGGAGGATCAGTAGAAACAGGGGAGAGCAGAAGAGAGGCAGCTTTGAGGGAAACCCGGGAAGAATTGAGGGTAAAAGAGGAAAAGCTGGAAATGCTGGGGGAGATGGACTTTTTAGTTACACCTTATAATTTGCTTATCTATTCTTATGTAGGAGTTATTAAAGTTAATTCTCTGGCTAAGATAAATTATCATCCCGGTGAGGTGGGAGATATATTTGCTGTGCCCTTAGAGTTTTTTCGTGCCACCTCCCCCCGAAAATATCAAATAAAGGTGGAGAGCAGTCCGGGGGAGGAGTTCCCCTATAATTTGATACCTGGCGGCCGTGAATATGATTGGCGCCAGGGCAGCTATCCGGTCTATTTTTATCAGTACAAAGATTATGTAATCTGGGGGTTTACCGCCCGTCTGCTGCAAGCTTTTATCAAACTTTTGTCGGAGTAATAGCAGTAAATCTCCAAAATTCGCTAGTAAACTTGATAAATTATCAGACCGGTAATCATCAATATCAGGCCGATAATTCTGGGTAGAGAAATTGCAATAATCGGCTCGCCGAAAAGGCCGAAATAATTGACAAAGAAAGACAACAGCACCTGAGTGACGATAACGATGGTAATAGCAAAACTGGCTCCCAGAAGTGTGACTCCCTGCATGACAGAGAAAATAATCCCTACCCCCAGTACCCCTCCGAGCAGGTAATAAGGTTTAATGGTAGTGAAGGAAGAGATATTTATGCTGCTGCCTACCACCAGCAGGATTATAAAAGCAAAGATAAAGCCGCTGCCATGCACAAAAGCATTGGAAGGCCAGAGGCCTGCTGCTTCTCCCAGGCGGGCGTTAAATATGGACTGTAAAGCTATAAAAACACCGGCTAGAATAGAGAATATAACTCCCTGCAACATGGTTTCTTGATACCTCCGGAAAATTATATTTTTAGGAAAAATCCTGGCCGAAATAATGCAAACATCCTGTATATTCCACTATCAAAAAAGTTATATATGTCTGCCTTTCCGAGAGTAACATATAATCTGCAGGTGTGCAAGGTTATGAGAAAAAGTTGAAAAGCTTTGTTTTCATTAAACCTGGCTGATAGTTCTGAGGAAAAATAAAAAACACCGCCAGCCAAAAGCTTTTAGCGGCGGTGTCCTATTAAATTTAGGTGATATTTTTGAGACTGTAATGAGCCTATAATGCTATAATAACATAATTACCTACTTAAGCTCGATCGATATTAAATTTATTAACCTCTTCAGTCAGCTTTTCAGCCATCTCCACCAGCTCTCTGGTCTGAGTAACTATTTCATCAGTGGTGCTGATCTGCTGCTGGCTGGAAGCAGCTACTTCTTCGGCATTGCTGGCTGACTCATCGCTGACGGCCGCTATATCAGCTACTGCTTCTTCCACTGTATCTCCCATTTCATTCATCTTTTCAGTGCTTTCCGATACGCTGGATATTAGTTCTGCCAGCTCGCGAGAATTCTGGTTGATATCGGCAAATATCTCTCCCGCTCTGCGCACAACTTCCACACCTGTTTCTACAGCTTCGCTACTCTCATCCATGCTTTCAGATGCTGAACTAACATGTTTGTTTATGCTGGCAATCAGCTCTTCCACTTCTTCTGTGGATTGAGCCGTCTCTTCAGCCAGCTGTCTGATCTCATCGGCCACCACACTAAAGCCCTGGCCTGCTTCTCCGGCTCTGGCTGCTTCGATTGCGGCGTTTAAAGCCAGTAGATTGGTCTGTTCGGAGATATTGCTGATCATCTCTATTATTTCGCCAATCTCTTCGGAAATTTCATTAAGACTGGTGATCTCGCTTTCTGTCTTTTCTGTTATCTCTCTTACAGTATTTATCTGTTCTACAGCCTGATTTATATATTCGTCACCTTCTTCAATATTCTCGCGGGTAGCTTCGGCATTGGCTTCCATCCTGTCGGCTTTTTCCTGGGTTTCATCTATCTGGGCTGCCAGCATCTCCACTGTGGAAGCCACTTCTTCTGTCTGGGCGGACTGCTCTTCAGCCCCTGAGGCAACATCCTCTATGGCATGGCCGACTTCTTCGGCTACCCTGCCCACATCTTCGGCCCTTTCGTTCATCTTTTCTCCAAAACCGCTTAGATCCTCTGTCAGATCCATTATATGACTTACAAGGTCATTGAGCTCATTTTTCATCGAATTTAAAGCTTCTGTCAACTCTCCGACCTCATCTTCACTTTGCACCTTCAAATCCTGTATATTGAGATTACCTTCGGCAATCTGACAGGCGAAATCTATGCTGGCTCTTAAGGGTTTGAAGGCCTTGCGAGAAATTAGAGTCACTATAGCTATCATCACCAGAAGAATGATAGCAGAAAGAAAAATGAGTTGATTTCTCAGTTCATTTACCCGGGCCTGGAAAAAGTAGTCGGTAAAGGCCAGCTGAGCTTCTCCCAGATAGTCATCCTCATGGTAGATATCCTGGCTGACAGTATATAGCTCTCCATCCGTTATCTCTTCAGCTTCCATAAATACTGCTTCCTCACCGTCTTCATCAACAATTGTCAGCCTTACTAGCTCTTCATCCTGGAAAAAATATTCAGCATTTTCTTCCAGACCGGCAAAGTCGAAATCCCAGAGATAGCTGGAACTGGTATTAGCTACCAGTTGCAGTGTTCTTTCGATGTTGGCTTCAAAACTTTCCCGTTCATCCGATTCAAAATCGGTGACTATAAATAGGGAAAAACCTCCCAGCAGTATTATAAAAGATATGATCAGGGGAACTAAGAATTTATAGCTCAGCTTACTGAAAGAGAAAAAGCTTCCTCCCTGCTGATTTTCTGCCATGTTTATGCCTCCTGTTTATTCTACATAATCGGCAATGACTTCTTCTATAAAGCCTTCCTCTTTTAGCTCATCAATAGCGGATTGGATGGTATTGACAGCTGCATCGGAAACACCTTCGTGGAAAGCATAATAGGTATCGAAATCTGCCATGACATGTACCGTTTCGAATTGTTCTGGGTCATGATCTAATCTTCCAGCTTCATATAAAAATACATCTTCAGTATAGGCTACCAGGTCAATACGACCCCGGGCTAACTGTTCAATATTATGTTCGATTTCTCCGGAACGGTCTAAGTTGCGTTCTGAAATCCCGGCTTCTAAAAGCTCTAATTCAGCTACATCGTCTCTGACGGTTCCCACTGTATAGTCTTCTAAATCATCCAGATCACCGATCTCTATATTATCTTCTTCCCGGGCTATCAAGCCTATCCTTAATGTTACTACTGGCCCGGCCCATTTAAACATATCTTCTCTTTCTTCAGTGCGGGCGGTGCCGAAGAGGACAGTATTTTCTTCTGTCTGTACCCGGTCATAGCCCTGGGCCCAGGGAACAAGGTCAATTTCAGCATCAATATTTTCCCGCTCAAAAACTTCACGCAGCACATCTACAGTAATTCCCTGTATTTCTTCGTCCGCCTCAAAATTATAAGGAGGGAAATGTTCGGTGAGATAGGTTAAATCTCCGGGATCCTGAGCTGATATCTGGCCAGCAGAAAAAATTCCCACAAGCACAAAAGTAACAAGCAGACCGGTGAGCAGTCGTTTTAACATGGTAAATACCTCCCTGAATAATAAAATATTATTAAAATAAACTCAGATTAAATAGGGAAAAAGCCGTATTTAAATAATAAATTATTCCACTTATAATTATATTCTTTATTAGTTGGCTGATACCTTTTAATCCATTATTTCACAAATTATTTTGGATAATATTGCTGATTTGCAGGGAAATATCCAGCAGATAAAGAATAAATAGAGAGAGGGGAATGACTAAAAATAACAGCAGGGGGTTTGCTCATAAACATGCTGTCAGCTGGTTATAAAGGTGTGGTGCTGGGAGATATAAACGTAGATATGTATGGAACTTTTCCGGATCTGCCTCAAAAAGGTCAGGGTATAAATACCGATCGGCTGGAGATAGGTCTGGGAGGAGCCGGCATGAATTTAACCCAGATGCTTAAGGCTTTAAATGTCGAATCCTTTCCGCTTGCCAACCTGGGAACTGGTTCTTTAAGCCAGATAGCCGGCGCCAAAATAGCAGAGCTGGATATAGATAGGAGAGGAATAGAGAAAATATCGGGCAAAACCGGGCTGTTTTTCTGTATAATCACTCCGGATGGAGACCGGACAATGTTCGGTTATCGCGGAGTGAATCGCCGCCCGATAAATTACAATCAGCGGCTGGATCAGCTCCCTCCGCCTGCAGAATGGGATTTTATTTTTATTTCTGCCTATTTATTTTTGTATTCCCGGCAGCGTAAGAGACTGCTGGAATGGCTGGAAGAAATAAATGAGTTTCTGCCCCGGATCAAAGTGGGGGTGGTGGTTTCTCATCTGTTTGCTGAGCGGGCCGGTGCAGGTGAGATTGATGTGGAGCTGCTCAATTGCTGTGATGTTTTATTTATGAATAAGGATGAGTTCAGGCAGTTTGCCGGCAGCCTGGACCGGGAAAAGATCAGGAGACTGGCGTCCAGAATAGACCTGGAAATACTGGCTGTAACGACGGGAGAACAGGGAAGTATAATTTACAGCAAAAATCATCCGCAGGAGATCTTAGAAATTGCCGGTTTCGAGATCGATCCTGTGGATACCACCGGAGCCGGTGATTGTTTTGCTGCGGGTTTTTTGGCAGGCAAAATTGCGGAATTTTCGGCCCCAAAAGCAGCCATGCTGGGAAATTTCTGTGGGGCGGTGGCGGGACTTAACTACGGCATAAGTCAGCCTGTTAAAACTCTGCAAAAGCTGGTGCAAAAACCTGAACAGGGACAGCTGAATCGCTCTTTAATGCAGAATATGCTGGATAAAATCGCGGAAAAATCAGAAAACTTACCGCTGGATTCAAAGTAAACAATAAAAGATAAAAACCTCCTGCTGGCTGTCAAACAGGAGGTTTAAATAAATTCAGCTTATATCTGCATTTTCCTCTAAAACTTACGCATCTAGTGCGAAGTTCTTAAGGGAAGACTTTTATCCCGTTAATTGAGGAGGGAGTCTTAAGTCAACTTTATTTAAAAGGGGGCTTGAGCTTAACCTAAAACTATGGTGGAATTTACAGCCAGAGCATCATTTTCTACTACTTCTTCAGCGACAACTTCACCATCAAAACCGAAATCATCATCAAAGTCATCTTCAAATTCGTCTTCTTCCGGTACACCACAGGCAGCGGCTCCCAGTACAACCAGACTCAGAACCAGAACCAGAGCAACAACTTTTGCAGCTTTCATAAATTTTGCACCTCCAGAATTTTTTTAAATTAAGATCTTTGTTTATTTTATCTTCTGTAATTAAATTATAGAGCATAATTGTGAGAAAACTTTGTTAAAGTGTTAAACATTGCAGTAAAAAACAGGGAAGAAACAGTGTAATCAACCATTTTTTGTTCATTATTCTGAGGAGGGAAATTAATGGAATTAAATATTGATTATGTGCGAGAAAAGTTTCCGGCTTTAGAGCAGCAGGTTAGAGGAGAACCGGCGGCTTTTTTTGACGGGCCAGGAGGCACGCAGGTTCCCCGCAGAGTGATAGAGGCTATGGAGAATTATTTTAAAAATAGCAATGCCAATAAAGGTGGGCACTTTAAAACCAGCCGTCTTTCCGATGAAAAAATAAAAAAGTCCAGAGAGGCTCTGTCCGACTTTTTAGGCTGCAGGCCAGAAGAAGTTGCCCTGGGAGAGAATATGACCACACTGAATTATCGGCTGGCCTTTGCCCTGGGTAAAAAGTTAGAAGAGGGAGATGAGATCATCATTTCCGAACTGGACCATGAAGCTAACCGCCAGCCCTGGCTGGATTTGCAAAAACAGGGGATTAAAGTTCGAGAAATAAAAGTTAATCCGGATACCTGCACTTTAGACCATCAGGATTTTGCCAGCAAATTGTGTAATAAAACAGAGATTGTAGCAATCACCCATGCCTCTAATGCTGTGGGCACAATTCCTCCGGTGAGAAAAATGGTTAAAGCAGCTCAGAAAGTTGGGGCTCTTACCATCATAGATGCTGTACATTATGCTCTGCACGGCCCCATAGACGTGAAAAAATTGGACTGTGATTTTCTGCTATGCTCCACCTATAAATTTTTCGGACCTCATCTGGGGGTTATGTACGGAAAGAAATCATCTTTCCAGCAGATTGAGCCCTACAGGCTGAGACCACAGTCAGCTGATATACCCTATCGTATAGAGCGCGGAACCACAAATCACGAAGGGATAGCCGGGGCAAAAGCTGCCGTCGAATTTATAGCTGATCTGGGGGATAAATTTGCAGCAGAGAATAAAAACAGGAAAGAGGCTGAGGAGGCTAAAACTGATGAGACCGGCAGCAAAGAAAGTCAGCGGCGACAAAACGTTGTGGCCGCCATGGAACTTATTGATGAGTATGAATCGCCCCTGGCGGAAAAAATAGCAGAAGAAATTTCACAGCTGGAAAGCACCAGAGTTTACAGGCCGCCCACTACATTTCCCAGCACTTCCACGGTTTCCTTTGTTGATCAAAATTTATCCTCCCGGGAAATTGCCGCTGAATTAGGAGATAGAGGCATTTTTGTCTGGAACGGCGACTTTTATGCCACCACCCTGGTGGAGAGACTGGGGGAAGCAGACAGCGGTGGTCTGGTGAGAATTGGCCTGGCTCCTTATAATACGGACGCAGAAGTTGATAGATTGCTTGCCAGCATCAAAGATATTATAAATTAATCAAATCTACAATTATCGGTATCTTATTGGAGGGATATATATGCAGTCAGAACTATTTGCGCAGGAGCTGCTGACAGAGATAAGAAATAAATTTAAACATGTAGCGGAGAGTTCTTATGCGGGGAAGAGAATATTTTTTGATTCTGTTTCCGGTTCTCTGCGGCTAAAAAAAATGGGAGAGAGGGCGGCAGAAGAAGTTGTTTCCTATGCGCAAAAAAGCAGGGTAGACCCGGCTTCTGAGCATTTTGCCCGGGTGAAAGAGCAGTTCAAACAGGATGCCAGATTATTTTTTGGGGCTGATAACGGGTATATAATGCCGGCTATGAGTGGAACTCATGCTGTTTATCGCTGTGTGAATGCCGTCTGTGCGGCGGCCGCTGAGAAAGATAATATTGTCACCACCAGACTTGACCATCCCGCAGCTTATGAAGCCACCTATCAATTTGCGCAAAAATATGATCTGGAGAGAAGAGTGGTAAATTTTGACCGGCAGACTGGTAAAGTTCCGGCAGAAAATGTTCTGGCAAAAATCGATAATAACACCCGTCTGCTGGCAATTATTCACGGTTCCAATGTCACAGGGGCCGTCAATGACATAGAGGCGATAGTAAAAAAAGCCCGGGAGATAAACCCGGAAATCTATGTGGTGGTTGATGGGGTGCAGTATGCTCCGCACGGTCTAATTGATGTGGAAACACTTGATGTCGATGCCTATGTGATAAGCGGATATAAGATATACTGCAAAAAGGGCAGTGGTATAGCTTACATCAAAGAGAGATTTGATAATTTGCCCCACTGGCAGTTTCGAGAAAGGCCGGCAGGAGAGTGGGCCCTGGGGGCAGAGGATGAGTCCACTTATGCCGGGTTTTCGGCTGTTATAGATTACCTTAAATGGCTGGGGGGCAAATTTACCGACACTCACGCTGAAAGGGAGCTTGTGGAAACAGCCATGGAAAAAATAAAAGCCCATACCCGGGGACTGCTGCAGATGGCTCTGACCGGAACCGAAAAACATCCCGGGCTGTGCCAGCTGGCAGGAGTCAGGGTTCTGGGTTTTGGCGATGATCTGCAGGATAGAACGGGTTTAATTGCCTGGGAGGCCGAAAGCTATAGTGCTAAAGAGCTGGCAGAAGCCTTTTTTACTCGAGGCAATATAAGCCTCAGCACCCGGGAGAGAAATATTTATGGTCGTCATATTCTTTCAACCCTGGAAGTTGAAGATCTGGTGCGGACTTCTTTATGCCACTATAATTCTCCCCGGGAAGTTGAGCGGTTTTTAGAGACTTGCATCGAAATTATTTAAGTTTTCGGCCCCAAAAATTAAAAGCTGCAGGATAGGGCCGAAGAAATTATTCTGAAAACCCGGTAATTTATTGCTGTGGCTGCTAATATTTGAGCCAGCGTAAAACTTCAGCCGGGCTGGCGGATTTACCGTACATAAGCATTCCCACCCGGAAAATTTTCGCTGCCAGCCAGGTGAGCAGAACACAGGTCACAAGCAAAATCGCGGCACTTACTGCTATTTCCCAGGTAGCAATTGCTCCCATAGCCGTCCGGGCTATAACTATTATAGGGCTGGTCAGAGGGAAAAAACTGGCTATTTGAGCCAACAGACCCGTGGGATTATTCAGCACCGGGCCGGCAATTATTACCGGCAGTACCGGCAGCATAAATACCAGACTTTGGGCATTGGTGGCGCTCTGGAGATCTTCCATGGTAGCGCCCACCCCTATATAGATGGCGGCAAATAGCAAATATCCCAGCAGCCCGAATAGAATAAACAGGGGGAGGGCCGGATTGAAGAAAGCTTCCAGCACGGGGAAATCAAAGAAATAATTGGCCAGAGGCAGGCCAATTGCAAACCAGGTTCCAATCTGAATTATACCCAGGACTAGATGTCCCGTTATTTTTCCTGCCATCAGGGTTTTAGGGGGAATAGAAGAGAGAATAATTTCGGTCATTTTTTCCTTCTTTTCCTTCAGTGCGCTCTGCATAAGCATGGTGCCGGAAGTCAGGATAAGGAAGAAAAAACCTCCGCCAAAGATTAAAGCTGAAATAATACGAAAACCGATATCCTGTCCATCATCTTCCGGAGTTCTGGGAATGATGCTGGCGCTGGCGGTAACAGATTTCAGCACTTCGGCTTCCAGCTGATGTTCCTGCAGGCGGTACTGCTGCAGAACCTCGGTCATTAAAGTCTGTAATTGCGGATAGTTATCTACAGGTGTAGAAAAACTCTGCAGATATATATGGCCTTCTCTGATAAATTGGTCATCGATAATAAAATAGCCATCAGCTTCCGCAGCTTCGGCTTCAGCTGCCAGCTCTGCTGGGGGACCGGTATAATATACTAAATCGAGGTCGGCAAATTGTTCCTGCTGTATTTCTGTGAGAGTTTCCTGCACCACAGAAAGTTCTGTAGCATAATAGAATTTGCGAGCATCTTCTTCACCCAGTCTGGCCAGAAGATTGGGCAGCCCGCCGAAAACCAGGATCAAAACCGGGGTAAGAAAAATGCCTATGATAAACTGTTTATTTCTTAAATTCTGCATTATTTCCCAGCCGGCTACTTTAGCTGACTTTTTCATGTAAAAAACCTCCTCTGGCTACCCGCACAAATATATCATGCAGAGAAATGCGGCTGATCGATATTTCCTTAACCGGCACCTGAGGAGAGATAGCCTGCATGAAATCCTGGGGATCTGCTTCATCCTGCAGGAGAAGCTGCCAGCTGTTTTTCTCCCGGCTATGGTTGGTTACAATAGGATTATTCTGCACGAAATTTTCCATTTTATCAGCAGCCTCGGTTTTGAGTTTAACCCGGTAGCTGCCGTAATTATCCTTTACATCATCTAATTTTCCTGATATCACTTTTTTTCCGTGGTCAAGGAAAAATATATCATCACATAGTTCTTCCACCAGGTTCATTCTGTGACTTGACAGCATAATAGCCATACCCTGCCGGGCAAGGTCAGCAATTTCTTCGATCATCACATCCTGACTTACCGGGTCCAGTCCGGAAAAGGGCTCATCCAGAATCAAAAGGTCAGGACTGTGTAAAATACTGGTTATAAATTGCACTTTTTGGGCCATACCTTTGGAAAGCTCCTCGATTTTATTGGAAAAATGAGCTTCCAGCTCAAATTTTTCCAGCCATTTTTTACCCTCACTTTGAGCTTCCGACTTTGTCATGCCTTTTAATCCTCCCAGAAAACTAAAAATATCTTTAACTTTAGCATTCTGATATAGACCTCTTTCTTCAGGCAGATATCCCACTTTTTCCTGCCAGTTTTTGGCTTTGCTTTCATTCCCCAGGTAAAAATTAATATTGCCGCTGTCAGGAGCGATAATGTCCATTATCATCCTGATTAAACTGGTTTTGCCGGCACCGTTAGGCCCCAGCGTACCCAAAATTATACCTTTTTCTACTGTCAGCGAAATATTATCCACAGCCAGAGTATTATCATATTTTTTGCTGACATTTCTCACCTCTAAAGCCAGGTCTTTGTCTGCAGTCATACCATTCTCCCCCTTAATTTAATAGATCAAGCTTGAAAAATTTCCAGTATCACTTCGCTTTATAGCTTCCAATATTTCATAAGCCCCGGCAACTAAAAGTATAAGTAGTCCTGGTAATCCAGCATATATGGCAATTTCACCAGCGGTTCTGGAGAAGAACCAATTTTCCTAAGTCACTAAATAAAAAATTCACAATTTATTTATATGAAGTTATTTTGTATCATTTTGCAGGCATTGCAGGCAGCCAGACAATATATAAATGAGCTGATATTAAGCTGGAGAATAAGAATAAGATATATTTTGAAATATTTTATATTACTTAAGCAATTATATCATAATTGATGAGAATGAGCAAAAATTAAGAAAAAATATATAAAAAAATGTCAGAACAGGAGGATTTTATGAGCTTTATCCTGAAAATACTTTTTATCCAGAAAAAATGCAGCAGAACCCTTCATAAATTATGTTATAGAATGATAAAGCAAATAAAATTACTAAAACCTTTCCCGAATTACTTAACTTGCCGGGAAAGGTTTTAGTTTTCGGCGCAGATATTTTTAATTTTTTCCGCTCTAAAATGGAATCGGCATCTCTGACAGTTAAACCACTTTACTGGTTTCATCAGGAAGCTCTCCTCATTATTGAGCCCTCCTTAAGTTTTAAGATAAATTAACTTATATAATTTCGTCGTCACGCTTTTGATTATACTTGCGTTCCCCTTTACTGCCGCGTCTTTGAGAGTTTAATCTAAAATATTCGTTTTGAATCTGACTCATATTGAATCCTAACATTTTATTTGCCTCCTTTTAAGGTGTTTGAAAGTACTATACCTGCAAAGATATGCACTAAAGCTTAAATATCTGTCCATCTGCCCAAAAATCTGTTTAAAAGTATTCTGTCATTTGCATCATTTCGTGCAGATTTTGCTTTCTACGCTGCTGTAAATCTTTTTTAAGATTATTGTCATCCAGAGCAAGAAATTCATCAAGGGTTCTTCGTAGCATTATTTATTACCTCCTTTTATCTTCTGAATTCATTATACACCTAAAAATTAAAATTGTCAAGCATTATATTAAATAATTTAACTATAATATTAAATTTTTTAATATATCACTTTACCGTAACAAAGAAATTTAATCTTTATGCTGCTAAATAATAAAAAACACCAGCATTTCTGCTGGTGTCTGCAATAAATTAATTATCAACTTAAATATTTTAAACCAGATCGGGAAATAAATAATCACTTACTTATATATAGTGTAGATATTTGTCCTGGCTGCTTTATTCTACCAGAGCTTTCCTTAAATTTTCCAGGTTACTGTACATAATGCTGAAATAATCTTCATTCTGCTCAATCTGTTCTTCGGTTAAACCTGCTGCCGGATCCAGAGTTAGAATTTCCAGGCCGGCTTCCTCAGCTACAACTTCTACTACCCGCGGACTGGCCAGCACTTCCATAAACACATATTCTAAATTTCTCTCCCGGGCTATATCTATCAGCTCTGAAACTGTACCGGGAGATGGCTCATCATGGGGGGAAAGACCGGTGACAGCCTGCTGTTCCAGCCCATAATTATCTGCCATATATCCAAATGCAGCGTGAGAGACGACTATGGTATCGCGAGAGCGTTCGGCCAGTTCTTCCTGATAGGTGTCATCAAGCTCCTGCAGATCTTCCTGAACTTGAGCAGCATTTTCTCTGAATACATCTTCACCGGCGGGATCCAGTTCAGTAAACAGCTGACTGATCTCTGTAGCAATCTGCTGCATAAGGTTAAAGTCCAGCCAGATATGGGTGTCGTATTCACCGTGATCATGGTCATTGGCATCTTCATGTTCATCATGATCATGGTCGTGATCATGATCGTGTGCTTCTCCATAAGGTCTAAGTTCGACTTTATCAGCTAATTCCA
>CAZVMQ010000023.1:0-25869 GCA_964628755.1 uncultured Halanaerobiaceae bacterium
CGCTGAATCTCAGCTTTTCCAAACTTTCAAGATTTTCCAGAGCTGAAACATCTCTGACCTGATTGGCATTGAAACTAAGGATTTCGAGGCCGGTTAAACCTGTCAGAGGGCCAATATCATCTATGTGGTTATTGCTGAACCAGAGCTCCTCCAGATCTTCCACTTCCTGCAGCGGAGAAATATCATGTAAATTATTTTGATTGAGATTAAGAGATTTTAAAGCAGTTAATTCTGACAGAGATTCAATATTTTCGACCTGGTTGCTGCTGAGATCTAAATATGTGAGATTATCAAGATTTTCCAGTGGTGAAATATCATTTATATTATTAAAAGCAAGGGAAAGGTGGTCCAGATTGTCCAGCCCCGATAACGGAGAAAGGTCTTCAACCTCATTACCCCATAAACATAAATGATGAAGACTTGCAAGGTCTGCAAGTGGAGCTATATTATGGATGCGGTTATTGCGCATATCAAGCCACTGCAGATCTGTCTTGCCGGATAAAGGCGAAATATCAGAAACGTTGTTATTGCGGAAGTCCAGCCATTCTAAATAATCCATATTTTCCAGGGCATCTATATTTTCCACCTGATTATTTCTAAAATCTAAAGTTCTCAGATTTTCCAGCTCAGAAATAGGGGATATGTCAGAAACTTCGTTGTTGATAAAGCCCAGCCAGGCCAGACCATCCAATCCGCTTAAAGGCGAAATATCTTCTATATCATTATTATATAAATTTAAATAATTCAGTCCGGTTAATTCCTCCAGAGGAGATAAATCTTCAATTTCATTGCCCCAGAGACTGAGCCAGCGTAAATTTTCCAGGTGCTGTATCCCTTCCAGCGATTCAATTTCTTTAAAGGAGGCTCTTAGATCTTCAATTTCTGATACATCATCTCTGGTGATAATTTCTTCTTCGGCAATTTCCAGCCTTTCCCGGATGTAATTTTCCAGATTTTCATCGGCAAAATTGACTTCCTGTTGATTATTCTGCGCGCTTATACCGGCTGGATTAAAAATCAACCCTGCAAACAGAAAAACCAGCAACAATAAGGTTAGTGAAAATACTCTGGGATTACTTATTCTATTCTTCAATTTTCTGCCTCCCTTCCGGTTCATTAAGATGATTATATAACAGGTTACACGTGATAATTTTATCATATCTTGCTGATTATTACAATAAAACTGCAACCTTGATTTTAACGAATCTTTAAATTTTTAAATTATTATTATCAGAGCCAGGTAGATTATAATTCCCGCTATTAGCCAGTTCATATATCTGGGGACCCGACCGGTATGTAATTTGCTGATGGCAGTTGCAGCCCGGCGAAATTTGTTGAAAATAATTATAAAAGGGTCATGAAGTTTCACATGATCAGGGGCATGAGGGGTAAAATATTTGTGCAGCACCAGGAATAAAATCACCGCTAAAATTGGCGGCTGCAGGCCATCAAATAAATAGCTGAAAGAGTATACTTCAGGAATCAAACCATTAGTTTCCAGAAACAGGTCATAAACATTGAGATTAACACCCAGCAGTACAATCAAGAAAGCAGAGGCTGCCATGGCAAACTTTGCCAGCCAGGGAACTGAATTTTCCAGTTCAATATTTTCGTCCCGGGGGGCAAAAAATCCATAATAACCAAATTTTAAAAAGGAAAGCATGGTGCCCACTCCGGCCAGCAGCAGCCCGTATTCTATAACAGTTGATTCGACCCCACTTTTAATTACCATCTTGCTGACAAAACCGTTGAAAGGTGGAACACCGGCAATTGCCAGCGAGGCGATCACTCCAGTTATTGCTGTAAGGGGTATTTGCCTGCCTAAGGGCCTTCCCATTCTGGCCAGATTTTCTCTTCCCCCGGTCACATTGATTACCACCCCGGCTACCATAAATAATAGACCTTTATAAAGAATATGATTGATAACATGCATGTTGCCACCCAGGATGCTTACAGTAGTACCCGCTGCCACCCCGGTCACCATGTAACCCACCTGGCTAATTACATGATAGGAGAGAAGCCTTCTCATTCTGCTCTGTTTTAATGCCAGTAATACACCTCCCAGAGCCATGGCCACTCCCACATAGGCCAGGAGGTTTATTTCCAGCAGACGGTAAAGCGCATAAACTCCGGCTTTTGTAGTGATGCTGGCCATGAATACACTGGCTGTAAATGGTGCTGCTGTGTAGGCCCGGGGCAGCCAGAAATGTAAACCCAGAGCAGCCACTTTTACTAAAACTGCATATACAAAAAATGGTTGACCATAGGAGACCATCTGGACTGCTAAAGATCCGGTGCCCTGATATTGCAGAAATATGCCAAATAGCAGTGAGACCCCACCTGTAACATGAAATAGAAAATAGTATACCCCCGCTCTGCGGGCCCGGCTGCTCACTCCATAGCTTATGACAAAAAAGGCACTTATAGACATCAGTTCCCAGGAGAGGTAAAAAGTCAAAAAGTCTCCGGCGTGAACCAGCATGATTGTGCTGGCGACATAAAACAAAAATCGGCGAAAAAGCCTGGCATCCACATATTTATAGGAAAAACATAAAGCTAAAAAGCCAAAAATAGCAAATATCAGAGCATAGGCATTATTGACAGGATCAATTTCCAGCCAGGTTAACTCAAATGTGAGATAACTTACGGTGGAAGTAAAGGTTTCTGGCCGTAAAAGTATTGCAAGCAAACATAAACCTCCGGCCAGCAGCCCCAGAAGCTTTTTTCCGTAACCTATTGGTAAATAAGAAGCGATGATTCCAGAGAAAAGAAAAATAGCGGGATGTACTGACATTATCCTGTCACCTCTATTATATCATAAATTAAATACGGACCCTGTTCGGAGATCTGTTCCGCAGCTGTAAGCAGATTGCTGTATATTACATTGGGATATAATCCCAGAAGTATTACCCCCACAATTACCGCTCCCACCAGGGGTAAATAGTAATTAAAATCATCTATATCCACAGTTTTTTGAGCGATCCTTCCGGGAGAGTATATTATTTTAATTATTTTTAAATAATAGCTTAAAGCCATAAAACTACCGACTGGCAGAATTAAAGCCAGAGGCCATAAATTTTCTGCTATCAGAGCTTCTAGAATTACCACCTTGCTGGCAAAAGCGTTGAAAGGGGGTAACCCTACAAGCCCAAGGCAAAAAATGGTGAAAATTGCTCCTAAAACAGGGAACTTAAAACTTATTCCTTTAAAATGGAGTATCTTTTGACTGCCTCTAAACAGAAAAAATATATTGGCTATAAAAAACATCCCCAGTTTAAGCAGGCCATTATTTATCATATGAAAAGTTCCTCCACTGAGCCCCTCAGGTGTGAACAGGAAGACCCCCAGCATGATGTATCCGACCTGTGCCACCCCGGAATAGGCCAAAAGCCGCTTGAGATTGTTCTGACGGTAAGCCAGGGTATGCCCCAGCAAAACTGTGATGACTGCTGCACTCAACAGTACCGGTCTTACGGAAAAATTAAGAATTTCCCGGCCAAATACATTATAAGTCAATCTAATAAAGGCAAAAAGATTGGCATTCATAATTAAGGCCGAAGATAAAACATTATAAGTTATAGTTGAAGCCTGATAAATATCTGCCAGCCAGAAGTGAAAAGGTATGTAGGTGAATTTCATGGCTAAAGACAGAAAGAAGAAAATAAAGATAAATGATGTTGTGTGTCCAGGAAGTTCCTGAAGGTTTTGCGCTACTACGGCCATATTCAGGGAACCAGTGGCCACATAGGCTAATATAACACCGGATAACAGAAAAACACTGCTTAAAAACCCCACAACCATGTATTTGAAGGCAGCCTCAGAGGTGAACTTACCTTCAGATGCAGCTACCAGAGAATAGGAGCTTATAGCCATTATTTCAAAGAAAACAAACAGATTGAACAGATCAGAAGTTAGTATCATTCCGTTGACTGAGGCCAGAGAGATCAGGAAAAATACATAGAAGAGTGATTTTTTCTCAATATCTCCTTCGATATCTAAAAGGGAATAACCTAAAATAAGCAGAGAAAATAAGCCATTTATAAGGACAAATATAAAGGATAAATTGTCAACCAGAAGATTGATGGCAAAATCAGGAGCCCAGCCTCCAGTGGAATATATCAATGGCAGTTCACCGCTTCTGGTAAAGAAAATTATCAGAACTGCCGCCCATAAAACGGCAAAAATTTTGAGAAAACTGTTAATTTTTTCGAATCCCAGCGTGGCGATTAAGCCCAGGAGAAAAGCGGACATTAAAGGGAAAACGACCAACCAGATTGTTATTTCCATCGTTTAACTTCCTTCCTTGTCGGTACTAACCAAAAAGAGAGTCAATTTTATTGAGATTTAGAGTTTTGTACTCATTAACAAGTTTGATAATAAGAATCAGCATTAAGGCTGTTGTGCTGGCATTGATGACAATTGCAGTTAACGCCAGGGCTTGAGGCAGGGGATCTACTACTGCCTCAAGAGGTATATTTAATATAGGGGCAGCACCTTCCACCTCATTGCTGGCCGTCATCAGCAGCAAAATCATTGCCCCTTCCACTATGTTTATACCCATGACAAATTTAAACAGGTTTTTCTGGGTTAACATAATGTAAAGTCCTATCACTATTAATACTGTCACCGCAAGATATGAAATCATCATAATCGCTTAATCCCTCGCAAAACTTAAGTAGATTGAGGTCAGGCCTGCTCCAACTTTAATCCCTATCCCCAGATTGAAAAGAGGGATAGAGCCAGAACTTAAAAGTTCACCGGCTTCTCCTAAATAAAATCCGGCCTGGCCACTGGCCAGAAAATTGCTTCCGGCCAGCATGCCTGCAAGTCCGATTAAAATGAGAAAATTAGCCCCACTATTTTCTAACAGGTGCAATTGATAGGGTTCGATTTTGTAGTTTAGAGAAGTAATTCCATAAGTTGTGCCGAAGATAATGGCACCGGCGGCTAAAATCACCCCGCCGGGAAATCCTCCGCCAGGATAGAGATGGCCATAAAAAACTATGTAAAAAGCTGCAGCCAGAATAAGAGGCATGGCCAGTCCAATTGTTACTTTCACCAGAGGGTTAAATTTACCCTGAAAAAAGGAAAAACTGGTATGAGGCCCCAGCAGCATAATTATGGAAACAGCAGTATAGATTACAGTGGCCTCACCAATTGTATCGAAGGCTCTGTAATCAAAGAGAATTGCTGCCACCAGATTTATTGCTCCGGTATCCTCTACACTATTCTGCACATAAAACTCACCCAGATTATAACCTGGATGCAAGGAAGAAACAGTGAGAAAACTATAACCTATTAAACCCCCTAAAACTACGAGCATAAGTAGTGGTATGATTTTTGATTTCATAGGCAGGAAACTCACCCTTTCTCATCTTCTTCATCGATAAAATTAATGGGCTCATCGGTATATTTTAAGATATCTTCTACCTTATTGTAGCTCAATATGAAAAAAGCTGTGGAAATCCCAGCAGTAACAACCCCCTGGGCCAGGGCAACATCAGGCGCTTTAAGCAGTACGTAGATAACCACCAGCAGACCGCTATAAATTGATAATGCTACAATTCCTGCCAGAATGTTTTTTGTTTTCAAAATAAAAAGCGAAATTATTATCAGCACTGCCAGCATGGGGTACAGGAGCAGCTGCACTATTAACTTCCTCCTTCGAAATCAGAGTTATGTAAATCATCGTGGATCAGATTATCAGGTTTTAATCCATGGTAATACGCCGCCCGGGCTAAAGAATGGCTGACAGCCGGATTGGTTATAAGCAGCAGGATAAGTAAAGCTATTAATCTACTGCTGGCCGGAGAAAAACCATGGCGAAAAAGCAGACCAATTACAATCAGAACCGCTCCTCCGATCAGCCCTTTGGTAACAGCGTGCATACGGGAATAAAAATCAGGAAAGCGAAGCAGAGCGATACCTGTAATCAGGGTGAAAAATGCACCGGCTGCTATAAATATTTTTGCAATTATTTCTATCATCTTTAATTATCCCCCGGTTCCTTTGTGCCATAATATCGGGATAAAAGCAGCAGATCTACAAAAAGTAATAGACCATAGATTAAAGCTATATCTAAAAATATAGTGCGAGAATAATTTTCACCTAAAAGAAGTATGATAAGCAAGAATTTGAGAGTAATAGCGCTGGCTGCAGCAATTCTGTCCAGGTTGGTAGGACCTTTGATGAAGCGGATAAGCGAAAAGCCTATGGCAATTAAAATTATGAGGATTATTATGTTCATAAACAAGACAAATCAACTACCTTTTAAGTATTCTATGTTCAGGATTTTTGCAATCCAGCTTTCAAAAGGAGAAACTATTAACTCATAAAACCGGGAGCGGTCATCTGTTTCCATTTTTATCCAGTGGATATAATAGACATCTTTATCAACATCCAGATCTACGGTCATAGTACCAGGTGTAAGAGTAATTAAATTAGCTACAATTGTCAAAGCAGTGACCTGTTTGACTTTGCCCTGAATTCTAACTATTCCCCCTTTGAGATCAGGTTTTATGGCCAGGGCTAACTTCATGACCTGCCAGGCGGATAGCAGTGCTTCTTTGAGAAAAACAAATAAAAAAAGAAATAACAGGACCAGACGATATAGATATCCGGCCAGAGGAGTGGATTCCCGGAAATGGAGAAATCTGTCGCCAAATTTTCTTATTGTCAAACCTGATATTATAAGACCAAGAGCCAGGTTGAGAGGTGAAAAATTGGCTGTTAAAAGCAGCCAGAAGCCAAATAGAATAAGGGTGGCAAAAATTTTTTCTTTGAAAATGCTAAATTTATGTTCGTCCAGTTCCATAATAAATCAACTCCGTCCCTAAATAACTATTCGATAAAAAAAGCTCATTAACTTCAAGTTAAAAGATAACAAACGGAAAATAAAAAAGAAAATTTAAATTATATTATGAATCTCGTGATAATAATATCATATACACGTTATTTTTACAACATGAGAAATAAAATTTTTTTACAGATAATATATTCACTTTGTCTTTACTATATCAAACAGCAATATAAGCTTCAATTGAAAATTCCTGCAAGCAGGAATATTTTGTCTGATGTCAAATTTTATTAGTAAGATACTTTTCCCCGTTTCAGGGGCAAAAATATATTTTCTGAAGGATGAAAATGGAATTTTCCGAAGTTTTATTTCTGCGGCGCAGCCTAAGAAAATATCAGAAAGGGGCTTAATAATTTGGAAGAAAAAATCAGAGATTTAATCGATTATGTGCTGGGAAAAGGAGCGGATTATGTCGATATTCGTTATAAAGATATTGAATCTCAGAATATCGAAACTGAGGATGAAAAATTAAAAGAGCTGCAAAGGGATAACAGTAAGGGAGTGGGCATAAGAGTAATCAAGAATGGTTCTCCGGGCTTTGCTGCTACTGGAGATCTTGACCGGCTGCAGCAAACAGGGGTAAGAGCTCTGGAATTAGCCGGGGCCAGCAGTATTTTGCGCCGGGATGAAATTGAGCTGGCTGCCAGGGAAAGTGTTGAAGATTATTTTGAGACCCCGTATGAAAAAGACCCGTTTTCCGTCAGCACCGAAGAAAAGATTGAACTTTTGCTGCAGGCAGAAGCGGAGATGAATAAAGCAGCTGATCTGCATAAATCCTCGGCCAGTATGCGATTTCAGCGAATTCATAAGATTTATGCTGATTCTGAAGGCAGCTATATCGAACAGGAGCTAGTAGAATCAGGAGGGGGAATTGAAGCTAATGCTGTGGGAGAAGATGACCTGCAGGTGAGAACATACCCCTGTTCTTTTGGAGGCAACCATGCTAAAGCCGGTTATGAGTTTATTGAAGATATGGAGCTGGTGGAAAACGCCGCCCGCACTGCTGAAGAGGCGGTTAAATTGACGGAAGCAGAAGAATGTCCGCAGGGGGAATTTGATATAGTTATTGATTCCACTCAGATGGCACTGCAGATACACGAGAGTATTGGGCATCCAATTGAACTGGATAGAGTTTTTGGTTCTGAGGAGGCTTATGCCGGCACCAGTTTTTTAAAACCGGAATATCTGGATGAATTTCAATATGGCTCGGAAAAGGTGAATGTTGTTGCTGATGCTACAGTTGAAAATGGTCTCGGCAGTTTTGGCTACGATGATGAAGGAGTTCCGGCTCAGAAAGTTCCTATTATAGAGGAGGGGATTTTCGCAGGCTTTTTAACTTCTCGGGCTGATGCTGCCAGATTGGCGCAAACTTCCGGAGGAACATGCAGAGCTGACGGCTGGGAAAATTTACCGCTGATAAGAATGACAAATATTAACTTGCTGCCGGGAGATTATGAGTTTGAGGAATTAATTTCGGATATTGATTATGGACTGTATCTGGAAGCCAATCGCAGCTGGAGTATTGATGACCGCAGATTGAATTTTCAGTTCAGCTGTGAAATTGCCTATGAGATAAAGGATGGGGCTTTGACGGGCAAAATCTTCAAAAACCCTATATACACGGGACATACTCCGGAATTCTGGCGCAGCTGTGCAGGGATATGTAATGAGGATTACTGGCAACTGGTGGGAGTGCCCAATTGTGGCAAAGGGCAACCAGGTCAGACTGCCCGGGTTGGACATGGGTCTTCTCCCGCTAAATTTCGCAGTGTAAAGGTTGGTGTAAAAAATGATGAATAAAGATGCGGCTTTTCTTATGCTGGATAGAATTTTGGGCTGGGCCGGCAATTATGATATGCAGGTATTGATACGTGGTGTGGAAAATGGTTTGACGCGATTTGCTGGTTCGGAAATTCATCAAAATATTTTTCAGGAAGATTTGAAAGTGACCATTGAATTAAGGAAAGACCAAAAGAGAGCAGAGGTTACTACCAATAAGCTGGCAGAGGAAGAGCTAAAAAGTGCAGTCAGAGAGGCTCAAACTGAACTCAAACAGTCGACTGAAAGGGAACAAGATCTTCCCCTGATTGATGCTCCGGCAGAAATAAGCAGCAGTGAATTTGATGAGGCCTTAATTGATGAGCTCGGTATTTTCGGCAGGGCAGAATTAATTAAGAATGGTGTTGAAAACATTCCAGAAGGTTTTTCTGGGGCTGGCTCACTGGCTTTAGAACGTGGTTATCTGGCTCTTGGTAATACAGAAGGAATAAGGAGATATGCCCGACAGGATTCGGGCAAATTTAATGCCGTAATAAGTTCTGAAGATGGTGAAGGTTCCGGGTATGCAGAACTGGAATCGGAATCACTACAGGATTTCAATATTGAGAAAGCTTTTGAAGGGGCTATCGAAAAAGCAGAAAACAGTACTGATCCTGAGTCTTTGCCAGCAGGGAAATATACTGTAATTCTTGAGCCGCTGGCGGTAGCTGAGCTGCTGGGATATCTGGCTTATATAGGCTTCAGCGGTCGCAGTGTACAGCAGGGTAGAAGTTTTTTGACAGGAAAACTGGGAGAAAAAGTCTGGGGAGATAATATTTCTATTTATGATGATTGCCAGCATGAAAAAACCATTACTCTGCCTTTTGATATGGAAGGAGCTGAGAGACAGAATTTAACCATAATCGAAGATGGTGTGGCTCGTGAGCTTGCTTATGACCTTGAAAGTGCTCTGGAGGCTGGCGTGGAGACAACCGGTCATGCCCTGGGGAGTTCCCGGGTGGGTAGTATTCCCCTTCATCTGGTTATGTCTGAAGGTGAATCAGCACCGGAAGAGATGATCTCTACAACTGATAAGGGTCTACTGATAACCCGTTTTCACTATACCAATGTGGTCAATCCCAGACAGGCTATACTCACCGGTTTAACCAGAGATGGCACCTTTTTGATAGAAGCTGGAGAGATTACGAGCTCTGTTAAAGATCTGCGGTATACTCAGAATATGATGGAAGCATTCAATAATGTAATTTCACTAAGCAGTCAGCGGTTTAAAGTGCCGGGGCTGGCAGGTAATTATTTCGTTCCCTATGTGAAAATCTCAGATTTTCAGTTCACCGGTGTAACTAAAGAGTAGACCCCAAAAGGGAGTTGATGGAATAATGTACAGAGCCCGAATTGTATTTGTTCTGGCCGGTTTATACTTTTTCTGGCTAATATTGAGCGGAAATCTCACTTTGACTAATTTGCTTTTGGGTGGATTAGTCAGCCTATTTACTCTGCTGTTTTTTCGCGGATTTTTGCTTGGGGAGCCGACTCGCAGAATAACTTTATTTTCTTATCTGCAGAGGGGGATTATTTTCCTTCTGTTTTTGCCGCTATTCTTTATCCAGGCTTATAAGTCTTCCCTGCAGGTACTGAAACTTTTATTGAGTCCAGGGTTGAATTTAAACCAGGGAATTGTAGAAGTTAATACGGAAATGGAGAACATTAATGGACTAACAATGCTGGCCAATATTATAACTCTGACCCCGGGCACAATAACAGTTGATTTGCATGAGAAAGAACATCATATTTATGTTCACTGGATTAATATTAAACATTCCAGTCAGGCAGAGATCAAACGAGATATTATTGGGGACTTTGAACCCTGGTTGATAAGAATATTTGAGAGACAGTGAAGTTATGCGGGAGGTGTAATTTTTGCTGCTGCCTCTGGTAATATTTTGTATACTAATCTGTGCTTTAATATCTTTTTACAGGTTGATTGCAGGTCCCCACGTGCTGGATAGAATTGCAGCAGTAAATGCTATCGGAATTATGCTCCTGACTGTGCTGGTTTTGTTCGGCACCTATTTCGGCCGGGCATTATTTATCGACGTAGCCCTGGTATATGGGGTGTTGCTTTTTATAGATATTCTGGTTATGGCCAAGTATTTTGGCACTCCCGAAAGAAATGAAAATAGCGGAGGGGAGAGAGAATGAGGAATCTATTTGCAGTCATTTTCATCGGCAGTGGCGTGATTTTTTTCTTCACCACCGCTTTTGCCCTGGTGCGGTTTCCTGATTTCTTTTCCCGGATGCATGCTGCTTCTAAATGTCTGGTAGGTGGTGGGGTGTCGGTAATGATAGGACTGATAATAAGAGAGGGTATAACTCCACTTTCTCTGCGGCTGCTGCTACTGGTTATATTTTTGCTGATAACCAGTCCGGTGGTAGGTCATGCTCTGGCCCGTTCGGCTCATCAATTTGGTTATACCGGTGAAATGGTTCGGGATGATCTGAAGGGAGGAGATGAAGTTGATTGATTTTTTGCTGGGCTTTCTCATTTTGCTGCTGGTGGGGACAGCTGCTTTTGCCCTGTTTACCGACAAACTTCTCAATTCCATAATCACACTTTCTCTGTTTAGCGCTCTGATGGTTATAATTTTGATTGTATTAAAAGCTCCCGACCTGGCTCTGGCAGAAGCAGTTATAGCAGCCGGGATAATGACGAGCTTTTTTGTGGTTACCATAGATAAAACTGAGGGTGTGTGAAAATATGAAGAAGATAGTTTCCCGGAAATATTTTAGTCTTTTGCTGGTGGTCATTTTGGGTTTTTTTATTCTTTTTACTCTTTATTCAATTACAGGATTAGAGCCGGAGATGCTGCTGGCAGAACATTACATAGAAAAAGGGGTGGAGGATACGGGAGTCATAAATCTCATAACTGCTATACTTTTTGATTACAGGGCTTTTGATACCCTGGGAGAAGCTACTGTCATATTTACGGCTGCCAGTGTGGTTGCCATGCTTCTTCCCCTGCATAGAGCTTCTATGCTCAGGACCGAATTTACCCCTATTGTTCATCAGACAATTGCCTTTATTCTGCCCTTTTTGTGGGTGATCAGCCTCTTTTTGGTATTTTATGGACATCTTTCTCCCGGGGGAGGATTTTCGGGGGGAGTGATTATCAGCGCCATCTCTATACTAATTATATTTACCTATGGTTTTAAGTATATGACTGATCGTTTTAGTGTGGAAAGATTATCTTTGCTGGAAGATGCTGGAGCTCTCACTTTTCTCTTGATTGGAGTTCTGGGAATTGTGGCCGGAGGAACTTTTCTGGCTAACAGCCAGGCCGGTCTGTATCTGGGGCAGCCGGGAGAGCTGCTTAGCGGCGGTATTATCCCGCTATCCAATCTGGCTGTAGGAGCAAAAGTGGGCACAGGACTGAGTGTTATATTCATTTCTCTGGCCCGGGAGGATTGATAATATGATGCTGCTGTATCCCGCTGTAACTGTTTTAATATGTATGGGCATATATTCGGTTTTGACCCGGAGCAACATGATAAAAATTGTAGTGGGTATAAGTATTGTAGAGTCCTCGATAATTTTGCTGCTGGGGGCGATGGCTTATGTGCCGGAAGGAGCAGCACCGGTGCTGGATAAAAATTATGAAACAGTAGTGGACCCGCTTCCTCAGGCTCTGGGACTTACAGCCATTGTTATAAATGCTAGCACCACTGCTATAATGCTGGCCCTGGTTATAAAACTTTACAACAGATATAACACGCTGAATATTCATGAAATTAGAAGGTTGAGAGGTTAAAACGGATTCTGAAAAAGTGCTGTGCGTGCCGGGCAGTCCAGGGAGAAGAATTTGGTTTCCGGTAGGAGGAACAAATTATGCATTTGCCTGTATGGCTGATAATAATACCCTTATTTATGGTTTTTTCTCTGGGGATATTTTCCTATATTAACAAAAAAATAATCAAACCTCTGGTTATAACGGGCGGATTTATTCAGACAGTATTGATATTATTTTTTATTGTGAGAAGGGCGGAGGAGATTCCGTTAACTTACAGTCTGGGGTCCTGGCAGGATGATATCGCCATTAACATAGCTATAGATGGTTTTAGTCTGGTTATGTTCGTTTTGATGTCTTTGATGATAATTTTGAGTCTGATCTATTCTCTCTCGGAAATTAAGGAAGGCAGGATTAAATTTTATCTGTTAATAAATGTTTTATTTGTAGGAATTACGGGCATGGTTATGACCGCCGATCTTTTTAATCTGTATGTCTTTTTTGAGATCACCTCTATCAGTTCTTATGCTCTGGTAGCTTTTAATGACAGCGATATTTCTCTGGAAGCCGCCTTTAAATATCTGATGATAGGAACGGTGAGCGCGGTATTTTTGCTGCTGGCTATTGTGCTGACCTATCAGGCTACCGGCACACTTAACATGGCTTTGATTCCGGAGGGAATGGCAGAGGTGCCTATTCTGACCAGACAGCTTTTATTTACCTTTTATATGATAGGTCTGGGGGTAAAATTTGCCATCGTGCCCCTGCACACCTGGCTGCCGGATGCCTACATGTCAGTACCTATCACCTATAATGTCCTCTCATCCGGGCTGGTGGTTAAAGCTTCCTTCTTTGTGTTGGTGCGGATATTATATATTCTATTCGGTGTGGAATTTCTGGCCGATAATATGCTGACATCGGTGCTGTTGGTCTGGGGCATTGCCTCTATGCTGTTCGGCCACGCGGCAGCTTTTCAGCAGGATAATCTCAGGCGCTTGCTGGGGTATTCTACAATTGCGCAGATGGGTTACGTCATAATTGCCTTCAGCCTGGGCACGGCTGCGGGTATAGTCGCCGGAAGTTTCCATATGATTAATCATGGGATTATGAAAGGCACGGTATTTTTTGCTGCCGGAAGTTTAAGAAGAGCCACCGACAGCTATGAACTGGAAGAGATGCACGGTCTGGCTGATTTAAAACCCTGGACATCACTAATATTTGTACTTATTCTGCTGGCCATGGTGGGGATACCTCCTTTTAACGGTTTTGTCAGCAAGTGGTTGATACTGGAAGCCTCTGTGGAAGCAGGGAATATTATTACTGCTTTTCTCATAATTGCAGGCAGCTTTTTATCACTGGGATATTATCTCAGTATTATTCTCAATATTTATACCGGGTATGAGGGTTCAGCTGAATTAACTTTTAAGGTTAGACTGAATGAAGCTGTGCCCATCGGGATACTTGCTGTGCTGTGCTTAATTCTGGGATTCGTTCCTTCTTCACTGCTGGCTGTGATCGGAAATGCCCCAGAATTTGTTCTGGAGAGGCATAATTTTATAAGTCTAATTTTGGGGGGCTAGTTGAAGTCAGCAGGAAAGCCGAATGATAATTCTTCACAGGATTATATGATTAAGAATTGAGCAGGAATTAAAATGATTTAATAGCTTGTGTGTTTACTGCAGGAGGAGGTCTGCCGGTGCTAAATCCAGGAATGCCCGTCTTATTAGCTTCATTAATCTGCTTTTTTGCCCGCAGTAAAAAACAGGAAATTTCAATTTCCTTAATAGCTCTAACCGTCTCACTGGCCGCTATATATTATGCTCCCGGGGAAGAGGTTTTGTCCACAGCCAGCTTTCTGGACATGGATTTAATATTGGCTTATATCCAGCCTGTAAGCAGAAACACTGGTGTAATTTTTGCAGCTTTTGCAATTATAGTGTTGATTTATGGATGGAAGTATTTGTCTGCTGCCAACATAAGTCTGCTTAATCTTTTTGTGGGCTCCTCTCTGGCGCTCCTGTTTGTGGGGGATTTCATTTCGTTTTTCTTTTTCTGGGAGCTTATCACAGTGGCAGCTTTTTTTCTGATTTTTGATAGGCTCGATTCTTCCCTGCGTTTTACGGCAGAGTATTATTTTATTGTACATATTATGGGAGGATTGAGTCTGCTGTTTGGAATAATTTTACATTATTCTCATACCGGGGGGATATTGCTGACTTTTCCGGAAAAGGGATTGCCTTTTTTTCTGCTGGGTATAGCCATAAAATTGGGCTTTATCGGGGTGCATACCTGGATCCCCCGTACCTATGCAGTCATACCTTTTCAGTTAAGTGTACTGATGTCAGCTTATACCTCAAAAATTGGGGTTTATGCTCTTTACAGGTTAATTGAGCTGGAAGGATCACTTATTGCCTACCTGGGAGTAATAAATGCTCTGGCTGGTGGTATTCTGGCTCTGAGCCATTCACATTTGCGACTGATAATTTCCTATTCTATAGTCAGTCAAATCGGCTATATGATGGTGGGAATAGGTGCGGGCGGAATAGCTGCTGTCGGAGGCATGTTTCATCTGATTAATCATATTCTCTATAAAGGGCTGCTGTTTATGATGGCTGGCTCTCTTATTCATTCTCTGCAGGAGGAAAATCTCAAAAATCTGGGAGGGCTGTGGCACAGGCTGCCGGTTACTTTTGCGGCTGGTCTGGTAGCTGCATTGTCGATTTCTGGCGTGCCTTTATTCAATGGATATGTGAGCAAAGCCTGGATTAAAGCCGGGATAGAGGGAGGTTTTCTTTATTACGGGCTGCAGGCAGCCGGAATTTTGACCTCTTTAACTTTTATTAAGGTTCTCTATTTTGGCTTTTTTTCCGGAGGGGAAAATGCTACTGAAAAGTATAAAAATTTAACTCCTCCCACCCTATCTATGCGGCTGAGTATGCTTTTTATGATCTTAATTATGAGTTTTACTGCCCTGAATCCTGCAGCTATGGAACAGTTTTATGCGGTTTCTCCGGAAATTGACTACTTTTCTTATTCAGAAATTACAGGAGGACTGCAGCCCTTTATACTGGCAATTATAATATTTCCCTTTCTAAAAAAATATATAAAACCCCATCCGGAAAATGCAGCAAGGAAAGATTATTTAACAGATATAGGCTACACCTTTATCAATTTAGACCGAAAAATATCGGACATTCATTCCGGCGATTTAATCCGTTATCTGTCCTGGGCTCTGCTGGCTTTAATAATATTGATGTTCAGCTTTTTGCTGGGGGCTGCTTCTTAAATTCTTTGTAAATAAATTTTAATTATGTTAAAATTAAACCGTATAACCCTTTACATACTAACTCTTTTACATGTTGATATAAAATATTTATTAAGGAACTAAGATTAAAATGGAAAATAACGGTGGGGAGGAAAATTATGATACTGGGTATTGATATAGGTGGAAGCACTACAGATATAGTTGGATTTAAGGACAATGAAGTTAGGGGATACTTAAACGTAGAAGCCAGCGACCCCCTTACTTCAGCTTCCGGGGCGCTGGGTAAGTTCATAAACTACAAGGATTTGGATATGGGAGATATCGAACATGTAGCCATCACAGGTGTGGGTTCTTCCTATGTAAAAAAAGATCTTTTTCAAATTGAAACCCGGCGCATTGATGAGTTCCAGGCCGTAGGTGCTGGTGGTGCTTATTTAACATCTCTAAATCAAGTTATTATAGTTAGTATGGGGACGGGAACGGCAATTGTACATTATGATAAAGGTGATATTAACCACCTGGGTGGTACCGGAGTAGGTGGAGGTACTCTGGTGGGACTGGGAGATGCTATCTGTGATACCGATGATTATAATAGATTGGTGGAGATGGCCGAGCAGGGAGATGTCTCAAAAGTTGACTTATCCGTGGGAGATATAACCCTGGATAATATTACCGGCTTAAATAAAGACATTACAGCCTCTAATTTTGGCAATCTGAAATCAAACCCGGAGGAAGAAGATTATGCGCTGGGAATAGTCAACCTTGTGTATCAAACTGTCGGTATGCTGGCGGTATTTGCAGCCCGTTTTAAGAGTTTAAATGATGTAGTGGTGACGGGGAAACTGGCCCAGATGACTGCAGGTCAAAAAGTGCTGAAAAGGCTTAAAGAGACAAAATTATCTCCGGTTGATTTTCATTTTCCCAAGCTGGCAGAATATTCGACCGCAATTGGAGCAGCTATATCGAGCAGAAAATAATATATCTGGCTGCAGGGAAGAAAAATCGGGTTAAAAATCTTAAAATTACTTGAGGAGGTAAATTGATGAAGTTATTTTCTGGAGAAAAGCTGGCTTTCATTACGGGTGGCATAATTTTATTTGTATTATTTATTCTCCCATTTTCTCTTACGGTTGAAGCAAATGAGGATTGGCAGGAAAAAGAGCTTGATGTGCCTGCAAGAATGAGACATCTCATCGATGATTTTTCCCTGCTGGAATTTGTGGTAGAATTTGATAGAGAGGACAGCAGTCAAAAAGTTGAATACCGTTATGAAATTTTGCAGGAAGAAATAATTGAGGGAAATACTACTCAGAAGACAGAGCTAACTATCAGAGGAGAAGATCAGGATCCCGACCTTTTACATGTCTGGTATGATAACAATTATGTTCCTGTCAAAACAGAAATGGATGGCAATGAACTACCTGTGGAAATAGCCCATCAATATATTGAACCAATATTAAATACCTTTATCAGGCTGGAGGATATTAATTTTCTGGAATTTCCAGATATTGACTTTGAATATTTAGGTCAGCAGGAAAATTTTTGGTCAGCTGAAATACCTGTTCATAAAATTGAGGTTCCTCAGCAGGAGCTGTCTGACAGTCTGCGGGATGATTTTGTGGTGAAGCTGGCTGAATTTGAAAATTCTCTTGCGGTTGTGTATTATAAATATAGAGGATTTGATGCGGAACCAGTGGATATTGAGTTTAATATCCAGGATATTTCTCAGCGTTGAGATAATCTTCAATTGAGTTTGCATCTATCCTCTCACAAAAAATCAAAATCTTTTTCAGGAAATTTTCAAAAACAAGCAGGAATTCCCGTAAATTTCTTGAATATTATTATTGAGCAAAAAACAGGGATAATTGTTTATATAATCCAAAAGATATTGGCTTAAGATATACTCAAAATCATGACTGCCAATCCGTCAAATAATTGACGTTTTTTATTTTAAATTTATACTTTAGTGTTTTAATTATTTAATTTAAAGATTAAAAAAATCAATAAGGAGCTAGTATTTTTCAACAGATAATCAAACAAAATTAATTATTGTAAATTATAAGTTAAAAATATTGAAAATTAAAATATGTTTATGGGGGTGATAGACAAAAGGGGGCAGAAAATAAAACTATTTTTCTCATAAGGATATCTAAAAAGGTAGAGGAGAATTTGGGTTGAATTTCTGCAGATTATCTAATAATCAAATTAATAATCTTAAGACAATCTAAAGGAGTGAGTAGATGTATAACTGGCAAACCAAGTTAAAAATTTCGTTGGTTTTAACTCTGGCTTTTATGTTTGTTTTCAGCTTCTCTCTCTCTACTGTAGCAGAAGATGTTCCTTATGGCGGCTGGCTGGATGAAATAGTTGGTACAGAAGAAGACGATGAAGCAGCTGCAGTTACTCAATTAATTGATGGAGAGATTGATATTTATACCGAAACATTAACTAGAGCTGACCTGCTGGAAAGAGTGGAAGAAGCGGATGAGCTCGAATATGTAGAGAACTTTGGTTCCTATCAGGAATTAACTTTAAATCCAGCAGGAACAGCGGAGGAGCCTTATTTTGAAGGGACTGGAGAGCTCAATCCCTTTGCCAATCACCGGGTTAGAGAGGCTTTGAACTGGCTTATTGATAGAGATTATATAGCTGAAGAAATTTACGGGGGGCTGGCAGTACCGAAGTATACTCTTTCTGGAACCCAGTTTGCCGAATATGCTCGTTATATTGAAACTCAGCGAGAAATTGAAGTAGAATATTCTCATAATCCTGAAAGAGCTACCCAGCGTATTGAAGAAGAGATGCAAAATATGGGAGCAGAGATGGTGGATGGGACCTGGCATTACGATGGAGAGCCGGTTGAAATCACCACTCTGATTAGAGTTGAAGATGAAAGACATGAAGTAGGGGATTATGTCTCAGATTTAATGGAAGATCAGGGTTTTGTGGTGGAAAGAAATTATGCCACCGCTGACGAAGCTTCTCCTATCTGGATGACTGGTGACCCCCATGCAGCTGAATGGAGTATATATACAGGAGGCTGGATTTCTACAGTAGTGACAAGAGATGAAGGTCCTGATTTTGATTTCTTCTTTACAGAACGGGGCCTGGGAACACCTCTGTATATGGAATATGATCCTCCGGAAGAGCTTGATGAAATATATGAAAGACTGGCTTTAAGAGATTTTGAAGATATGGAAGAAAGAGAAGATCTATTTACTGAAGCACTCTGGGGTTCAATGGAAAATGCCAAAAGAGTCTGGTTGACAGACAGTCTTTCTTTCAGTCCTCACAGGGAAGAGGTTTCCCTGGCTGCAGACTACGCAGGTGGAATTTCCGGGTCCTGGCTCTGGGGACACACGGTTAGATTAGATGATCAGGTAGGAGGAAGTATCGAGGTTTCCCAGCCTGCAATTTTAACCGAGCCCTGGAATCCCCCGGATGGCAGTAACTGGATCTTTGATATGATGATGATCAGAGCAACTTCTGAGGCAGAGTATATGTTTGATCCTTATACTGGTTTACACCACCCTAATCATTTTGAAGAAGCTACAGTTCAGATACGTGAGGGGCTTCCAGTAGATGAAACACTGGATTGGGTGGATCTGGAGTTTGTAGAACCAGAAGATAATACGGTACCGGAAGATGTCTGGTATCAATGGGATGCTGAGGAAGAAAGATTCCGCACCATTGGTGAGGAATTTGATGAGCCTCCAACAGCCAACAGAGTGGTTAGAACCACCTATCCAGATCATGAAATTCCTTTCCACGATGGCAGCGAACTTACAGCTGCTGATCTGGTCTGGACCCAGATACTCTGGCAGGATAGAGCCATGGAAGAGAGCCCGATATTTGACGATGCAGCCGTACCTGACTATGAAAGCGGCATGGAGACCTTCCTGGGATTTGAGATAGTTTCTGAGGATCCTCTGGTGGTTGATTATTACTCAGACCTGTATTATCTAGATGCTGAAATGTATATACCGGGACTCTTCCCGCTGTGGGATCAGGGTAGCGGTGCCTGGCATAATATGGCCGTAGCATTTGAAGCTGAAGCTGAAGGCCTTGTTGCCCATAGTTCCTCCAAAGCTGATGCTGAAGATGTAGAACATGTCAATTACATCGGTGGGCCTTCTCTGGAATACATGGAAGAACAGTTAGAATGGATGAGCGAAGAAAATTATATTCCCTATGAAAATACCCTGGGTCAGTTTGTCAGCGAGGAAGAGGCCGCTGAAAGATATGAAAACCTGACTGAGTGGTATGAAGATAAAGAGCATTTCTGGGTAGCAACTGGACCTTACTATCTGGAGGCAGCCCATCCTGTAGAAGGAATAGCGGAACTTAATCGTTTCGAAGATTACCCCTACAGAGCGGACCGCTGGGATGTTTTTGAGGAGCCGATGATACCCGAAATTGATATAAGTGGTCCTGATTCTATAGCTCTTGGCGATGAGGCTGTATTTGAAGCCGGTATTACTTTTGAAGGTGAACCATATCCATCTGAAGAGATTCTCGAAACCTCCTATCTGCTCTTTGATAGTGAAGATAATCTGGTAGCAGAGGGAGAATTAGAAGAAGTGGCAGAAGGAGAATGGCAGGTAGTACTGAGCGGTGAGGAAACAGAGCAATTAATGACCGGTCCCAGCCGTTTAGAGGTAGTACTTTCTCCGCGCCCTGTAGCCTCTCCTTCTATAGAAACGATAGAATTTGTCAGCATAGAGATGTAATATATGTAGATTAGAGAAAAGAGATCTGTGGTATTTAATCTGCCATGGGAGAACTTTTCTCCCATGGCTTTTTATTGGTTTATCCTTGCTTTTGCGCTTTTATAAAGCAAAATAGTACAGTAAGGGGGTGATGAAAAAAGGATAATCAATAAGCATCAGCGATCATAGTTTTTATTTCTTCTGTCGACTGCCGGGAAATGGATGTCTCTTTTGTTGAGATCAATTTAATTAAGTATTACTGAAGTAAAAATAAAATAAAGAGGGTGAAGCAAATGCTTAAGAGAACGTTTATTTTATTGTTAGGGCTTGCCTTATTGTTAAGCTTCAGTGTTAACCCCGCAGTCCAGGCAGAAGAAGTAGATTCGCAGATACCGTATGGAGGTTGGATGGACAATGTCGTCACTATAGAAGAGTCTTCCAGTGCAGCAGGGATCAGTCAGCTTTCTACCGGACATCTGGACGTTTTTGCTGACACAATAACTCAACCTGATTTGTATGAGCGAATCAGAGATGATGAGGCTATCCAGTATTCTGAGTCTTTCGGATCTTATAACGAACTGTCTTTTAATCCCGCGGGGCCGGTATTTCCGGAAACTGGAGAATTAAATCCTTTTGCAGTCCCCCGAGTAAGAGAGGCCATGAACTGGTTGATTGATAGGGATTATCTTGCCGAAGAAATCTTCGGAGGGATGGCTTTACCAAGGTTGTTCCCAATCACCTCTGCTTTTCCTGATTATGCTAGAATGATTGAGCAAGTCAGGGAGCTGGAAGTAAAATATGCTCATGACTTTGAAAGAGCAGAGAGAATCATTTCGGAAGAAATGATAGAATTAGGGGCAGAGATGGTAGATGGCGTATGGTATTTTGAGGGAAATCCGGTTGTAATCAGGGTATTAATAAGAACTGAAGATGAAAGGGTCGAGGTAGGAGATTATGTAGCAGATTTACTGGAAAGAATTGGCTTTATGACCAGACGGCGATATGCCACTGCAGCGGAAGCTTCTCCTATCTGGATGAGCGGAAATCCCGAGGCAGGTGAATTTCATGTATATACTGGAGGCTGGGTAACTACAGTTGTGGACAGAGATCAGGCTCCCAACTGGGATTTCTTCTACACTCCCAGAGGGCTGGGCACCCCTTTATGGCAGGCCTATCAGCCTTCGGACGAATTTGATGAAGTTTCCCGCAGACTGGATACCAGAGATTTTTCTACTATGGCGGAGAGAGAAGAATTAATGGCCCGGGCAATGGAACTGGGAATGGAAGACAGTGTTCGTTTATGGCTGGTAGATCGTCTGGCAGTTAATCCTTACCGTTCAGACGTAGAATTGACTGCTGACCTTGCTGGAGGTATTTCCGGTTCCTGGTTGTGGGCCTACACTGCCAGGAAAACAGATGAAATAGGGGGAGAACTGAGGGTGGGTCTTCCCAGTGTAATGACTGAGCCCTGGAACCCCCTTGATGGTAGTAACTGGGTATTTGACATGATGATGATTAGAGCTACCGCTGATATGGGATATCAATGGGATCCTTATACAGGTCTGCATTATCCCAAAAAGTTTGAAAGTGCTCATGTTAGTATAGAGGAAGGGCTTCCTGTTGACAAAACTCTGGACTGGGTAGAGCTGGAATTCGTGGAAGGTGGTAATCAGGTTCCAGGTGATGCCTGGGCGGACTGGGATCCGGTGGAACAGCGTTTCCTGACAGTGGATGAGAAATATCCTGAGGGAATTACTTCCAGGCGTAAAATTACCACTGTCTATCCTGAAGATTTTCTGGAAAAAACCTACTGGCATGATGGCAGTAAGTTTTCAGCAGGTGATATAGTCTGGTGGTTCCTGAATTATTATAGTTTTGATAGGTCTGCTGAGGAGAGTGAATTTTTTGATGGGGCTAAAGTAGCAGAATATGAATCCTTTATGGATCATTTTAGAGGGTTTAAGATAACCTCTCAGGATCCACTCACTATAGAATATTATTCTGATCTTTATTATCTGGATGCCGAGTGGTATATCTTTTCTGGTTATCCTTATTATGACCAGGGTCCTGGTGCCTGGCATAATATGGCTTTAGGCTATCTGGCCGAGGTGGAAGAAGAAACAGCATTTTCTTCCTTTAAAGCTGATCAACTGGATGTAGAAAGACTTAATATGATCGGAGGACCCAGCCTGGATATTTTAGAAAAACATCTTGATAGGGCTCTGGAAGAAAATATACTTCCCTATTCTGAAGTTATGAGCGAATTTGTAACTGAAGAAGAAGTGCAGGAGAGATATCAGAACCTGCAGGCCTGGTATGAAAATAAGGGCCATTTCTGGCTGGGAACTGGACCGTATTATGTTGAGAGTGTGAGTCCGGTGGCCGGTATTCTTAATCTGGCCCGGAATGAAAATTACCCCTACAGGGCCGATCGCTGGGATATATTTGTGGAACCCAGAGTACCTGAAGTAGATTTAACAGGCCCCGGGGCCATAATGCTGGGCGATGAAGTGGTTTTCGAACTGGATATCAGCTTTGACAATGAACCATATGCCAGCGATGATTTAGATTCAGTACTACTATTACTCTTTGATGAAAATGATAATCTTGTCACTTCTCAGAGAGCTGTATGGCAGGAGGCTGGAAACTGGCAGGTTATAATTGACGGGGATGTAACCTCAGAACTTTTAACCGGATCTACAACTGTGGAAGCTGTTGTTACTTCTAAATTGGTGGCTACTCCAGTGATTGAGAGCATGAGTGTAATCACATTTTAGAATTAGATTATAATTATAAAATAAGGGAAACAAAAATAGTATAAAATTATCGGGCATCGGAGCTGGATTTTTAACATTAAATTGAAATATAAGTGTTTTATTCATAACCGATGCCCGCTAATATTGTCATAATACTTTACTCTGATCAGTCTTAATCTGTAAAATTTATTTGGACGTTAAACATTTAGTTTTAGGAGGTGCCTTGATGGACGGAGAAAAAATTCCGGAATCAGACAAAGAAACTTATCAAGATGATGCAGAAAGTGTAAGCACAGGTGGATTTAAAAGATTGAGCAAGTATTTTGTTTTTAGATTTGTTGCCCTGGTTTTAACCTCCATTGTAGCTGTATATATTTTAATTTTAGTAGCAAATATGGGTGGAGCTGTGGACACTATGCGTGAAGGGCAAATAAGAGAACAGGTTGGTATGCAGATGCGGGCTATGTCCGATGAAATGGCTGATTGGTCTTCTGAAAGACGTCGGGAGTACGAAGAACAGCTGGTTCAGCAGGAAAGAGAAAGATTAGGACTTGATGAACCCTTTATTATGCGTACATTTTATTATTTGCGTGATGCTGTGACTTTAGACCTGGGAACAGCCGAGCAGCTAACAAGTGATGCCGGGTCAAGGCGGGTGAGAATGATAATTCTGGAAAGATTACCACCCACTTTGTTACTGATGGCTTCATCATTTTTTATTTTATTTTTTAGCTCTGTATTTTTAGCTTTAATTTTATCAAGGAAATACGGGAGTATTGTGGACAGATTAATGATAATTCTGGCTCCCAGTTCAGCTGCCCCCAGCTGGTTTTATGGAATTTTTCTAATTCTTATATTTGCTGCAGTGCTGGGATGGCTGCCTTATGGAGGAATGGTGGATGCTCCTCCCCCAGATGATACTGTCCCCTATGCTTTAAGTGTGCTAAGACACTTAATTTTACCGGTGGGAGCAAGTATTCTCTCGCTGTTATTTATTAATATATACACTTACAGAACTTTCTTTTTAATTTATTCCAGTGAAGATTATGTAAATGTAGGAAAAGCTAAAGGTTTGTCCAATCGGGCTCTGGAAAGAAAATATATTTTGCGACCTACGATACCTCCCATCCTCACTAACTTTATGATGGCTGTTATTGGCTTGTTTATGGGTAATGTGCTGCTGGAGGAAGTTTTCAACTGGCCTGGATTGGGGCGCATGATTTATGAAGCAATCGGTTTGTTTGATGTCCCTATTGTCGTGGGAGCCATGGTTATATATGCATATCTTCTTGCCCTCACCCTATTCTTACTGGATATTTTCTACGCGATACTTGACCCCAGGGTTAGAATCGGCTCTGATACAGGAGGTATGAAATAATGCAGAGACTGTTAGCACAGTTAAAAGAAATAAAACGTTATCCATCTGCGATAGTAGGTCTCATTATTATTATGATTCTGGTAATTGCCGCGATAGCTATAGTTATTGCTATTCCTTATGAAGAAGCGGTGCTGCTCTGGAGAGGAGGAGAAGTATGGCAGGAAACCCCCCGTCGGGCACGCCCGGTTTATATGGATTGGTTCACTGGAGATGATATTCCCAGAACTGATATTATAGATACCAGAGATCATCCGGAGTACAAGAGTGAAGAGACAATGAATGGAACTAAACAATTTACTATTGAAATTCCCTATGATTATCAGTATGATGGTTTTCCCAAGGAATTTAGTATTTTCTTCGATGCTGAATACGAAGAAACGCGACCACATGTAAATGTGGAATGGGAGACACCTGACGGGAGAATTTTTGAGACTGACGCTTTTTCAGTCAGAGAAGATTATAATTTTCGTCTCAGCAATGCTCAGGCTTTACGGCGGGCTTTTGATGTAGCTCCGAGAGTGGGAATGTTTATGGATCCTGAGGTAGAGGAGCCTGCCCCTCTGAAAGGTGAATATACTGTGCGTATTACCGGGCACCTTTTTGAAGAGGATGCTGATATTGAGGCCAGGATGGTCTCTTATGGTCAGGTGCATGGGTGGTTTGGCACAGACCATAGACGTCGAGAGTTAAGCATTGGTCTGCTCTGGGGGTTACCGATAGCGTTAGTTTTCGGGGCTGCGATTGCGGTAGGGGCCAATGTTTCCACCCTGTTTGTGGCAGCAATGTTTACCTGGTTTAGAGGCTGGCTGGACTGGATTGGCCAGAGAATAACCCAGGTGAATTTATGTATTTCCAATCTGGTTTTATTAATTATGGTTGGAATGTTATACACCCGCAGTTTATGGGTGATGGGAGCGATACTGGTAATCAAAGGAGTGTTTAGCGCCTATTATTTCACCTATAGATCGATGTTTCTCTCCATTAAAGAGGAGCCTTATGTAGAAGCAGGACTATCTTATGGCACCGGTAATTTTAGGATGATTTTCTTTTACATGGTTCCAAAGGTGGTCCCTTTCTTGATACCGCAGTTAATTACTGCTATACCCACCTATGTATTTTTAGAAGCTACGCTGGCTATGCTGGGGCTGGGAGACCCCGTGCTGCCTACTCTGGGTAAAGTTTTAAATGATGCACATGGTCAGGGAGCTATTTACATGGGGCAGTACTACTGGGTGTTGCAGCCAGCTGCACTGTTGATGGTAATAGGTATAAGTTTTGCTCTCACGGGTTATGCCCTCGATAGAATTATGAATCCTAGATTGAGGGAGGAATAAATTATGGTAG
>CAZVMQ010000024.1:0-25131 GCA_964628755.1 uncultured Halanaerobiaceae bacterium
TAGATTAGAGGTATCCATCTGCATGAGACCGCGAGCTATATAAAGAATTAGTATAATAAATAAGCCGATAACAATCTTATTTTGCAGCGAACCACTGCTCTCTGCACCCCGATAATTAATATACAGCAGCACGATTCCAGCAATAACAGCCATCAATAATAAGGGCAAAGGTATAAAAACATTAAGATATTCAGCCAACCCTACTAACGCAAAAGACCCTTTGAAAACCAGGGCAAACCAGGCTCCTATACCAATAATAGCTCCAAAAGTAGAGCCCATTGTCCGGCTGATAAAATAATATGATCCACCAGCTTTGGGCATTCCTGTGGCCAGCTCAGCCATACTCAGAGCTGTAGCCATGGAAATAATTCCCCCCAGCAAAAAAGAAAGGCTGGATGCCGGGCCTGCTGTAATGGCTGCAATCCCTGGCAGCACAAATATTCCAGCTCCTATCATAGTCCCTGTGCCTATAGCGAAAGTCGGGAAAAAACCCAGACTCCGCCCCAGCTTTTCTTCCTGTTGAAACGCCATATATTTATCCCCCCTTTTTCATATTTCAGTGCTTATAGATATTCTTTCGGTATTTACTAACTAATTTATAGATATCATTATTCTACTATAGCATTATAGCCAAAATGAGCAATAAGTACAATGAAATTTTTGTGAAACTCTGCTGAGAAAATAACAAATATAGTGAAGCGCTTAAATTACAGTTTCGATTATAAGCAGAACCAGGGCCAGTAATATGACAACAGGCACAATAATTTTCCAGTGATTAATTCCCAGATTATCCGGCAGGGTGGGTTTAGAAAAGCTGCCTCTGCTGAGTACCTCTCCATATTTCTGGTGGAAAAGTGCATAAAAACCCGAACCTATTGTTATACCGGCCAGTCCCGGAATTAAAGCATCTAAATTCCCCTGACCAACCGCTCCAGCTATAGTACCAGGGCAATATCCCAGCACGGCAAACCCTGCTCCAAAGATTAAACCTCCGGGGATCACCCGCTTTAGTGAGTGATTTTTAGGAGAAAGTTCAATTTTGCCCAGATCATGTAAAGCATAAATACCAACCATCCCTACAATTATAGCGGTTATGATAATTTTAACCACCGTGAAGTCCTCCAGCATCAGCTGGCCCACGATGACATTATATTGAGTTACCCCACCTTTTTGCAGAAAAAATCCAAAAATTATACCCGTAATCAGACCCTTTAAGAGCCTGAGACTATTTTCTCTTCTCATCTCATTATACCTCCTTTATCCCTGGTTATCTCTGTTTGTAGTTCTTCTTTAAAAACGTCTTTTTAAAACTCTATCTGGTTAAACTGCTAAAAAGTTATTTATAGCAAATTTAGTTAAATGTATCTTTGATATGACAGCAAACATTAATCCTATATTTTGGGAAACTATAGCCATCTATCTCCATTAACTGGAAGATATGAGGCGACTTGAAACCGGAAGCTTTTCGAAGTCCGGGTTAGATTTATGGTGGAATATTGTATTCCCGGCTTAAAATATGCCGTTCTGAGCATAAGCTCCGGGAATAGCTTTCACAAAGTAGACTCAGTTTATTGTCGGAAAGTAAAACTTTAACAGAAAAATTAAAAATTTAAAGTAAGCTGAGCTTTATATAATTTAAGATTAAGTCTTTGGGGACAATTTTTTAGTATAATAAAAGTGCTGTGAGAATGCCGCCTATGAAAAAGCAGATAGCTGCCAGCCAGCTGCTGATACTCAGCTGCAGGGTACCGCTAATGCCATGACCACTGGTACAACCCCCTGCCCAGCGGGCGCCAAAGCCAATTAACATTCCCCCCAGCAGGGCTGAAAAAACTCTACCGGTAATTGTTTGATTTAAAATAGAAGTAAATTCAGTTGGTGGTCTAAATGTCAGAGAAAATGTACCTGAAAGGGAAGCAGATATGAAGCTTCCTATGATGATTCCCAGCACCAGCATCCACTGCCAGTCAATCTGCGGCAGGTATTTTTGATAGTATTTCATTTCAGCCACCTGATCTTTATCATATTTTTCCCAGATCATACCGGATGTGCGAGCAAAAGTGGTGGATGTACCCAGGGCTTTACGGGAAATCAAAAAAGACAGCCAGCTCAAAATACCTATACCGACCCCTACCAGGTAAGGATTCCAGCTTTCACTAAACAAAATTTCCATTTTTATTTCACCTCCAGAAATTAATCCTTGCAAAATTTGCGCCGGTTTGATATATTTTTATAGTAACACATTAAAGAGTAGCCTGTCTGTAAAATGCAAGAAACAAAATGCTCTATAATTATTTTAAGTAGAAAGGGGGTTAACAATGTCCGAACAAAACCGAGAAGCCAGCAGTCAAGAAGACTGGCAGCAAAATGTAAGTAAAACGACAGGTAAGGGGGGATTCATTCCTCGCAAAGATTTTGGAAGTTTCAAATTTGCCCGTAAATAGCTGCAAATTTTTACTGGGGCAAAGCAGGTTGAGAATATTAGCAGCCGCCAGTTGAGCAGTCGAGCAGTAGATTTACTTATAAATATCTCAACCGGGGCTCTCTCCGCCAGGAGAGTCTGCCCCGGTTTTTTGCTGCTTTTTGGTCATTTTTGGGAAATCCCTTCCGCTACTTCAGAGTCAAAATGAACATCAGTCTGAGGATAGGGAATTTCTATATTCTCTTCATCAAATCTGCGCTTAACCTCTTCATGCATATGATAATAGACTTCCCAGTAATCACCGGGCTCAATCCAGACCCGGGTAAATATTTCTACTGAGCTGCCTGCATGTTCTCCCACTCTAACTGTAGCAGCAGGATCGGATAAAATTTTGTCGCAATCCTCTATAATTTCCCATATAACTTCCTTCGCTTTCTCAAAGTCATCATCATAGCCTATGCCAAACTGCATATCTAACCTGCGGGTATCAGTAGCAGAATAATTTATGATATTCTGATTGGCCAGAGTGCCGTTGGGTATATAAAGCTTCTTATTGTGCGGGGTATGTATTATTGTATAGAGCATCTGAATTTGTTTTACTGTCCCCCATTCTGAGCCTGTTTCGATAAAATCTCCCACCTCAAACGGGCGGAATAAAAGCAGAAGCACTCCTCCTGCGAAATTGGAGAGGCTTCCCTGCAATGCCAGACCGGCAGCAAAACTGGCTGCCCCCAGGATAGCTACAAATGATGTCATTTCAATCCCGGCTGTACCGGCGGCGGTAATAGCCAGCAGCACAATCAAGAGAACCTTCAAAACCGAGTTGACAAAGCCGGCCAGAGTGGGATCAACCTTATTTTTCATGGTCCGTCTGATTAAACTCAATACACCTTTAATCACAAACCAGCCTATTGCAAAAACTATCAGAGCCAGAATCAGATTAAAGCCGTAATGCTGTATTCTGGAAACTATGAACTGCCAATCCATAAATTATTTCCCCCTTTCCATATCGCATTGAATAAAAAATTTATGTTTCATGATAAACCCTGAATCAATTATACAATTTATTTTGCCAAAACTAAAGCTATATAATTTACATATTTTCAACAGAGAGAAAATTAGAGAGAAAATTTAAGGCAGAAACAGGAAATATCAATTAAAATTGATAACCTATTTCTGCCCTGAATTAAATATGCTAGCTGTGATATAATTTATTCGGCAAATTTACTGTGATAAACGCTCTACTTTTATGCTGGCAGGAACCCCATTCAGTTCGAATTCCTGGCCTTCTACTAAATTATCAACCGATTTTATTTCATCAGCCAGAGTTTCCTCACTGATATAATCATAAAATTCATCTACTGCCTTCTCAATTTCTTTCTCACTGTCAAATGTGATTCTTATCCGATCCAGAACATCAAAGTCATGTTCTTTTCGCAGATTCTGTACACGGGAGATAAATTCCCTGGCATATCCTTCTGCTTTCAATTTTTCGGTAAGCTCTGTTTCCAGTATAATAAATTCATTATCTTCCATACCAATAGAATAACCTTCCTTGCTGCTGATATTGATCATAACTTCTTCCTCGGTGAAGGTAAATTCCTCGCCCTCAAGATCAACACTCAGTTCCTCACCGGCTTCCAGTTTTTTAGCAGTCTCAGCCGCGTTCAGCTCCGCGAGTTTACTGGCAAATAGTTTTACTTTGTCCCGCAGTTGAGGTCCTACCACCTCAAAATTAGGTTTCACCTCGTATTCCATAAATTGACCGGGATCAGAAGTAAACTGTACTTCCTTGACATTAAGCTCATCTTTAAGCAGGGGAACTAAATCAGCAATTTTATCCTCATATTCAGCAGACACCAGCACCCGGGATATCGGCTGTCTAACTTTCAATTCCTCCGCTTCCCGGGCAGCGCGACCCATAGTTACCAGGTCTCTTACCAGGCCCATTTTATCTTCTAGAGCGCTGTCTATTTTATCTGTGTCAGCCTGGGGATAATCCTGCAAATGTACAGATTCCTCGCCGGTTAAGCTACGATAAATATCTTCAGAAATAAAGGGTGCAAAAGGCGCGATTAAGCGGGCCAGACCTTCCAGCACCTCAAAAGTTGTCTGGTAAACAGATTTTTTATCTCTATCGAGTTCATCGGCCCAGAACCGGCGCCGGCAGCGCCTGATGAACCAGTTGGAAAGATCTTCATCTATGAAATCCTGAATTTCTCTGACCGCATTTGTCAAATGATATTCTTCCATATTATTTTCGGCTTCCTGCACAGTGCTGTGAAAGCGGGAAAGTACCCAGCGGTCTATCCGGTTTCTATCCTCCAAATCCACGGAAAACTCCCGGGGGTCGACTTCATCAGTATTGGCATACAATTTAAAGAAATAATATACGTTTTTGAGAGTTCGATAAAATTTACTGTCGATCTCATGCATTCCTTCTTCGTCAAATTTAGTCGGTGTCCAGGGTGGAGAAACCTGCAGCAGATACCAGCGCAGCACGTCAGCACCATATTTATCGAACATATTGAAGGGGTCGACAGTATTGCCGCGCGACTTGGACATTTTTTTGCCCTCTGCATCAAGAATAAGATCATTTACCAGAACTCTCTCATAGGGAGCTTCCCCGGTAATAAAGGAAGATATTGCGATCAGAGAGTAAAACCAGCCCCGGGTTTGATCAATCCCCTCGCAGATAAAATCAGCGGGAAACTGCTCTTCAAATAAATCTTCATTTTCAAAAGGATAATGATACTGAGCAAAAGGCATAGACCCACTGTCAAACCAGCAGTCGATGACTTCCTCTACCCTTTCCATTTCTCCTTGACATTCTGGACATTCTATTTTGACCTCATCCACATAGGGACGATGTAGTTCCAGATCATCCGGCACCTCACCGATAGCTCTTTCTTTTAATTCTGCTACTGACCCTACAGAAGAAAGCTCACCACAATCACAGCGCCAGATATTTAAGGGGGTTCCCCAGTACCGGTTGCGGGAAATAGCCCAATCTTTTAGGTTAGCCAGCCAGTTGCCAAACCTCTTTTCACCAACAAAATCAGGGTACCATTCAACTCCATCATTGTTCTCAATTAATCTGTCTTTAATCCGGGTCATTTCTATATACCAGCTGCCGCGGGCATAATAGAGCAGCGGAGTATCACAGCGCCAGCAGTGAGGATAATTATGATCAACTTTTTGTGATCTGACCAGCTTATCATTTTCAATCAGCCATTCCACGATATCTTCATTGGCATCCATGACAAACTGACCTTCCCAGGGAGTAGTGGTATATTTACCATCTTCATTGACGGGCTGCAGAACCGGCAGGTCATATTTTCGCCCGGTTTTATAATCCTCCTCCCCGAAAGCCGGAGCACTATGCACTATACCTGTGCCTTCCTCGGCAGTGACATAATCACCCAGGGTAACATAAAAAGCTTCTTTGTCGGACTTTACTTCTACGAAAGGCATTAACTGCTCATATTCAATACCTTCTAGCTCTTTTCCCTGAACTTCATCTACTATTTCGTAATCCTCAACAAAAACTTCTTCTGCTCTATTTTTTTCTATATAATAGATATCACCCTGATAGCGAGCTTTTACATAGGTTTTTTCCGGATGAACTGTCAGAGTGACATTGGCAGCCAGGGTCCAGGGAGTGGTGGTCCAGATGAGAAAATACTCATCTTTATCTTTGCGTTTGATGCGGACATATACACTGTTGCTGGTAATTTCTTCGTAGCCCTGAGCTACCTCATGTGAAGCCAGACCTGTACCACAGCGGGCACAATAGGGTAGAATTTTGTGGCCTTCATAGATAAAGTCTTCCTGGAAAAACTGATCCAAAAGCCACCAAACTGACTCTATATAATCATTTTCCAGGGTGATATAGGGATCATCAAGATCGATAAGATACCCCATGCGTTCAGTCATCTCGCGCCATTCTTCTTCATATTTGAACACGGATTCCCGGCACTTTTCATTAAATTCATCAATACCATATTCTTCAATTTCCTGCTTGCTGTTAAGATCCAGTTCCTTTTCCACTTCGATCTCCACCGGCAAACCATGTGTATCCCAGCCCCCTTTGCGTCTGACCATGTAACCCTGCATAGTTTGATAGCGGCAGACAGTATCTTTTAAGGTTCGGGCAATTACATGGTGAATTCCAGGGCTGCCATTAGCAGTGGGTGGGCCCTCATAAAATACGTAAGGTTCATTATCCTTTCGCTGTTCCACACATTTTTTCAGCAAGTCCATATCTTCCCATTCATTCGCAATCTCCTGCTCTCGTTCCCCCGGGTTCTTATCCGGTAAATCAGGGAAAATTGACATTGTTTTGATCACCTCTCCTATATTTCTGTGTTTTGCAGATAAAATACCTCTGAATTTAATTAAAATAAAAAAACCCGAGCCTATAACAGGCTCAGGACGATTGAAATCACCGCGTTACCACCTGAATTACGGTCAGCAAAATCAAAATTTAACTAATTAACTAAAAATACACCAGATAAGTTTGTCAGCAGTAAAACTGACCATCACTCAATACCGTTAACGCCGGTTTTACGCGACCGATTACTCTCCAGCAATAAATTTCACCGGACGAGCTCGGGGGTGATATTCGTCTGAGGCAGCTAGAAATCTTCCACCAGTTGATTTCCTCTCTGTAAGCTGCAGATCAGATTACTGTCCCCTTCAAAGCTTGTATATTATTAAATTTGCGGATACATTATTGTATTCGCTCTCTTATGATAAGATAAAATAATTATTTTGTCAAGAGTTATGACAATAACTTTCAAAGCTAAATTAATTATGCCTGTTGCTATTAAATATGTTTAAGGGGGGCATTACCCCCCCCAACTAACCCAATATATCAGGCAAAACCTGTAAGTTTCTTGTCTTAGAATTTCTATTTATCTATCGGCTGCTCAAAATTTCTTTAATTTTGTCTACAGAAGGAACTTCGCCTGTTACTACTGCCTCATCATCTACCAACAAAGCTGGAGAAAGAGCAATTCCTCTTTCTGTCATTTCATTCATATCTTCAATATGCTTAAAATCAGCTTCCAGCCCTAAATCTTCAATTGCCTCTTTAGTCCTTTTTGCCAGCGTTTCACAATTTTTGCAGCCCGGGCCCATGACTTCAACTTTCATTTTATCACCTCCAGATTAATTGTAATTATAATCAGCTCATATTTAATTAACTGCAGACTATAAAACTATATTACCGTATATCATGCCACTTACTGTGGCCATAATCACCACCAGCACAATGAACACCGAAGTCTTTTTTGTGCCTAAAACGTTGTGAATAACCAGCATATTAGGCAGGCTGAGAGCAGGTCCGGCCAGCAACAGGGCCAGGGCAGGCCCATCACCCATCCCCAGACCCATAAGCCCTTCCAGTATTGGCACCTCGGTCAAAGTGGCAAAATACATGAATGCTCCCAGAATTGAAGCAATAAAATTCGCGGATATAGAATTGCCTCCCACAAAATTGGCAACATATTGCTCTGGAATTAAGCCTGCTTCTGTGCCCGGGCGGCCCATCAAAAAGCCGGCAATAAGCACTCCAATGAACAGCAGGGGGGCTATCATCTCCGTAAAATTCCAGGTTTCATCCAGCCATTCTTTGAGCTCCTGTTTATTGAACCATTTCACCAGCATAACAGCCAAAATGAGTAAGAGGCCCCCGGTGAGATACCATCTAATTTGAAAGATTTGGTACCAGATACCCTCTGCCTGTTCGGGTTCAGCCCAGGCCATAAATATAAGAGTCAGCACCAGAACTATAAAGTAAAATAAGTTCTGCAGACCGGAGCGATTTTCTTCTCTGGCAGAAGGCGCTGTCACCAGGTCACTCTGTCTTTCCTGTTCGGATTCTCGAAAAATAACAGCCATTAAAACTCCTATGATCAGGGCAAATATTACTGCTCCCACTATTCTGGCCAGCCCCAGCTGCCAGCCCAGCACTCGGGCTGTAAGTACTATAGCCAGCACATTGATTGCCGGTCCGGAATAGAGAAAAGCTGTCGCAGGACCAATGCCTGCTCCTGTCTTATAAATGCTGGCAAAAAGCGGCAGAACTGTACAGGAGCAAACTGCCAGTATTGCTCCGGAAACAGAGGCCACAGAATAAGATAGAATTTTATTGGCCCCGGCGCCAAAATATTTGATGATAGCATTGCGAGAAAGAAAGTTGCATATTGCTCCAGCCACAAAAAATGCGGGAATCAGGCAAAACAGCACATGTTCCTGCACATAATACTGCAGCATCAGAAAACCTTCATTGATAGCCTCCTGTATCTGAGCAGTTTCAAAAGGAACAAAATAGATTGCCAAAAACGCTGCTATAAATAAAATAATTTTATTGCGACGACTCATTACACGCCCCTCCTCTTCTACCCAGAAATGAATAATAGATATGAATAATATCACCTTTTATAAAAATTACAAAAAACAAATTAGGACATGTCCAGTTTTTCCTTTTTATCCTGAAAATCTATTTTTAGCACTTCATCCAGACAATCAAAAAAACCAGTTACACAGGGAGCCTGCAAAGAATAAAAGTTTTTCAGCCCTTCTTTTCTTCGGCGAATTATGCCTGCCTGCTTGAGTATTTTTAGATGCTTGGAAATACTGGATTGACTTGCAGGTAATTTCTCGGTTAAATCCTGAACACAACTATCATCCTGTTCTGATAGGATATCAATTATCTGTAGACGCAGGGGATGGCTTAATGCTTTGGCAACTTCCGCTCTAGCCTCGTAAACTTCTCTATTTTCGATTTTCCTCCACCTCCTGATATTATTAGTCAACAATTTATGAAAAACAATCAATTGCATAAACCATATGAATGCTTTATCTTCATTGTTATATTACAATAAAAGAATATAGTTGTCAAGATATAATTCCGGCCATTATAATTAAAATCACACTTCTTTGAGATTAAATTCAATTATATTCGCGGTAGCAATTAAAAAACGGCCCCGTTTCAGGGGCCGCAAAATGCAAAATTTCTATATTTTACTCTACTATATATTTACCAACTACAGGGAATTTCTCGATAAACTCCTCTCCATGAGGAGCTTCCTGTAGAGCTGATGTCAGATCTTCTCCGGCATTATGCAGAACCTGATGTCGTCCCTGCTGCCAGAGAAAACTGCCAGTAACATCATAAACTTTTCCCTGGTAGGCAAAATAACATTTATTACCGTCTTTGCCATCAAATTTTGCCAGTTCTTCCGGAGTGAATTTCTCTTTAGAGGAATTTGGTGACATAAGGTGAAGATGTTTCGCCTTCTCTCAGGAAGTGGCCGGAAGGCCCTTCACCGAGAAATTCTTCAAACCATGATTCATGTTCGATCTCTTCATGCAAAATCGCCAGAGCCAGATCATAAGTTCTATGATCTTTACCGTTGGTCATGTTGCAAATTTCTGTGTAACCCCTTACTGCGCATCTTTCAGCTTCCAGCAGAACTTTGATTATTTCTTCTGGATCTTCCGGATTATCAGGCAATTTAGCAGGTGGGCAGGCCGAAATATCATGAAACTCTTTCATATCATTGGGAATACTGCCGCCAAGTTCATAAATCCTGGGTACAAGGGCTTCAAAGTGATTTCTGTCTTCAATTCTGGCCTGTTCGGCTATAGGTTTGACACCCTCACCTTCAAGGCCAACCAGATTAACCCGTAGAGAAGTGTAATAGTAATAGGTAGTCAGTTCCGCCGAAGCATTCTTTACCAGCAGTTCCAGAAGCTTATCAACATCAACACCAGCATTTTCCACCATTTCTCTTGCAACATTTGCCATTAATAATTCCCCCTTTAGGAGTTTTTTTAACTTTTTATCCTATTAGCTTTGCAGGATTAAAATTTTGTATTATCTTGATTTGATTTAACTTATTAGTAATAGTATGCAATAAATAGGTGATTTATGCAGTTAAACAACTAACAACTGGACCAGGAAAATTAACCACCCCCCATTTATGATTTAATATTACGAAAATTAAATCCATACTAAAAATTACAATCATCCTGCAGAGCATTTAATCAACATAAACTCAAGACGAAAATTCAAATTGTAATTAGCACCGGGCACCTGATGAAAATACAAAACTTTATTGACCATGACCCCGAAAAATATGAGCTGATAATTGCTTTTATTTACCAGGTGCCCGGTAGTTAAAAACTATATCAATCGACTTTTTTAATATTAACTGCTGTTACCTTCAGTTCCGGTATTTTTGCTTCGGGATCTAATTTATCATGAGTGAGTCTGTTAGCAGGACTTTCAGCATAATGAAAAGGCATAAATATATTGCCTGGAGCTACTGTCTCGCCCACTCTGGCATAAGTTTCTATTGATCCCCGGCGAGAAGAAATTTTCACTCTATCACCACTGTCAACTCCCATTTCTTCTGCATCCTCCGCATTTATTTCTACATAACTATCCGGTTCAAATTCATCTATGGCTTCCGACCTTCTGGTCATAGTACCAGTATGATAATGATAAAGCATGCGCCCGGTCATCATGATATGAGTGAACTCTTCTCCAATCTCTTCTTCGGGAGGAGAATAATGAGCCGGATGGAATTTACCGAGACCGCGGGCAAATTCTCCTTTGTGCAAATATTTTGTGCCAGGATCCTCTCGGTCCTTACAGGGCCACTGCAGTCCCAGCTCCCCCAGCCTATCATAATATATTCCTCCATAAATGGGGGTAAGATCAGCAATCTCTGCCATTATCTCTGCCGGTCCTTCATATTCCATATCATATCCCATCTTCTGAGCAAGCTTACAGATAATCTGCCAGTCCGGCAAAGCCTCTCCGGGTGCATCTACCACAGGTTCAACCTTTTGAATTCGCCGCTCAGAATTGGTAAAAGTACCTTCCTTTTCCGCAAAACAGGCTGCTGGAAAGACCACATCTGCATATTCAGCAGTTTCGGTAAGAAAAATATCCTGAACAACGGTGAACTCAGCATTTTCCAGAGCTCTTATCACATGTTTCTGATCGGGATCGGAAATCACAGGGTTTTCTCCCATCAGATATAAACCCTTGACCTCACCATCTTCACAGGCATGAAATATTTCCACTACGGTTAAACCTGGTTCTTCTGGAAATCCTTCTACATCCCAGTAGTCAGCAAACTTTTCTCTTATTTCACTATCAGAAACATCCTGATAACCGGGAAATACATTGGGCAGGCCCCCCAGATCACAGGCACCCTGTACATTGCTTTGTCCTCGCAACGGATTAACTCCTGTACCTTCTCTGCCTACATTTCCCGTTAACATAGCCATACAGGCCAGAGAAGTAACATTACCCGTACCTGAAACATGCTGGGTTATACCCATAGCGTAAATAATTGAACCACGATCAGCTTTGCCATATATTTCGGCTGCCTGTTTTATCTTTTCTGCCGGCACTCCGGTTATATCTTCAGCTCTAGCCGGGGGATACTGTTTAACTATTTTTTCCAGTTCAGCAAAGTTCTCTGTCCGTTCCTCTATATATTCCCGATCTTCCCAGCCCTCAGCCAAAATTACATGCATTATGCTGTTTACAAGGGCAATATCGGTTCCAGGCCGGGGCTGCAGATAAAGATCCGCTTCTTCAGCCAGTTCTATACGCCGGGGATCAGAGACCACAAGATCAGCACCATTGCGGACTGCTTTTTTAATTCGACTGCCTATTACCGGATGATTCTCAGTAGGATTTGAACCAGTAACAAAGAAAGCATCCACTTCATCTATTTCTCCAATAGAGTTGGTCATAGCTCCACTGCCAAAACTTTTGGCCAGACCGGCCACAGTGGAGGAGTGTCACAGACGAGCACAGTGGTCAACTGTGTGTGTACCCAGCACCGCCCTCATAAATTTCTGCATGAGAAAATTATCTTCATTGGTACAGCGAGCTGAAGTAAGACCAGCTAAAGCCTGAGGTCCATGTTCATCTTTAATACGAGAAAAGTTACTGGCAGTATAATCCAGAGCTTCTTCCCAGGAAGCCGGCTCTAACTCACCGGTTTCTGGGTCTCTGATTAAAGGGGTCTCCAGCCTTTCCGGATCATCAAGAAAATCATAAGCAAATCGTCCTTTTACACAGGATTCACCCACCGGGTTGGGCAGGCCTTCTCTGTAAATTGAGCCAACTTCAACAACTTCATTATCTGTGGTTTTAAAGTCTAATTTACATCCCACTCCACAATATCCACAGGTGGATTCGGTGTGTTCAAGCTGGTATTCACGGCCCTTACCCTGTGAAGGTTTATACTGCAGAGCTCCCGTTGGGCACATTTCCACACATTGCCCGCAGAAAACACAATCAGAATCATCACTGCCCAGATCCTGTTTAAGGGCTGCCCCGATACGTCCAGAAAATCCACGGTTAACAAATTCTATGGCATCAGAACACTGGATTTCCTGGTCTACTCTTACACATTTGCCACAGAGAATACATTTATCAGGGTCATGTTCTATGAAGGGATTATCACTCTCGATGGTAAATCTGGACTCAGTTTTAGCTCCTCCATAAACAGGTTCTTCGATACCATACTCATAAGCTAAATCCTGCAGCTTACAATTACCATCTGCTTCGCAGGTCATACAATCGTTGGGATGATCAGATAAAAGAAGATCCAGTACACTTTTTCGGGCTCTGTATATCCGATCATTTTTAGTTTCAATTTCCATGCCATTTTGCAATTTGGTAGTACAGGAAGGCATTAATTCTCCTGAATTTTTATTTTCAATTAAACATATTCTACAAACACCGCTATTACTTAAAATAGGATGATGACATAAAGTGGGGATTTCATATCCCAGCTCTCTAGCAGCAGAAAGGATAGTTTTATCATCATCAACCTGATGCTTATTTCCGTTTATGGAAATTACAGCCATTTTACCAGACTCCTTTTCTATCAAGTTTTGAGCCGGGCTGCAGTTTCTTCATCTCTCTGCCCGGGCACTACTTCTATAGCGTCAAATGGACATTCTTCAATACAGTTGCCACATCTTATACAGGGTTCATCATAAATTTTATAAGGATCTTCTCCCGGCTCACCTTCTATGGCATCTACAGGACAAATTTGTCGACAGCGATCACATGACTGACATTCATCTGCTATTACATGATAGTAAATTAAGTCCTGGCAAACCCCGGCAGGACAGGCCTCATCATAAATATGAGCCTCATATTCATCTCGAAAATATCTTATAGTACTCAAGACCGGATTAGGAGCAGTTTGTCCCAGACCACAGAGAGAGGTATCGATGATTTCCTGGCCTAGATTTTGCAGGAGTTCTATATCGCCTTCTTCTCCTTGCCCGGAAGTTATCTTTTCTAAAATTTCCAGCATACGTCTGGTTCCGATTCTACAGGGGGGACATTCCCCACAGCTTTCATCCTGAGTGAAATCCAGGAAAAATTTTGCCACATCCACCATACAGGTATCTTCATCCATTACGACCAGACCGCCGGACCCCATCATTGAGCCAACATCCTCCAATTTATCAAAATCAACAGAAATATCCAGCATATCTTTGGGAATACAGCCGCCAGACGGCCCACCAGTCTGTACTGCTTTTACTTCTTTGTCTCCGGGAATTCCCCCTCCCAGATCAAATACAATTTCTTCCAGAGTAATTCCCATAGGCACCTCAATTAAACCGGTGTTATTCACCTTACCCACAAGCGCAAAAATTTTAGTTCCTTTGCTGCTTTCAGTTCCAATAGAATTATACCAGTCCGCCCCATTTCTAATAATTAAAGGAACATTACCATAGGTCTCCACATTATTAATATTGGTAGGCTGTCCCCACAATCCACTCTGGGCAGGATAAGGAGGCCTGGGGCTGGGCATTCCCCTTTTGCCTTCAATAGAGGCCATCAGAGCTGTCTCTTCCCCGCAAACAAAAGCACCTGCTCCTTCCATTATTTCTACTTCGAAATCAAAATCTGTACCTAAAATATTTTCACCTAATAGTCCCCATTCCTTCGCTTCAGCTATAGCTTCTTTTATATGTTTTACTGCCAGCGGATACTCAGTCCGCACATAAATAAACCCTTTGGCTGCTCCGACTGCATAAGCAGATATCATCATCCCCTCCAGCACTAAATGAGGGTTACCTTCCAGAAGGCTTCTATCCATATAGGCTCCTGGATCCCCTTCGTCAGAATTGCAAATCAAATATTTTGGTGTGGATTCCTGTTCATAAGTAAACTCCCATTTTTTCCCGGTGGGGAAACCGGCTCCACCACGTCCACGCAAACCCGAACGGGAGACTTCTTCGACCACCTCTTCTCGCGACATATCATAAAGTGCCTCTGCCAGACCCTGATATCCATCTACAGAAAAATAATCTTCAATTGAGGTGGGAGAAATAAAGCCATTGTTTTTAAAAACTGTCCGTTCCTGGTTTTGATAAAAAGGTATATCTTTTTCTTTAATTATATTTTCGCCGGTATTAGGTTCAGTGTATTCCAGACGTTCAATGGCCTCTCCATTTATAATGGTCTTTTCCAGTATTTCTTCAACATCCTCGGGCTCAATATTGCAGTAAAAATTACCTTCCGGCCTTATTACCATCAGAGGACCTTTTTCGCAAAAGCCCTGACAGCCAGTAGCTTTCATACTAACTTTATCTTCAAGCCCTTTTTCCGAAATTTTTTCTTGCAGCTCTTCAATCACATCATCACAACCAGAACCTTTACAGCCTGTGCCCCCACACATGGTTATAAAGGTTTCCACTTTTTCCTGTTTTTCTTTAATTTGTTTCTGAAATTTTTCTAAATCTTCCGGGGACCTTATTTTAGACATTGTTTGCCTCCTCACTCCAGTTCCTCAATTAATTCAGATATTTTCTTTTTGGTCATATTACCATAGAACTCTCCATTTACTAAGATTACGGGGGCAACTGCACAGGAACCAACACATCTAGCAGTTTCTAAAGAAAACTTTTGATCGGAAGTTACTTCACCTACTTCAATATCCAGATTTCTTTCCAGTTCTGAAACCAGCATAGGTGCCCCTCTGACATGACAGGCAGTACCTGTACAGACTACAATGTGATTTTCTCCCAGGGGCTTTAGCCTAAATTCATTGTAAAAAGAAGCAATCCCTGAAAGCTTGGCCAGAGACACACCCAGCTGATCTGAAGCTCTTCTCATCGCCTCATCGGGTAGCCAGCCAAATGTTGTCTGAATATCCTGCAGTACAGGGATCAGAGGAGATTTGCTGCTGGAATTTTTGGTATTCTTTTCTATAATATCATCAACTCTTTCCAGTTCTAACTCCAAGAAATTCACCTCCGAATAAATTATCTATCTGCCGCAGCTCTAATATAATATTTCTTGAAACAGAGCAAAATTCCTTTACAGAATTTTTGAACATATTTTTATCATTGTAATTCTTCAATTCTTTCCTCTATCTGCCTGAGCTCCTGTTTATATTCTTCCAGTTTATCGCGCTCTTCCTGAACAATTTCAGCCGGGGCCTTATTAACAAAATCCTCATTATCCAGTTTGCCCTGAGCTCTCTCGATCTCAGACTGCACTTCTTTTTTATCTTTTTTCAGTCTGGCAATTTCCTCTTCAATATCAACCATCTCTGCTAAAGGTAAAATTATCTCAATGTCGCGAACAACTGCCGTAGCGGCTTTGTCCGGCCGGGAAGCAAACTCCCGGGATATCTCCATCTTCTCTACCCCGGCTAATTCTTCAATGTATTGTTGTCCGGAGCGCAAAATTTCCTGAGCTTCACTGCCGGCTGAAAACATGGTAGTTATTTTTCGTCCAGGGTCAACCTTCATTTCGTTGCGGACATTGCGGATAGACCTGATTACTTGCTGCAGTATTTCCATATCTTCTGCCGCTTTTTTATCCTCATACTTTTCTTTTTGCTGCGGCCAATCCTGCAGCATAATACTACCTTCACTGCCGGGCAGTTTGTGCCATATTTCCTCTGTTATGAAAGGCATAACCGGGTGCAGCAGTTTCAGGATTTCTCCCAGCAGATATTGAGCTGTCTGCAGATTTACATCCTGTTCATGCTCATCATCAGAATTGTATAAATGAGGTTTGATCAATTCCAGATACCAGTCACAGAATTCCCCCCAGATAAAGTCATACAGAGTCTGGCTTACTTCCCCAAAAAGATATTTTTCCATATTGGCATTAATCTCTTCCACTATTTCATTAAAACGGTCAACCATCCAGCGGGAAGCAAAACTCATATCTTCCGGGTTTTCAGGCAGTTTTCCTGGTGTGTCCTCATCCAGATTCATCAGCATAAAGCGGGAGGCATTCCAGATCTTGTTGGCAAAATTTCGACTTGCTTCCAGCCGTTCCTCGCGGAAACGCCGATCATTGCCAGGAGTAGAGCCAGTAATCAGCATAAACCTCAAAATATCAGAACCGTAGTCTTCGATGACATCAAGGGGATCCACCCCGGTTCCCAGAGATTTACTCATTTTTCTGCCATCGCTGGCTAGAATCAGCCCGTGTACATAAACATCAGAAAAGGGAACTTCATCCATGCAGTAAAGGCCCATGAAAATCATCCTGGCCACCCAGAAAAAGATTATATCTCTCCCGGTTACCAGTACATCGGTGGGATAAAAATACTCCAGGTCTGCGGTTTCTTCAGGCCAGCCCAGAGTAGAAAACGGCCAGAGCGCCGAGGAAAACCAGGTATCGAGCACATCTTCTTCCTGCTCTAAGTTTTCGCTACCGCACTCCTGACAGGTGGTGAGGTCTTCACGAGAAACATTTTCAGCTCCACAATCCTGACAGTACCAGACCGGTATTCGGTGGCCCCACCACAGCTGCCGCGATATACACCAGTCCTCGATATTTTCCATCCAGTTCAGATAAACTCTGGTAAACCGCTCGGGTACAAAATTAACATCATCTTCTTTAACCGCCTCAATTGCCGGTTCAGCCAGCGGCTCCATTTCTACGAACCACTGTTTGGAAATCATAGGTTCTACGATTTCATCACAGCGATAACACTGGCCGGGAGAATGTTCATGTTCTTCCACTTTTTCCAGCAAGTCCGCTTCTTTAAGATCCTCCACAACTTTTTCCCTGCACTCTTCTCTGCTTAAGCCCTCGTAATTTCCGGCTTCCTCACTCATATTACCCTGAAAATCTATCACCTGAATTTTCTCCAGGTCGTTACGCTCGCCAATTTCAAAGTCATTGGGGTCATGAGCGGGGGTTACCTTGACCATACCTGTACCAAAATCGCTATCTACAAATTCATCTTCTATTATAGGAATAGGCCTCTCCATTAAGGGCAGAATAACAGTTTTTCCTACCAGATGCTGATATCTCTCATCATCGGGATCTACTGCTACAGCGGTATCTCCCAGCATAGTTTCAGGTCTGGTAGTAGCCACGGTTATATAACCCTCTTCCTCCTGGAAAGGATATTTAATATAATAAAGTTTGCCCATATGTTCATCTTCATGCTCTACCTCCAGATCCGAAAGAGAAGTTTCACAGCTGGGACACCAGTTGACAATATAATCTCCTCGATAAATTAAGTCATCTTCGTACAACTTAACAAAAGCTTCTCTTACAGCTTTAGAGCAACCTTCATCCATGGTAAATCTTTCGCGAGACCAGTCACAGGAAGCCCCCAGAGTGCGGATTTGCTCGGATATTTTTCCCCCGTATTTTTCTTTCCATTCCCAGGCTTTTTCCAGAAAACCTTCGCGGCCAATTTCCTCTTTACTTAACCCCTCTTCCCTGATCTGATTGACCACCTTAACCTCCGTGGCAATGCTGGCATGATCAGTACCAGGCAGCCACAGGGAATTATAGCCCTGCATTCTTCGCCAGCGGATAATGATATCCTGAAGGGTGCTGTCCAGGGCATGCCCCAGATGCAGCTCCCCCGTGACATTGGGTGGGGGCATCATAATTGCAAAAGGCTCTTCACTTTCATCGGGCTCAGGTGAAAAATACCCCTCTTCCTCCCAGTGCTGGTACCATTTCTGTTCAACTTCTTCTGGCTTATAATTTTTCGGTAGTTGTTCAGACATGAATCCATCACTCCTTTGGTGATAATATTTTCTGTAAATTCGCTCAAAAAAGCTCAAAGACCACAGCCGGTAAACCAGGAGAAAAGCAAGTAAAGGTTCTGATAGGTAAAATAGGTTAAATGGTGGAGCAAACTGCTCTCAATTAACCAGCCAACCAGTCTTATATCTACCCAAATAAAAAAGCCCTTCCATCCATGCAGGACGAAAGGGAATTTCGCGGTACCACCTGATTTCCAGCCAGAGAACGGCTGACTCTCCAGGAAAGCTAACGGTTTCCCACCGGCTATCGCTAACTGTTTATAAAATAAACTCTGACGATAGCAGCTCAGGGGCGACTTCATCATCCGGCTGCCTGGAGAATTTTTCAGCCTGGAATTCTCCTCTCTTAAAGAACCTGACGATGATTACTGCTCCCCGTCTTAGCAGTTATTGTAATTCACTCAATAAATTTCACTGTTGTTTATTAAGTTTACCATGAATATTAAATGAGCGCAAATCGAAGTTCAAAAAATATGGCTCTTAACCTATAATTATCGATCATTATATTGAGTAAAAAAATTATATTGAGTTAAGCAACAAATAAAATCAAACTAAAACTCAGTTACCAGAGAAAATGTAGTTAAAATATGATCAATTTCAGATTGATGATCAGAAAAATCCTCCTGGCGGGCAGTATAGGCTATAACGTAGGCAAAATCATTTTTTATAGTTATCCATTCCTGCCAGATAAGTTCCTCGTCCGCAGCAGTAATTCCCGAGTATTTTATACTTATGCCCGGCTCCCCCGCCAGTAAAACTTCCCTGCGACTTATTTTCTCAAATTCGGAAAGGCTGGACTCCAGCTGCAGCAGAACGATATCAACATATTCTTCCAGCGTGAAGCCTTCTGTAAGCTCTTCCACTGCTACATTGACATTAGCAGCAAAACCTGGTTTCTCCAGCTCGACCTCTTCCACTTCTTCTGGCACCAGAAAAATAAATTCTTGAATATCCCCTTCGCTCTGCTGTTCGTAAATCTCCCAATTTTGGGGGATTTCCAGGCTAAAATTTTCTCCTTCATAAAAAGTTTGAGCCTGAAGCTGACCTGAAGCAAAAGCCAGGGTCATGAGCAAAATCAGGCCTAACCAGCCCGCAAGCAGTTTTGATTTGTAAGCAACTGAAGGTAGATTAGCAATTTGAAAACTCATAATTCCCCTTCTTTCTGACCTGCATATACTTTCAAACCCGGGATAATTACAGGTTAATTCCTATTCTTTATTGCAGTCTCAGGCTGAGATTTTTCCAGCTCCTCTGAAAGCTGATCTTCCAGCTCACTATCTTCCACTTTTTTATGACAGTGCCTATTATAATGCAAAGGCCGGGAAACTTCTCCCCAGTTTTGAGCTTTCTGTTTAAGATTGGAAGCTACAGGTTCTGCGAATATATTGTCTGCTCCTTCGTGGGTGGGCTCTGCCCCGGTTTCTTCCACCATATCCTGTAAAGCTTCGGGATTATCTATGATGGGGCAGGGGCGATATAAATTCTCATTAAAAGGAGTGCGTTTTTGGTACTCCATAAACAGAGGATTTTGTAAAACTTCAGTTAAAGATTTACCTTTAATATTGTCCACCGCGAAATGTACAAAAGCACAGGGCTCTACATCTCCACTGGCATTTATGTGAAAATAACGCTGACCACCTGCAATACATCCTTCGGTAAAGTGACCATCATTCCAGAAATCAACGATAAACAGAGGATATTTCTTGCGCAGCTGAGGAATTTTTTCTACCAGCTCTGAACGCTGTTCTGGTGTAATCATAAGTTCGGGATCAGGATCACTACCAATTGGTATATAGTGGAACAACCAGGTATAAAAAGCCCCTCTATCTATGAGAGCTTCCACAAATTTGCTATCATCAGTCAAAAGATGGCAGTTTTCTCTGGTCACCGTAAAACTGGTGCCAAATAAAATACCTCTCTCTTTTAATAACTCCATGGCTTTTTCAATCTTGCCAAAAGTGCCGTGCCCTCTGCGGTCATCAGTTTCTTCCGCAAATCCCTCCAGACTTAATGTGGGGCTGACATTTCCCACCTCGGCCATTTTATCAGCCATTTCCTCATCTATCAGAGTACCATTAGTATACATCATAAATACGCAGTCTGGATGCTCCTCAAATATGTCAAAAAGCCGGGGATACATGGTAGGTTCGCCGCCCGAAAGGACAAAGAAATAAATTCCCAGTTCTTTGGCTTCAGTAATAATTCTATCTATTTCCTGAAAAGACAGTTTTTCCGATTCTTCATATTTTCCAGCCCAGCAGCCCTCACAGTTTAGATTGCAGGCACTGGTGGGGTCAAGAAGAATAGTGTAAGGAACAGAGGCACCTAATTCTTTGCTTTTTTCCTTGCGGTAGGAAGTGCCGAGAAGCGTAGAATTCACCAGAAATGTTTTAGCCAAATTTTCCTGATAATTTGACGCTAAATTTGTGGCCCGCTCAATATAGTTATCTATAAGATCGCTTTCTTCAGCCATCTTCTCGATTTTTTCCAGACCGGCAAGGTAAGTTTCCTCCTGAGTCAACTTTTTTGCTATAGAAAGCAGGTTAGAAAAATTTTCTTTGGGATCCTGTCTTATATATTTCAGTCCTGTTTCTACTGCCTTTTCAGCAGCCATTTTCTTTACTATATCGAATTTAGATGACATAAGAATCCTCCTTTGCAGAAAGTCTTATTTCCCCAACAATGCCTGGTTGAAAAGCGAAAATATCAGTCTTCCCAGTCCATTTTACTCAAAATGCGGTAAAGGTCTTCCCGCTCTTCTTCCGAAAGCCGGGAAAGAAAATTATCCACAAGTTCCCGGGTTTCCTGCTGATTGGCCCGGAAAAATTCCCGGCCCTTATCAGAAAGACTGACTTCAACAACCCGGCGGTCTTCCTGGGACCTTTCTCTTTCTACAAATCCCTGATCATACAATCTGTCAAGAGTGCTGGAAATTGTAGTCAGAGGTGCGGAAACTCTGTCAGCCAGATTAGAGATAGTCATCTGCTCATTTCTGCCCAGTACCTCTATTATATAATGTTCCTGAAGACTCAAGTCCATTTCAATGGCTTCAGAAGTAAACTTATTCAATAATTCTTCAATTAGCTTACGAAAAAATGTATGGAGTACTTTTTCTTTTTGCCGATTTTTTGTTCCCATTCTCTCCCCCTCCTTTAAGTTATTACCGGTATAACATATTTTCTTTTTCGTATTTTAATTTTATCAATATATAGATATAATGTCAAATATTTAACTGTATATAAAAAAGCAATCCGCAGGAGGAGATTAGAATAAAATTGTAAATTAACATTCAAGTTAGATCACAATCTCAAAATGTTAATCCGGGAGAAATATAAAACCTCATACCGGGCTCATCAATATTGCCTGCCAGTCCTATATTAAGCTGAACCGGCATTCTACCATAAGAAGCTTCCATATCTAAAGTTAACTCCCCACCAAAACCAACCAGTGATTGCTCTGTTTCTTCACCCCGGATTTCACCTCCCTCCAGGAATAAAGCAGCACTCACTTTATCGAAAAATATTGGCGAAGTGCCGATTCCACGTTTGATTTTCCAGAAAGGATATCTATATTCTCCCCGCAAATAATACAATTGACTGCCTGCAAATCTTTCTCTATACCCTCTAACCGGATACTGGCCAAACAGCCCCCCCATCTCAAAACCTCTTTCCAGTTCTGTCCAGGCCAGGCCAGCCCTCAAGGATAAGGAGTGACTGCCGGTAATCTCCCAAAATTCCCGCCAATTAAATTGACCGAACAGGTACTGTTCTCGCATATGGTAAATTGACCCCAAATCCAGAGATAAATTACGGGTGTTCACAACTTCATCTTCCCCTCTCTGACTGAGATAATCCACTATTCCGTAAAGCTGATAAATTTCCTCCAGACCACCATCTCTGATGTTTCTTCTCAGGTAGCCAGCTCCTCCGCCCAGACGCAATTGAGAAAATATATCCTGCCAGAGCGGAAAAAGAAACTGCAGATTATGCTCATCCTGGTAATAATAATTGGTCCCCCGGGTTTTTCTGCCAGCCTCACGGCTGCTTTGCTGTAACAGATCAAATCTACCTAAATCCAGTTCCAAATTCCAGTCATAACTTATAGGGTAGTTGAAATCCCAGCCATCATATTCAATGGTTGACCGATAGTGTACAACATTACGAGGGTCACGGCCACCAAAGGTAATACCCGCATAACCACCACCGGTGCTAAAAAATAAACTGGGGAAAAAATACCGGGGATAAATATGTTCCATTACATTATAATCTCTACCAGCTCTTTCTTCTCCGCTTTGCTCATCCAGAAAAAGGCTATCCGGGCTGGCGTCATCGTCCTCCAGGACAGAAGCAGAAGTCTCTAGCTCTACTCTTCCATTTTTCAAATCAGCTGTAATCTCATCCAGTGAATCCGCCACTGGCATCTGATAAAGATCATAACCCCGGGAAGAATACCCTGTGTAAACTAAAGAAGATTCCTGCCATCCATCTTCATCACCGTTATCATTTATAATTATGGGGTCAAATGCACCGGTGATTTCATTGGTAATGCGGAAAATTTCTTCACTGCTTTTTTTATAATAATAAGCGTTATAAATTCCATCATAATCAGCGCTAAAAACAATTTTCTCACCAGTTTCATTCCAGGAAGGTGAAATAACCGTTTCCTTTCCCCGGGTAATTCGCTCGCGTCCTTCCTGGACAATATCATATAGAAAAAGGTCCTGATAACCGCCTGGCTGCCAGCTAACCAGAGCTAAGCTTTCATCATCAGGTGACAGAGAAAGATACAAAAATTGCTCTCCTTCTATTCCTGCCAGTAAAACTTCTTCCTGAGCCTGTTTCGAACTATTATTTTCTGTCAGCAGTTCTTCATTTTTAACAATTTTGGTGTCGCCAGCGTCCCGGGTTATATATATGACTTCATCCTCAGCAGTAACAACGGGACTGTGAGCTCTGGCTCCCTCCGTTAACTGAATGATGTCTTCCTGTTCAAAATCATATTTATAGAGATCAAAATAGCGGCGTTCATGGTCATATTGATTTAATTGAGAAAAAATAAGATTGCCTGCAGAATCAAAACTAAAGCCCGTAGAAGCCATTATGCCCGTTGTTAAGGTATAATCCCTTTCTGTTTCTAGATCGTATATTCGCAGACCGGGGAATTTATTGCCGGTATGATAATATATAATATTTTCTTCGCCGGGGATGAGAGAAGGTTGATGAACCTGATGTCCCACTTCAGTTAGATGATAACCTGCTATTATTCCCTGTTCCTTGAGGCTCTCAGTCCGGGCTCGATACTCTTCTTCCTGCCTCTGCAACCATTCTTCATAAAGCTCTGTTACATTTTGTTCGTAAACAGCCTCAAAGGCTGAACTAATGCCCCTCCCGGGATTTTCAGAATATTTATTACTCACTTCTATTAAATTTTCTTTGCCATATTCCTCCACCAGATAATCAAATATAGCAGCACCGTAAATATAAACCGATTGACCTCCCGGCGGCCAGGACTCCAAATTATATTGACCCTGAATCTGATCAAAATGATAGAGTGCATCTTCATTAAAGGAAGTTCTCATATACATATCATAAACAGAGTCGTCAGCTCTTCCACCTTCAGTAAGCATGGACTCTGCCATTATAGCATATCCTTCCAGCATCCAGTAGGGCTGAAACATATTGGGATATGTATAACCAGGCACCCTGCCAAATATTCTTCTAATAGCTTCCGAACCTCCAGCTCGAAGATTAAGGTGAAGGACATGAGCATACTCATGAGCAATCAAAACTTTTAGCCAGCTTGCAAAACTGCTGCCAAATTCCCGGCGCAGAGGATGGCTCAAGTTTATCTCAATAGAGTCCAGCAGATAAGGAGTAGTTACGCCGGCAGCTATATCGGAATCATCTTTGACAATTAAATGAGTTTTGTCCTGTTTTTCATATTGATAGTACTGTATTAGCTCTTCATGAACTTCTTCAGCGATTTCAGCTGATTTAACCGCCTCATCTTCTAGCTGCAGGGGATAATGTACATAAAAATTATCGGTTTCCAGAGTCTGCCAGTTAGCCGCAAACACCTGCCCGGTCATAAAAATTGTGAATATTGAAAAACACAAAAATAATAAAGAGAAAAATAGAGCAAATCCTAAAAATTTGTTCTTTTTAAATAATGAATTCACAAAATATTTCACCTCAGTTTAAAGCAAAGTTTTTCACCAGGTAAAAGAACAGATCAGGTCAAATATTATAATATAACACCATAGATATACTATAAACACCTGCCCCGGCAGGTAAAGTAGACCAGGGCAGGTAGTGATTGAACCCATATTTTGGCCGGGAAATTCCCGGGATGTAGTGAAAAGCGGGCTAACTTACAAAATTATCATTCACAGCATCTTCTGTCTGAAACAGATAATAATTAAGGAACCTCTCCATATCAGCTGGTTGAATATAGTTTCAGTCATTTTCGTAATGCATATAATTGAAAGCTATAAGGCTCTGTTCACCAGGAAATTTTTCCTGTGTTTAGGTTTAGTTTTCGGCCAAAAAATAGTGCTTCCTTCGCGAAAGCTCTTCCCTGAGCTTGCGCTCAGCCCGGCACATCCTGAGCCGGGG
>CAZVMQ010000025.1:0-25031 GCA_964628755.1 uncultured Halanaerobiaceae bacterium
CTCCTGTGTCAATACCTTTTTCCGTTTTCCTAAATGCCTTAATCGTCTGACTTCTCCCAAAACTTCCTGCTGGTTAATTCAGCAACCTAAGCTAGCCAGCTGATTTTTGCCGGCCATTTGTATACCAGCCTCTCTAACTTTTATATCACCGGCCTACATCTCAGGGAAGAAATCGGCAGTCAATAACCTCTTCCTGCAAATACTGTTCTAACTCCTCCAGCTGTTGTTCTGCTAACAGCAGATATCTGCGTGCAGCATCAATCTTTTCTGCATTGAAATCCTCATCCTCTATATCACATATATTTATTATTATATTGTAATAAGAGGCTTTCACCGCAGAATAGGCAAAATTACCAGCAATAATAGTTTCAGTCCAGGCATTTTCGTTGCCTTCCTTCGCCAGATCATTGGCCAGGGTTAAAATCTCAAGGGATAGCTCCATCAAATTTTCCGGAGGAAGGCTGGCCTGCTTCAAAGCCTTTTCTATTTCATTACTTCTGTTTTTCTTTTCCTCTGATGTTTCTGTTGATAACTTATAGGCTTTCATAACCTCTGCAAAACCCTCACAATCAGCATCAATTAACTGATAAGAACCATCCAGATATTCAGATAACATTTGCTCAATTTTCTCTAACCTTTCATCATTATCTGATAAACTAACGACCATAAGTAAAAGAGCGGCACTGATACTGGAAACAACTGCCGCCGCTGCTCCTCCCCCCGGGGTGGGAGCATCAGAGCCCAAAGTATCGTTAAATTTATGCAAAGTTTCCTGGTTCCAGTTTATCATAATAACCTCCTTCTACTTCTCTAATTTCTCCTGAAATGTGTTTATAAGAAAATAACCTGAGCCATAAAGACCGAAATGATCGCAGCCAGCACGATAATTAGTAAATTAAATTTATGATAAGCCATAATGGCAGCCACAATTCCACCCAAAATCGCGGTTCCACTGGATTCAGTGGCCGAAAGTATCCCCGGAAATATCAAAGCACTTAAGGCAGCAGGGGGGATGAATTTTAAAAATCTGCGCCAAAAATCAGATAGTTCAAGATCGGCCAAAACTACCAGGGGAAGCATCCGGGGAATATATGTTACCAGAGCCATACCCAAAATAAGCAAAACATATTCAGCTGCTATCATCTGCATCACCCGCCCCATCAAAACTGGCGGCAATTAAAGCCGAAAATAAAGTGGAAAAGGTTATGATCCAGCTTTCAGATATTTCTCCAGGCAGCAATAAAAGTACAGAACTAATTACAACAGCTGCCAGAGCTGCCAGCCCCTTAGAACTGGAAGTTCTAATTTCAGGAATTAGCAGTCCCACGAACATTGCATATAAAGCTATCTCCATACTTGACTCCAGCAAAGCAGGAATTCGGCCTCCTATAACAGCACCAGCAGCAGAACCTCCAATCCATGCCAGATATGGTATAGCTATCAATCCTATAACATAAAAACGAGGCAAACTTTCGCGCGAATCAGTGGCCAGCAAAGAAAAACTTTCATCTGTTATACCAAATGCCATGACCGCCAGCCAGCTTTTTTTCTCATGTCTGAGTTTTTCCGTGGTAGTGGCCGACATCAGAAGATGACGTAAATTAACAAAAAAAGTCGTGACTATGATGCCAAAAATACCTGCACCACCGGCCAAAAGATTAATAGCCACAAATTGGCTGGCCCCGGCAAACACCAGCGCCGACATCATAAACACAACCCAAACAGATAGATTCATGGAGCTTGCTACCACTCCAAAAGTCAGAGCTATCGGTATATATCCTATAGCAACTGGTAGAGATCTTTTAATACCGGCAAACAAATGATTTTTATTAACTAACTGGTTGATAAATTGGGGCAATAATTAACTCACCATCCAGATTAAATTTAATTGTGTTAGCTGCAATATTTAGCAATACTATTTTATATTAATGCATTATATTACAGTCAAAAAGTCACATGTCAAAAAATTTAACACTGATCTTTTTTATAAAAATTAATGATCACATCCTGCTGACAATCCTCCACTTTCCCTTTATTTTCCCCTGCAATTGCTCCTGTCTTTTCCTCTCCTTCTATCCGTCCTGATACTTTACAATTTCTTATCAACCCCTCGTTTTTACCCACCAGGCCAGCAATTCGACTCCGGCCCTTAACATTCACATTCTGTAAATTTATATTCTGCAAAATCGCCTCTGAACCGGTACAGGCAAATAAGCCCGCAAATTCCCGGTCAGAACCTTCAATAAACATATTATCAATTGTATGGTCCCGCCCATCGAAACTGCCAGTAAACTTATTTTCCTCACTGCCAATTGGCTGCCAGCCTCCACTAAATCCCCTCAATTCACAGTAATTTTTTAAATTTACATCATCAATAAGCCGAAAATGTTTATCCAGATGCTCTCTCATCCTGTGCAGCTGACCCTGAGAATTAATCAAAAAAGGTTTTGTGCGAGTACCTTTACCCCCGGCAAATTTTTCAGCTTGTTTAAATTTATTGGTTATATTACCAACTTCAATCAGAATGAACAACAGCACCACCAGCAGCATCAGCAGCAAAAAGAGAATTAAGTCCAGCATAAAATCTCACCCTAACTCTGGCGATAAGTAGAAGGCCGCTCAACCCTGAAATCATAATCAACAATCACATCTGTCTCCAGCATCTGCAGAGCATTTTCTGAATCTAACCCGGGCATAAAACTTTTTAACATCATGACTTTAGCCTGTTTAATAGCCTCCTGCTTTGTAGTAAATTCCTCCACCTTGCTCCCGCCAATTTCCAGATTGTAGGTGCTATTTTTGTTGCGATAAACTCTAATCAGTTCTCCCGCTTGATTGCGGCCTATAGGAGTAGACACAGATATACCTCCAGTTAAATTATTTTAGAAAAAAACAGCCATATTAGCCAGCATTCAGTTTAGCTATAATTATTTTTGTTTAATCTTAATTTCTCTTACTTTATTTAAACTTCTACCAGCACAGCAGAATTCCTGCAAACCCACACTCAATTAATAATTACAGTCAATAATTTGCAGTTAGCAACTTAATGTGCTATGATATTCTAAACTGTTAATTTTCTGAATTAATAATATTTTTTACAGTATAGTCTTATAACAGAAACATGATTAAATTAGGAGGTTTTTAAGATGATCGAAATCAACCAGGCCAGTATTGATAAGCTAATAGAGGTAAAAGGTATTGGTGAAGTTACTGCAACTAATATCGTTGACTATAGAGAGAAAAATGGTGACCTGCAAAATCTAGAGGAGCTAAAACAGATTAAAGGTATCGGAGACATCACTTTCGCCCAAATCAAATCGGAATTGACAATTTCAGAAAAAAATGCAGGGCTGAAAAAACCAGAATCTGAAACTTCTCCGGTCACAATAAGTTTTGACCCGGAAGAAGTGGGGATAGCAGAACCGGATGAAGTACATCTGGTTGGAGAGATGAATGACTGGAATCCAGCTGATAAATCTTATTCTCTACAAAAGAACAAAGATGGCACCTGGAGCAATGAATTCAACCTAAAACCAGGAACGGAATATAAAATTATGTATGATTCCAGCAGCTGGGAAGAGAAAAAACATATAGGTTTTTATGGAGAAAATTTTCAAGTATAGTTGGCAGAGTTAAACTTCCGGGAAAAATTGAAAATACCGGGGCAGAAAAACTGCCATGGTGATAACAGGACTGGCAGAAATTTTCTACCCCGGTCTTAATTATATTTACAGCAAAAAACCCATAAATAGATTTACCAGGGAAAAATATATTAATAAACCAGTTATATCTTTAAGAGTGGTTATCACAGGATCAGACCCTGCCGCCTGGTCAAAATCCAGTTTATATAACAGGAAGGGAATTACAAAGCCCAAACTGCTGGCTATAGTTACTGTCAGAGCAAGTGAAATGCCTACGGTTAGTCCAAAACGTGGTATACCCTGCCAGAAGTGAGCAATTACTCCAGCCAGCACACCCAGCATTGCGCCCATGGAAGCACCCACACTGATTTCTTTCAAAAGATAGCGGGCAAAACGTCTTACATTTATCTGGCCCAAAACTAAAGCCCGGGCAAATATGGTAGAAGACTGAGTACCAACATTACCACCCATATCCATGATTACGGGAATGAAAACAGCAACAGCAGCGATCGCTTCCAGAGTTTCTTCGAACCCGTCGACCACTGCGCCTGCCATTAGTCCCCCTGCGAGAGCAATCAATAGAAAGGGAATTCGAACCTTCCATATCTCAGGTAATGAGCCTTCAATCATGGTTCTACTTCTAACAGCCTCATCGGCTTTAAGTGTGTCCAGGCCGGCCATTTCAAAAATATCTTCAGTAGTCTCCTGTTCCATAATCTCTGCAGCATCGTCTATAGTTATGATCCCTACCAGCCTATTTTCATGGTCAACTACTGGTATATCCAGCAGATCCTGCTCCTGCAGAAGACGGGCTGCTTCCTCCTGGTCAATATCTGTATCAACCATAATGGGCTCATCATTCATGATCTCTTCAACTTTTTGGGAAGGATCGGACAAAACAAGTTCATCAAGGCTGATGACCCCGGTAAGAATTCTGGTCTCATCCGTTACATACAAATTGTAAATATTATCCCGAACTTCTTTCATTTTACGCAGCTTCTCCACCGCTTCTTCTACCGTGGTTCCCTGGCGCACTCTAACATATTGGGGTGTCATGATCCTGCCAGCAGTTTCTTCTTTATATCCCAGTAGCTCGGAAGTTTCCTCCCTTTTCTCCTGAGAAAGCTGATTTAGAAGTCTTTTAGCTACTTTGGCTGGCAGCTCATCCAGGAGCCGGACCCTGTCATCCGGAGCCAGATTTTTGAAAGTTTCAGCAGCTTCTGTTTCAGCAAAATCGGAAATTAGTACCTCCTGTAATTCCAGATCCAGTTTTTCAAAAACCTGAATGGCCAGATCTTTTTTCAAAAGTCTAAAACAAACCACTCTATTTTCTGGATCCAGCTCCTGCATAAGCTGTACCAGATCAACCAGATCTTCCTCATTAAGAAAAGCCTTCAGTTCCTCTATTTCATTTTCATTGATAAAGTTTATTACCCGGCTATAAATGGTTTCAGTTTCCTGCATTATTTCCCTCCTTTTAATACTTACAATATTTTCTCACTCATTACTAATTTAGGATCTTCTACATATCAGCTGGTTGAATATAGTTTCAGTCATTTTCGTAATGCTTATAATTGAAAGCTATAAGGCTCTGTTCATCAGGAAATTTTTCCTGTGTTTAGGTTTAGTTTTCGGCCAAAAAATAGTGCTCCCTGCGCGAAAGCTCTTCCCTGAGCTTGCGCTCAGCCCGGCACATCCTGAGCCGGGGACACGATTTTTTGGCCATGTTACTGTCCCTGAATTTGAAAAATTTCCAGTATCACTTCGCTTTATAGCTTCCAATACTTTATAAGCCCCGGCAATTAAAGGTATAAGTAGTTCTGGTAATCCAGCATATATGGTAATTTCACCAGCGGTTTTGGAGAAGAACCCTAATTTAAAAAGTGAGATTTCGACTTTCAAGACAAAGCTAACAGAGGCTGCAGAAGTTGATGTCATCACCTCCCTGTAGATAAAATATTTATTAAATAATTTCAAAGTATAAAAGGCCTCCCTCACGGGAAGCCTCGATAGCTGCGGAATGTTTTGCAAATTCAACAGTGTTCGAATCTCCTCGTCAGGGATTTAGCTCTGCGTGACGTAGGAGGCAATAATTACCTCCAGCCGCTTTAAACCCTCCTTAAGCCGAAAGGGTCGTCTATACCTGTTGGCATCTCTCGATGTTTCCAGGCAGCGGCCTGTATTCACCCAGTAGCCTCACTTAACAAGACTTTATATTATTTTCGTATCATCCCAATTCTGTAGGAATTATATCAGACTATTCGGTTTACTGTCAAGGTTATGCCGGCAAATAAATTTGGATATTCTCCATATAATTTGGTTGAATATAGTTTTATTCATTTTCGTAATGTTTATAATTGGAAGCTATAAGGCTCTGTTCACCAGGAAATTTTTCCTGTGTTTGGGTTTAATTTTCGGCCAAAAAATAGTGCTTCCTTCGCGAAAGCTCTTCCCTGAATTTGAAAAATTTCCAGTATCACTTCGCTTTATAGCTTCCAATACTTTATAAGTCCCGGCAATTAAAGGTATAGGTAGCCGTGGTAATCCAGCATATATGGCAATTTCACCAGCGGTTCTGTAGAAAAACTATAAATTTCAACCGTCCCGCAAAAAACTTCTTCTGGTTAATGCTGGACAAATCCAGATAAAAATTTTATAATTAAGCTCAAATATAACAAACATATTTCCTAATAAATCAGGCTCGATATCCCCTCTTTTTCTCCACACCAGTCTTTGATTTTTGTTTGTATATACTTCCTTGTGTTTTCTTTTATCAGAATCATTTTAAGACTCACTTTATTAGATATAGTTTAAGTATGACTTCCCTGAAGGTGTCAGTATTTTTATAACAACAAAGAAAGTGGGGTCAAATAAAATTGCAGCGAAAAAAGACCGTTCTGATTATTATTGTTTTGGCACTGGTTCTGGGAGCTTTTGTTGGTTCGGGGTTTATGGGGTATTATGTGTTCACAGCTTCAACCCGAATGAGAGATAATGAAGAAACCAGTCTGGAGAAGATGGAAAACTGGCTGCAGGAAAAAGAAGACTTTGATCTGGCCCGATTTAGAGATAACTATAACATCGAAACTGTAAAAATAGACTCTTCTTCCGGTGAGCACAAAATTCCTGCAGACCATATAACTGCCAAAGAGAACCAGAATGATGCTGCCGTAATAATGGTACATGGCCTGGGAGGTAATCGCCTATCAGTCTATCCCCAGGCTGAAATATTTTTGGAGAATGGATTTGATGTTCTGGCCTATGACCAGCGTAGCTCTGGAGAGAACTTTGCCCCCCATAATACTTATGGCTATTTAGAAAGCAATGACCTCGAAGATTATGTTAAGTATATGCGCGAACATCCAGGCCAGTATAGTAAGCTCGGAGTATGGGGCCTATCTTTCGGTGGAGCAACTGCCGGAATTTACGCCGGTACTGAACACGCCAATCAAAATATAGATTTCGCAATTTTAGATTCACCGCTGAGCAGTATGAGATATGTCATTACGGAAGAGATAGAACAGATGACCGGAAGTTATCTGGCACAATACTTGATTTTTATGGGTAATTTAATTAATCACCTCCAGCTGGGATTTACCTATGATGATGCAAATGTAGCCCGGGCAATAGAAAATACCGAAGTTCCAGTAATGCTTATTCACAGCCAGGCAGATAATATAACCCCTTATTTTATGGGAGAAGATATTTATAAAGCAGTAAAGCACGACCACAAAGAGTTTTTTTCTGTAGAAAATAGTGAACACGGTGAAATTCATCTGGATTATCCGCAGGAATATGCCGATAAAATGATAAAATTTATTCAAGAAAATGAATAACAGGGAAGTGAAGTATATTTTAATATCAACTGCAGATAACAACTTCTGTTCGTGATTATACCCTGTAAAATTTTTAATAATTACATTTAATGTTTTCTAAAAAATGGATCATCTCCATATCAGCTGGTTGAATATAGTTTCAATCATTTTCGTAATGCATATAATTGAAAGCTATAAGGCTCAGTTCACCAGGAAATTTTTCCTGAGTTTAGGTTTAGTTTTCGGCCAAAAAATAGTGCTCCCTGCGCGAAAGCTCTTCCCTGAGCTTGCGCTCAGCCCGGCACATCCTGAGCCGGGGGCACGATTTTTTGGCCATGTTACTGTCCCTGAATTTGAAAAATTTCCAGTATCACTTCGCTTTATAGCTTCCAATACTTTATAAGCCCCGGCAATTAAAGGTATAAGTAGTCCTGGTAATCCAGCATATATAGCAATTTCACCAGCGGTTCTGGAGAAGAACCTAAAAAATAAACTCAATTTTCAAAAGCAAAGATCTCAAATAAATTAAGGCCCAGCCGAAAAGCTGGACCTTATAAAGTTTCTATTTAAATTATATTTTCTTCTCGTCCTGGCAGACCAAAATATAAATATATCTTATTGAGTGATAAGCTCCAGAGGAACAGGCACAAATTCATCTACTTCTTCACCGTCCAGAAAGTTAACTGCATATTCCACGCCCAGTTCCCCCATGACAAAAGGTTGCTGAGCTACGGTGGCTTCCATTCTGCCTTCTTCGATGGCTTCCAGGGCATCATCGACAGCATCAAATCCTACTACTACAACATCATCCAGTCTCCCGGCAGCATCGAGAGCTTCGACTGCTCCTAAAGCCATTTCATCATTATGAGCAAATACTCCATCAAACTCAGGATGCGCTTCCAGCAGGTCTTCCATAACACTCATACCCTGGGCCCTATTGAAGTCAGCCGGCTGCTGTGCTATAATTTCTATATTTTCTTTCTCATCCATTACGGCATTAAATCCTTCTCCTCGTTCTCGGGCAGCAGAGGTTCCGGGTATACCCTCAAGCTCTATTACATCTCCTTCCTCATAAATAAGTTCTGCCAGATAATTAGCCGCCATTTCTCCTCCCGCTACATTATCGGAGGCAATATGAACATCTACTTCAGTTTCTGCACCTCTATCCACTGTGATAACAGGTATATTATTCATTTTAGCTTCTTCAATGGCCGGTACTATAGCATCCCCATCAACAGGATTGACCAATATTAGATCCACACCTGCGATCACCATATCTTCAATATTGCTCATCTGAGTTGCCGCATCATCACCAGCATCATAGACAGTAAGTTCCACACCATGTTCCTCCGCAGCTTCGATAGCTCCATCTCTGAGATCGACAAAGAAAGGATTATCCAGGGTCGAAATTGCCAGTCCTATCTCATATTCCTCAGCCTGAACTGCCCCTGCAAAACCGGCTACTGCCATAAAAGCAACCACCAATGTCAGCGCTAACAATTTTTTCATAACTTTTTAACCTCCCTATTTATTGTGGATAATTAAATCATCCACATTATTAACATCTTAATCACTATGCTGTAATCTGTCCAGCAGCACAGCAATTAAAATGACGATACCTTTAGCTACCTCCTGATAAAAAGAAGCTACCCCCAGTAAATTGAGGCTATTATTGAGCACCCCAATTATGAGGGCTCCTACTAAAGTGCCCTGTACCGAACCTTTCCCCCCCATTAAACTTGTTCCGCCCAGCACAACCATAGCTATAACATCCAGCTCATAGCCGGAACCTGCAGTAGGCTGGGCTGAATTGAGTCGAGAGGTAAGTATAACACCACTTAATCCGGCCAGTATCCCACTTATTGTATAAACTGCCATCTTAATTTTGTCAGTATTTATGCCGGCCAGACGTGCTGCCTCTCTGTTACCCCCTACAGCATAAACATACCTGCCAAATTTGGTACGAGTTAACACAATATATCCCAGCATAATTATCACCAGAAAAATGATAACTGGAACAGGAATGATACCTATGCGGCCGCCACCTATAAACCTAAACCCGGAAGAAAATCCGGAAATAGGCCTTCCCCCGGTATACACCAGGGTAAGCCCGCGTGCGATGCTCATCATCGCCAGTGTGACAATAAAATCAGGCAAATTAGCCTTGGCTATCATAAAACCATTAAATAATCCCAGGGCGGCCCCTGCTCCCAGTCCGGCCAGCACTGCCAGAAAAATACTGTAACCACCGCTCAAAACTCCTGCACTCACCGCTCCAGTAAAGGCCAGCAGAGAACCCACAGAAAGATCGATGCCCTGAGAAAGAATTACAAATGTCATACCAACCGCTATTATCCCCATAATGGAAACCTGTCTTATAATATTCAATATATTAGGCAGAGTAAGAAAATGTTCGCTGAGAAAAGACATAACTATAACCATAGCCAGCAGGCCCAGTCCCGCTTTAAATTTGCCCAGTATAGAAAGAACTTTTTTTCCTGTCAAACCTGCTTCTACCTGTTGTTCCGCCTGCACATTAATTACCTCCTGTAGCCAGGTTCATAATTTTTTCCTTGTCGAAATCTTCATCAGCCAGTATACCCTGTATGGCACCTTTATAAACAACACCAATTCTTCCGGCCAGGTTTATCAATTCCGGAAGTTCCGAAGATATAAAGATAATTCCTACACCTGAGTTGGCTAAACGGTTCATAAGCTGATAAATTTCCTGTTTGGCTCCCACATCAATTCCCCGGGTCGGTTCATCCATGATAATAACCTCCGGTTCTGTGGAAAGCACCCGCGCCAGTACAACTTTCTGCTGGTTGCCACCACTCAAATTTTTAATCAATTTTTTCTGACTGGATGTCCGTATATCCAGGTCCTCTATATAATTATCAACTAAATCCTTTTCTCTGCTACCGGAAATAAAACCTGACATTATGGTAAGTTTATCCAGTATGGAAAGAGTGATATTCTTGCGGACAGAAAGTTCAGGAATAAGCCCCTCTTCTTTACGATTTTCAGTAAGATAGTAAATGCCATTTTTTATGGCTTCTTCGGGAGAATTTATTTCTATCTTTTCCCCCTTTAAATATATACTGCCTTCAACATTTTTATACATGCCAAAAATCGCCCGGACAATCTCACTTCTTCCTGCTCCCATCAAACCGGCCAGGCCAAAAATTTCTCCGCTTTTAACCTGAAAGGAAACTTCATTTACCAGCTCTGGCACGTTTAAATCTTCCACCGCCAACACGACTTCTCCGGTATCTTCTTCGAAATCGGGAAACCGTTCGTCCACATCTCTACCGACCATCTGCCGAACCACACCATCTCTATCTATATCTGAAACCTTTTGCTGCCCCACTCTTTTGCCATTCCTCAAAACTGTCACTCTATCACATATTTCAAAAATTTCTTCTAGATGATGAGAAATATAGATTATTGCAATTCCTTCTTCCCTTAAATCCTCAATCAATTCAAATAGAATCTCTATTTCCTGCTGAGAAAGAGAAGAGGTGGGCTCATCCATAGCTATCAACTCTGCCTCCTGAGAAATAGCCCGGGCAATTTCCACCATCTGTTGGTTACCTATGGTTAGATCGGAAACTTTTTTACTTACATCTATTTCAACTCCGAAGCGCTCGAATATTTTTTCCGCTTCCCGCTTCATTTTTTTATATTTTATAAATCCTCGCCCCGGCTCCCTTCCCAGAAAAACATTTTCAGCCACGCTCATCTCTGGAATTAATTCCAGCTCCTGATGAATAATAGCCAGACCCGCCTCCTGTGCTTCGGCAGGACTGGCAAACTTCATTTTTTCACCCTGCAGAAAGATCTCACCCCGATAATCAGTGTGAATTCCGGTTAAAATTTTCATCAGCGTGGATTTCCCGGCGCCATTTTCTCCTACCAGGGCATGTACCTCACCTTTTTTTACATCAATATCTACAGTTTCCAGGGCCTGAACACCAGGAAAACGCTTACTGATATTTTTCATCTGCAAAAAAGGTTTATCTTTTTGAGCGGAAATATTCCTTGTTTGTTTATCCTCAACCTGTTTCTGATTTGCCACCATTTAGAATATCACTCCAGCCGTAAGAATTATATTGCTGTAGGGCGTACATTCACCTGTTCTTATAACTGCCCTGCATTCAGTCACTTCCTCTTTGAACTGCTCGTGACTGATATAAATTATATTATTATCCAGTTTCAAAAGATCCTTTACTTTCTTATGATTGGAGGAGTTTTCAGTTTTAATCTCCTCTGCTAAATAAGCTTCTTCATACTCAAATTCTTTATCTATGACTTCCAGCACTGATATAAAATCTGGCATTCCACAGGTTAAAGCCAGATCAATTTTTCTAACATTTCCGGGCACGGGCAGCCCGGCATCAGCAACGACAATTTTATCTTTATGACCCAGGTCAGAAAGCAACCAGTTAATTTCCGTATGCAAAAGCGTATTCTTTCTCAAGGCAGTAACCTCCTCATTTCAGGCGCAAATTCACTGAACTCTTCCCGGTTCAAAAGTGAACTCTGGGCTCCGGCCCCGGTAACAGCAGCCGAACCGTAAGCTATGCCTAGCCTGGCAGCTTTTTTATTGGATAGTCCTGCAGCCAAACCCAGGGCAAAAGCTCCAGCAAAAGCATCACCAGCAGCGGTGGTATCAACTACATCCACCTTTCTGGCTGCAAGCTTCTGACGACCATCTTCGCCGAAAAGCAAAACTCCTTTTTCTCCTCTGGTCACCACAATATTTCCAACCCCTTTATCATGCAGATAACGTACTCTGTCCAGTTCATCAATTGATTCACCGTCTAAATCGGGTGTCATCTGTCTGAACTCCTGATTATTAGGAAGAAGATAATCTACATTTTTTAGAAGATTTTGAGGTAGCCTTTTGACCGGAGCTGGATCCAGAAGCACTTTTGCCCCCATTTGCGAGGAAATTCGGGCAGTTTCTACCACTGTATCCAGAGGTATTTCCAGCTGTAATAATACAACTTTAACATTTTTTAATTTATGTTTTATTTTCCTGATATCTTCCGGAGTAATCGTATCATTAGCACCTGGTATAATGACAATATGATTTTCTCCATCTGAGGTTACAAATATATGGGCTGACCCTGTAGATTTTTCACTTAATTTTAAATTCGTTTGCACGCCCATTTCCTGCAAATGATTTTCCAGCTGACTGCCAATATTATCTCTTCCCCGGGCTCCTATAAAAAGTGGTTCGCCTCCCAGCTGACCGACAGCAGCAGCCTGGTTGGCTCCTTTACCTCCGGGATGAGTATTAAATTTTTCTCCTTTAATAGTTTCCCCCGGCTCTGGAAGTCTCTGGCAGTTTACAACATGATCCATATTCATTGAACCTACCACCACAATTTTACTGCTTTCCATATTTTGATTACCTCCGGGTTGAACTTCTCTCGATTAACTCTGTGTCTAAAATTTCTTTATCGGTGAATTGACTTAAATCAAGCTCTTCGTGTTCTTTTCTGTAATTTATCATATCCAGCAGCTTTTGGCAGGCCAGCTTCCCCAGACTGTATTTGGGCTGAGCCATAGTGGTAAGGGGCGGAGCTACTAATTCGGCCACCTGAATATTATCATGACCAACAATAGCTATATCTTCAGGAATATTCACCCCGGCCTCATTGCAGGCCTGATAAGCTCCCAGGGCCATCAGATCGTTGGCCGCAAAAACCGCCTCTGGTGGGTCATACAAATTTAATAATTCCTTCATTTTAAGATAGCCTGATTTCTGGCTGAAATTCCCTTCTTTAAAGTAAGCTGATGGAACTTCAATATCATATTCGTCCAGAGCAGTGATAAAACCATCTCTTCTTTTTAGACCGGGATAAGTAGATAAGCTGCCGCTGATGTGAGCAATTCTTGTATAACTCAGGGATAGTAGGTGTTTGGTAGCTTTGATAGCTGATTTTTTATTGCCCACCATAACAGCCGGAAATTTGGATTGCGGAATATTTCTATCCAGCTGTACCACGGGAAAATTTGCTTTTTTCATGTCATGTAAAACATCTAAGTTTTTCATAGAAAGGGACAATATCATACCATCAACCTGTTTTTGCTGCATAAGTTCTATTCTCTTTTTTTCCCGCTCGACCTGATTATCAGTACTGGAAAATATTACAGAATAGCCATACTCCTGAGCTTTATCTTCTACTCCCCGGGCAACTTCGGGAAAGAAGGGATTATTTATATCGGGGACTACCAGCCCTATAGAATGAGTCTGTTCTAACACCAGACTTCGAGCCACATTATTTGGTCTGTAGTTAAAATCATCTATTACCCGCAAAACTTCTGCTCTAGTGTTCTCATTAACATCAGGCTTTTCATTAAGAACTCTTGACACTGTGGAAACAGAAACCCCCGCTTTTTTTGCTATATCTTTTATCGTTATTTTACTTTCTGCATCCAAATTTATCACCCTAATGCATTTTTTGAAAACGCTACCGGGAACGTTTTCAATTAAATTATACAATTTTCTAAAAATAATTGCAAGGTTTTTGGCATAAAAAATGGCGGCCAATGCCGCCTTTTTTAGATTATATTTTAAAATCTCTAATAATTTTCACTTAATCTTCTTTATCCAGCTGAGCCCTGGCTTTACCAATGGCAGCATTGGGAGGTACATTTTTGGGGCAAACTTTTTTACAATTTATATGAAAGTCACAATCCCACCATCCATCCTCATGATCAGCCAGTGTCAGCCTATCTTCATCATCTCTGGGATCAATGTGAAAGCGAAAAAGTTTAGCCAGGGCAGCCGGACCCCGGTATTTTTCGTTTTCACCGTCCACAGGACAGGAGCCAAAACAGGCCGCACATAATATGCAGTTGGTATAGTCCTCCAGCTCATTAACCTCATCAGGGCTCATTCTATACTCCTTCTCCGGATCTTCCCCTTCACTCTGTAAAAAGGGCTTCATCTCTCGATAATACTGGAAAAACTTTTCTTCATCCACTATCAAATCTTTAACTACTGGTAGATGCGGCAAAGGTTCTACCAGCACAGTGCCTTTTTCAAGCTCTGCTCCTTCATTCAGCGCAGGATAAGGTTTTATCTCCGCCTCATCTTCCCCTTCCACAAGTGGTTTTACCTGAGTTCTACAGGCCAAACGCGGAACTTTATTTATCAACATGGCACATGACCCACAAACAGCCCCCCGACAGGAATAACGAAAAGAAAGGGAATCATCTAAATTTTCCTGTATATAGAACAGGGAATCAAGCACTGTCTGACCGGGTTCAAGAGGCAATTCGAATTCATCGTAATGCGGCTGCCCATCTTCACTATCATCATATCTGAAGGCTTTTAATTCCATTAATAATCACGCTCCTTAACTTCAAATCTGCCTAAATTGACAGATGAATAGCCTAATTCTGGACCTTCTTCGCCCTTTTCTACCGCGGTGTGTTTAAGGTACTCTTCATCTTTTCTTTCCGTAAAATCCGTCCTGTAATGTGAACCGCGGCTCTCTTTTCTGGCAATAGCACCCCTGGCTACCACTTCAGATATCAGCAGCATGTTCCGCAGCTCTATAGTTCTCACCAGAGCCTGATTAAATTTTTGGCTGTCGGACTCCACATAAACATCTGCAAATTTTTCTTTTAATCGGTTGATTTTATCAAGACCTTCTTTCATCTCCTCGCCTTCTCTAAAGACTCCAAAATGCTGAAACATGGTTTCTCTTAAATCTTCCAGAACATCACTGTAAAGTATGCCCTCCTGTTTGTCGATGATAGATTTTATTAAATTTCTGTCTTTATCCATAACCTCGGTGAAAAGAGAGCGATCTGTTTCCTGGCTATTTGCTGACTCGGCGGCCTTTTTGCCGGCAATTTTACCGAAAACTACTGTTTCCAGAAGAGAATTACCACCCAATCTGTTAGCACCGTGAACACTGACAGAAGCACATTCACCGGCCGCATAAAGCCCCGGTGCATCGGTTTCACATTCTTTATTAACTGAAATTCCTCCCATGGAATAATGCTGTCCCGGTTGAACTGGTATGGGCTCTTCTACCGGGTCAACACCGGCAAAGTCCATGGCAATCTGTCTTATACCCGGCAGCCGCTTTTTTATCTTTTCTTCACCCAGGTGGGTCAGATCCAGATGTACGTATTCATCTTCTATACCTCTACCTTCCTCCACTACGGTCATTATTGCCCGGGCTACAATATCTCTGGGCGCCAGTTCCATGGCTTCAGGGGCGAATTCTTTCATAAATCTATTACCTTCTCTATCTAACAGATACCCACCCTCACCTCTAGCGCCCTCTGTCATCAGTATATTGGAATCATAAAGAGTTGTGGGATGAAACTGGATAAATTCCATATCTTCCAGAACAGCACCAATTTCATAAGCTAAAAAAGCCCCATCACCTGTATTGATTAAAGCATTGGTAGAACGATTATATATTCTGCCAAATCCTCCTGTTGCCAGTATTACCTTTCCGGAAAAAGCATGCAGTGTCCCTTCCCTTACGTTCAGGGCAATACATCCTGCACATCTGCCGTTATCTTCAACCAGAGAAGTAACGAAGTACTCATCATAATATTCCATTTTTCCGGCTATAGACTGCTCAAATAAAGTGTGAAGTAAATTATGGCCGGTTCTATCTGCGGCATAACATGTCCGGGGAAAACCTGCACCGCCAAATGGTCTCTGAGCAATTTTTCCGTTTTCGAAACGGGAAAAAACCGTCCCCATATGTTCCAGCTCCAGCACAGCTTCCGGAGCTTTTTTGCAGAGAATTTCAACTGCATCCTGGTCAGCAAGGTAATCTGAACCTTTCACAGTGTCAAAAGCATGGTCCTCCCAGTGATCATCCCCTCTGTCGGGAGTGTTACCCAAAGCGGCGTTAATGCCCCCCTGAGCAGCCACACTGTGAGAGCGCAGCGGATGGACTTTCGAAAGAACAGCAACATCTTGATCATGCTTCAGAGCCTCGATAGAAGCTCTCAGCCCGGATAAACCGCCTCCAATTACCAAAATATCATGTTCATGAAAAGTTTCTTCATCCAATTTTAACCCTCCTGACATATTTTGCCTGCTTCTATATTTATCCTATCATACTATTAAATATTCGCAAAATTATTACAGACTACATACACCAGAACTCTTCTTTTATATGTTGTAGTTCCTTATCTTCCCTCATGCTGACTTAAATCCGTAATCGAAGGCGGCGTTGACACGATTAATGCTCTCTACTGTTGATTCCTGATAAAGCTTAAACCACCAACGATGGTCATCGGTTGGATTGTGCAAGATGGAATCATCACACATCTCCTCGTGCTTCTCATCACTCCGAACCTTTCCACCCGTAATTTTATCCTTTATATTTTGAGCTCTATCCCGGGATAGAGATTTTTCCTCCTTCCAGGCGTTTAAAAGTTCATTCAGCCTGTTATCATCATTCATGACTATAACTCCTCCTTTATTTTCAGCTTCTTTTTTAGCTTTTTTCGGGCTTCATGCAGTCTGTATCTTACCGTGCCTGCCGGCATCTCCAGAAGCTCTCCTATCTCCTGACTGGAAAGCTCGCCCATAACGGACATATGCAAAATGGTCCGCTCCTCCTCGGGCAGGCATTTTATCTCCTCGTCCAGCCGGGCCAGGGTATCATCCTGATGAGTTTTTTTAGCCACACCATTGCGGCTGTAATCTTTTAAATTCTGACTCCCCTGTTTTAACTCCTTCTTAGAGGATCGGCGCGTATCCCGCCGACGATAAAAATCAATTAACAGGTTGCGAGCCACCCGAAATATCCAGGATTTCACTCTTGAGGTGCTTTCACCTGAAATGTCATCGATATTTTTCCAGACCCGGAGAAAGGTTTCCTGAAGCAGATCCTCTGCCTGCTCACGGTGAGAGGTTTTGGCCAGAAAAAATCCAAACACCGCCTGATGATATTGCGAAAAAAGCTCATCGAAATTTTCCTGATTGCTGACCTCCGTCATATTTAATTCACTCCCCTTAAAACTTCCCCCTAACTACATAATTGCGGAGAAGACAGCATTAAATTTGGAGAGGGGGCCCTCTTTTAACCAGCTTCTAATCATCTTCCCCCTTTTCGACCTCAGTATGAGTTTTCATTTCACCCACACAGTGCTCGGCCAGCAGCTGCAGAACCGAAATGACCTCCTCGGAAGCAACCAGCTCTCCCACCATAACTATCTCCTCGAGCTTTTCCTGTAAAAGTTCGGCCGTTACGTCTTCAGCAAAAGTGGTTGTTCCCACCAGAATCATCGTCATAGGCTCCTCTATCATCTCAAAAAATGTCGCGGAAAATTTTTGGTCCCCTGTAAAAATCCGGGGATTACTTCCCTTAAAATACATCAGCTGGCCGCTGGTATAATCGATAGAGCCTTCCAGCACGCTCTGACTCTCACGGGGAAAGAGAAACTGTCCGCTGAGATGAAGTGAACAATAGCCAATCTTCTCCACCGGCTTCTTCATAATGCCCTGCCCCACCAGAATTAAGCGGGTGTCTTCATCGCCTGAAGCCAGCATTTCCGGGCTTAACTCCATCTGTCCTGTCCTGATTTTGTATTTCTGGTCCCGTGGTACCGGGACTATACTTCCCACCTTTTCCATGGAAATATTCATGAAGGAATCCATTAAATCCTCCGGGACCAGGACCGTGCCCACCTTTTCGATGCGAGTGGTCTTTTGCAGCTGTTCGGCGCTTTTCATCCCTGTCAGATCCAGTATGCCCATTTTTTTGATTTCACCGGCAAATTCTTCCTGTTTTTCTTCTTTCATATTTTCCTGACCTCCTCTTTTATCCTTATTGTTTAATTCACCATCCTGCATGTGGTTCCTTTTTTCTGACATAGTTTATTCCTCCTCTGCCTTAATTTTAATAAGAAAAATATTTCCCGGCTGCCGGCCAAAGTTTCACTTGATGTTTTTCGGCGTGCTGCCCTCCGCCGGGAATAAATTAATTAATCTCTGCCAGATCATCTTCATTCAGCTGCTCGCGTCGGTAATACTGTCGCTGGCCGGAATACTTTTTTTCTCTGCGGCTGCGCTCCAATTGAATTTGAGCTAAATTAAAACCAAGCATGTAAATTACCTCCTCTCAAAATTGCTGAAATTTCTTATAAAAAGTTCTCATTTATATATAACGTATGAGGAGGCTAACTGTTGGAAATTTTTTTGATTTTTTCGTTTCTTTTGCAGTACCAGGAATATTTGTAGTTTAGAATACAGGATCTTCTCCATATTAGTTGGTTGAATATAGTTTTAGTCATTTTCGTAATGCATATAATTAAAAAATTTCCAGTATCACTTCGCTTTATAGCTTCCAATACTTTATAAGCCCCGGTAATTAAAGGTATAAGTAGTCCTGGTAATCCAGCATATATAGCAATTTCACCAACGGTTCTGGAGAAGAACCAGAATACAAAATGGGGAATTCATACTGGTGAAGAATAAAAATGAAAAGAGGGGAGAAAAGACTTCTCAAAAAATTACTCCCCGTGGGTTGTAGTGAGTTGTATCTAGTGACAAGAGATCAAGGATTAATTTGTAGGTATAATCTTAACCTGCTAAATTATCTAAGACCCGGGATCACTCCGGGTTTTTGAAAAAGTTAATGTATCGAGTTTATCCTGCAGAGATATCTTCATCCCCTTTTCCATAACGCTTCTGATTTTTTCACCCCACAATTTATAATCACAGCCATATTCCTGTTTCAACTGTTCAACAATCTTCTGACTGTATATTTCTCCCAGCACATAGTTATGCATATAAACAGGATCAAGGCTGCGAAAGGTGTCCAGAGTCCACATGCATTCCTCCAGCGGGGGTAGATCCAGCAGCTGCTGATATTCTCTGAATAATTCCTCTGCCCTTCCCGGGTTCTTCCATAAATCCGATTCAAATAAAAAACTTATGCTGGACCTCACCGTCTCCAGCAGCTGAAACTCTCTGTACATTTTTTTCACTTTACCCTCAAGAAATATTTCTGCCGCGATATTCTCAAATAAAACTGCCATCAATTCATCATAGAAAGTTGACAATGTCCTGTAGATACCATTTTCCCGTATAGAACTATAACAGGCGGCATGTCCACACTCATGATAAAATATTTTTAATTTCCAGATAGAATCCAGAGATCTTATCATCATCCGGATATCATCTGGAGTTGAAATCGCCATGACAATTCCAGAAATTTTATCCTGTTCATATATTGATATTGAGGCAAGCAGGTCCTCATAACCCAGCTCAGAAAAATATTCCTTAAGCTGCAAAACAGGATCTCTACTCTCCGGGAATGATAAAAGCCCCCGTAAACTCTTGAAATAATTGTCCCGGTTTAAATCTAAATCATATTTGCGGTTGTAATTTGCAATTATTTCATTGGCTCTTCCCAGATTATTCTGCAAATAATTTTCTGTTTTCTTTTCCACTATTTTTCTTTGAAGCTCATTACAATAATAAATCAGATCGGGATATGTGGCAAAGTCCAGATCTTTGGCCTTATCATTGCGCTTATTAATCAGCTTAATTACATCATCTCTCATATTTAGGGCCAATTTTTGCCGAGGGTCCCTGCTTTTAGGTGAAGTAGTCTCGCTATCTAAATATTCTTTCCGCCTCCTGCCTATATCCAGCTTGTTTCTCAGCTCAGCCACTTCCGGGCTATTTTCCACCATGTAGCGATAATATATACAATTGAATACCTGCTCTTTTCTCCCGGTAAGTTCTTCATTCTGTTGGAAAGAGTATAATAAATTATAAATTCTTTTATTTATTTTATTCAAATCATGATTTCGATCAAAATAATAATTCTCAAACTGTTTTGCTTCCATTTCTTCATTTAAAGCAAAAAATTTTTCTTCCGATTGGGTAATAGACATTTTCATCTCCTCTTATGCCAAAATATTATTACAATATTAATTATTTTCTGAGGTAAATGCAAAAATTTACTACAAATATAATTAATTAAAACTCAATTTATCAAACCAAAAGCTACTAAAATCTGCATGGGAGCACCCTGATTAACTGTAACCTTCTCAATTTCTGCCTGATTTCATTCCCGAGCCCAATTAACCGAATCTTACCTCCCAATTCATATATCCGAGGCAGCGGTGAATTTTTAGCCGCCAAAAATAATACCACTTATCAATATACTGGCTATAGCCATGGAAATGGCCGCACTGAAACCAACCACAAATGGTTTAAAACCAACCTTTTTTAGATCATTCAACTTAACTTCTAAGCCAATTCCTGCTAAAGCAAGTAATATTAAAAACTGAAAGGCTTGATCGAATACCGGTTCTATACTTTCTGTGATTATACCCAGGCTGTTTAAAATTATCAGGAATAAGAAGCCCAGGATGAAATTAGGTAAAGTTGCAAGTATGTTTATCTTTTCTTTATTTCCCTTCTGATTTCTTCCATAGAAATAACCTATAATTAAAATCACCGGTGCCATCAAAACGTTTCGGGCTAGTTTGATCATAGTAGCAATTCTACCGGCTTCTTCACTGAATATAAATCCTGTAGCAACCACTTGAGATGTATCATTTACAGCTGTACCCGCCCAGGCCCCAAAAACAGTATCGGATAACCCAATATTCATGCCTATAAATGGATAGACCAGAACTGCAAATACACCAAATAGTGTGACTATGCTGACCGCCGTGAAAATATCTCTATCTTCCGCCTCCACTAAAGGTGCCGTTGTAATTATTGCCGTATTCCCGCAGATAGAGAGACCAGCAGCTATTAATATTTTTCTTTTGAGTGAAATATTCAATATTTTTCCGATAATAAAAGTAAATATAAAAGCTATACTTATAATTACAAGAATTATAAACAAACCCCTGCTTCCCACTGTTGCTAACTTCTGCAGGCTAATTGTACCACCCAATAACACTATTGCTAATTTCAAAATTCTCTTAAGCCCTAATTCAATTCCAGGCCCAAATTTCCTTTTATTTAAATTTATCGTGTTATTAAGCAAAATACCAATCAAAACAGCAATGAAAACACTGCCAACATATTCCGGCAGTAAATTCGCAATAAAGATGGCAATTAAAGAAATTATAAGCAATAAAATTAACCCTGGAATATACTTTTGAATTGTCTGCAATGTTTTAAGTTCCCTCCATGATGAGAAAAAAATAAATAATTACACCTGTTTAATTAATTACATATGTCAGCCATTTTTCCTGCAGTCCAGGGAAGAAAGTAGGAAATGAGAAATTCATGTGGGCAATAGCTCTCTTTCTCCCGGTCTGGGTCTGGGGCTCGGGCTCCATTATTTTGGGTATAATTCTTCCCGGGGAACTGGGGCAGTTAGGCATTATAATAGGAGGTATTTTTTTGGCTGGCTGTGTCAGCATTTCTGCCGGAATGTTGCGCAATTATATGACCATGTTGGTATTTCTGCTATTTTCTGCGACAGTTGTTATTGTAATTGGATTGAAAAAAATATTTTTGGATAGATGGGTTTTTAGTCTCTGGTTTCTTCTGGTAGGGCTGGAATTCATCCCTTTCCACTTTAATCCCACACTCTTGAATAACATTTTATACTGGACCTATTTTAAAATCAAATAAAGCAACCCTTTAAGTCCGACGTTTAATTTTGAAACTGAATCAGCTTATTGGACAAACCATTAAAAAAATTGTATAATTTTTAACGAATATCATTATATTTACTTTTAAACTGCTGTTACAGCAAAAATCAAGGAATTAAAAATACCCGCGCATTTTATATGCTTAAGTGATGCTAAATTATGAAGGAGGTAAATAAAAAATGCTAAAAAATAACTTTATTTTTAAAAAAACCAATATCTCTCTAGTTTTATTTCTTACTCTGGTTTTAATCTCTGGTTCAACCCTGACAGCACAGGCTGATGAGGCTGAAGCAGAATTACTGGAAGAATTTTTAACCACCGAGGAAATGGACGAAGAGCATTTTAGTTCTGAAATTTTAGCAGAATTTTCACCGGCTGAACTGCTTAATTTAAGAGATGATTTTAATTCTGAATTGGGAGAATATATTAGTTATGAAAAATTAGAGCCTCATTTATATGAAATATTTTATACTGAAGGTCGGATGGAAATGCAGTTCGTTGTAATCGAAGAGGAAATTGCCGGCCTGCGGTTTTTGGATGTAGTTGAAGATGCCACTGATATTGAGGAAGCGATCTCAGATTTCAGGGAACTTCCCGGGGAAAGAAGTCTTTTGCTGACAAAAAACGGCGAAGAAATGCATAGTATTAATCCCGAGCAAAAACTGGCGGTAGGCTCTACCTTTAAACTGGCTGTTCTGGATACAATCCAGGAAGAAATTGAAACCGGAAATTTAAGCTGCTCAGATGTGATAGAGCTAAAACCTGAAGATCGAAGCCTGCCCAGCGGAAGACTGCAGGACTGGCCAGAAGGTGTCACTTTCACAGTTCATAGTCTGGCAGGCCGTATGATCTCACAAAGTGACAACACGGCTACAGATATGCTGTTTAGAAAAGTGGGCCGCAGAAACATAGAAGAAAGATTAGAAATTGATGATCCCCTTTTACAAACCAGGGAATTCTTTATACTTAGAGATCCGGAAAGAGAAGAGTTTGTTCAGGAGTACAGGGAAGCTGACAGGCAGGAAAAATATGAAATTTTAAACCAGTTAGAGAATAGTGAACTTCCCGGCGTGGAGATCATGAATGAAGTCTATGCCCGGGACATTGAATGGTATCTAAATGTGGAGCAGTTAAAAAGATTAATGGAAAATGTACAACATCTGGATATAATGACTATTAATCCGGGCCCGGTTAACAGCAGACCCTGGTCCAGAGTAGCCTATAAAGGCGGAGCCAGCCCCGGAGCCTTGAATTATACTCATTATTTTATGGATGAAGAGGGAAATGAATATTTTCTGTCAGCCACCTGGAACCATGAGCAAGAACTGGAGCAGTCAGAATTTGATAGGATTTACAGCGGAATTGTTAATAGTTTAATAGATAATTAAATTTTCATAGGGGAAATTCATTTAATAATCACCAATTAAGTCTCGCTTTGGTGGGCCCAGATATAACATGTCCTGCTGTTTTCATTGATGCTGTATAGCTATAATTGTATAGACCCCTGCTGATTTAACCAGCTATCAGCTTCGGTAACTGCAAAAATCTTTTTTATATATCCCGAATTTACATTAGAAATCTCAAATGTCTTATTTCTTTTTTCTATTTCTTTTTTAAAAGAAATTAGGATATTAATACCGGCTGCATCAATCTTATTTACTTTTCCTAAATCAATTTTAACTTTTTCACACCTTTCCTTTTCCAGAGTCCGGAGAATTTTTTCTTGCAAATTATCTTTTAGGTCATATGCTCTTTCGTAAAGCAAATAACCATCTGAAAAGGAAACTATTACAGTATTTTCTTCTACCTGTAAATTGAAACTGTCTTCAGGTGGAGTCATAAATTTTTTCCCTTCTCCCCTAAAAAGGGAGTTTTATCGATTATAGGTTGGTTCCCTCCAGCAAAATTTCAATATTTTTCACAGATACCAGCAGTAAAAATAAGTCAGAGAAATCAAATTCCTCAGAATAAAGATAAATGCTAATAGCTCCACAGTAATCTTTGTATTTAATGTAAATCGGAATCCCCATAGATACCATGTGCGAGTGTTTATAATCAATATGATTGCATCCATAAAGTAATACCGGTTTTTTTAGCTCAAGTGCTGTGCCCAGACCATTATCTCCTACATACTCCCGGGACAAATTAACACCTGGTTTAACTTCGAATTTGCTGTTGCCCAGCACATAATATTTAAAAAAGTCCCCATTCCGAATGAGTTTAAGCAACCATCCTTCCTCATCGGACAACGCCAATAAGTGAGGTTTATTATCCAAAGCTGCAGATAAATAGGACATATAAGTCCAGGCTGTTTCCAGAAAAAAACTATTATCCTGTCTTTTTGCTTCTAATTCTTCCCGGGATAGCAGAGCAGGGGTATCACTATTAATTTGCTCAGGCATTAAAAATTTTTCTATGATTAGCTGACTATAAAAATTGAAATTAAATGACCCTTCGTTTATTAAATTATTCCACCAGGATTTTATCTGAGCGATATTTTCACCCAGGTCTCTGGCATCCCCTTCAATATTATAAAACAACCTGCCTACAGGAACTTCAAGAGTTTCAGCAATTTTATTTATGCTTTTTAAAGAGGGATTCTGACTTCCTCTTTCCACATTGGCAATATAACTTCTATTTGTATACCCTATCTCTTTTGCCAGCTCTTCCTGTGTCAGTCCCTTTCTCTCACGAAGTTTTTTGATTCTTCTTCCCAGACCTCGGGAAAGTTCTTCTGTTTTTAAATTTTTCATTTTTGATCCCACCTTCAAAATCAAAAAGGTTTCATATGAAAAACTTTCTAAAAATGCAATTTACTTCTATTAATTAAATTCGCTGCAAGAATAAAAACTCCTTGTTGCTAATATATATTCTTATTGTCCTAAAAATTGCGGTTAAGACTTTATAATATTAAAAAGGGCTAATATGTTATATATATACAACTAAA
>CAZVMQ010000026.1:0-24710 GCA_964628755.1 uncultured Halanaerobiaceae bacterium
AAATTAACAATATCATTATCTGCTCAAACTTTCCAGTATAATCCTGGACTGTCCTGGAGTGCTAATTCCCATCTCCTCCATATAGCCCCGGCGGGCCATGAGGGCATAACGATAACGCACCCTATCGGCCGGAGCATATCTTTCACCTGTTCCCAGCTCAGTCTGTACCACTTCGATGAGGTCACCTTCCTGGGAAAAGAAAGCTATATCCAGCGGGGCTCTGACATTATCCATGGTGTGAGTGGAGATAGTATTTATGGTATAACGCAGAAAGATCACCGTATTATCGACTGTTACACTACCCGAATTTTTAAAACCCGTACTTCTATCATTTGAAGTTTCGGCTATTTTTACATTAATAGAAATATTCTCACCCGCATCGTTTATGAGCTCAACAGTACCTGCTGGCATTCTGGCCAGAGCCCGGGAAACCCTGCTTTCACTTCTTACAGTTACAGCATAATACCCGCCCGCTATAAGAGCTATAATCAAAATTCCCATAAGAACCTGTCCCCTTCTATCCATGCGGCGGGGATTTAACTTTTTTAGATCAAAATTTATATTCATCTGCTTCACCTCCCCCACAACCTAAATTTATAGCTTTTACCAGCACATATTTATATATTGACATATGCACAGATATACTATATAATTATATTATATATCGAAATATCTTATTTGTCAATATTTTATTTTTAATATTAATTAATGGGGGAGACGATAAAAATGCAGGAGCGATACAGTTATTTTTTTAAATGTTTTTCCCACAAATCAAGACTGCAAATAATTAAGCTGCTGGCTCAAAAGAATGAAATGTCTGTAAAAGAGTTAGCCGCGGCTATGGAGATAAAGGCCTCGACTATCTCGCGTCACTTGAATATTCTCAAACTGCAGGGAGTTCTCCAGATGAGGGTTGATGCTTCCAGGCACTATTACAGTTTGAACAGAGAAAAAATCAAGAAGGAGTTTACCGCTTTCACTGCCAGCCTGGATTGGGAAAAAGCAGCTGATACTGTTCAATAGTATAGACCCTTATTTTATAAGCTATTAAAAAAACCCCAAAATTAAAATTTGGGGAGGACTCTGCCGGTGAGTTTATTTAATTTTTATTTTAAATAAATGGCGGAAGGGGAGGGATTCGAACCCTCGAGGCACGATGAAGTGCCTACTCGATTTCGAGTCGAGCGGTTTAAGCCAGGCTCACCCACCCTTCCGTGATAACTAAATATTAAAATGATACATGGAATGTTAATCTGACAATATATTTATATCACCTGCAACAAATATTGTCAAGTAGAATTGAATTCTGCTTATAATTTTTCCAGGATTGCTTTTTGCACTGGAGCAGAATAGGAGGAGGTCGGTAGGTTGGCAGCCAACCTACCGACCTCCTCCTATTCTCTTCCTATTAATCAAAACCACAAAATAAATAAAAACTGATCAGAACCGGAGCTCAAATAAAATTTTAATCTCTTAAACCGGCAAAAAAATTCTTCAACATACGGCTGCTCTGTTCGGCATATATGCCAGAAATAATTTTGACCTGATGATTCAATCGCTCATCTTCCAGCAAATTATACAATGATTTCACTGCTCCACTTTTGGGATCTTCGGCCCCAAATACCAATTTTTCCATGCGGGCCTGCAGCAAGGCCCCGGCACACATTATACAGGGTTCCAGGGTCACATACATGGTACAGCCTTCCAGCCGCCAGCTTTTTAATTTTTGGGCTGCTGTCTTCACAGCCAGCATTTCTGCATGGGCAGCCGGTAACTGTCTGGACTCCTTTAAATTGTGGGCTCTGGCCAGCACCCGCTCATTTTTAACTATTACTGCACCTATGGGAACTTCTTCTTTGGCTCTGGCCTTCCTCGCCTCCTGCAGAGCTATTTTCATAAACTTTTCATGGGTGTTATCTGTCATAGGTTTCCTCTCCCCTGGCATAACCGCTTTAATACCTCTGCAATCAGAGATAGGTCTCCAACACTTTCTCAGATGAAAATTATATCAGCAGAAACAGGCTCCCTTTCTTCAGCTGAATGTCATGCTTTTGGTACTTTTGATAAGGCTTATTAATAACTTAGCATGTTCTTATTATTATATTTGGCGGAAAATTTATTTTCTCCTGCCCTTGACAAAAATGCCGGACTGCTATATAATACTTTAAAACAGCAGACAGTTAAATAAAACTAATGGCATCGAGCAGGACAGTAAGTAAAATAAAGGTTTACAGCGACCCGGATCAGGTGAAAGCCCGGGAACCAAAAATTTTACTGAACCCCCCTGTGAGCTGTGGGCTGAAAATCAAAGTAGGCTCCACCGGGATTTCCCGTTACAGAAATAGGTTATGGCAGCAGTTATACTGGTTTAATCAACCGTAAAATTAATGTCGTAACTGAAAAGTGGACCTTGATTGAGGTCAATCAGGATGGTACCGCGGGTAATTAACGCCCCCGTTCCTTATACAGGAATGGGGGTTTTTTGATTTTAAATATATTCTCAGCCTAAAAATGCTCAGGAGGGAGACAAAATGCAGGCTAAAAACTTTAAGGCAAGAAATAAAAACACAAAAAACCAGGTGGAGACCAAAAGAGCACCTGCGGACGGAGTTTTTCCGAAGGATTTCTATGTCACAACCAACAGAGAAACCTATGTAAACTATCAGGGCAGCTGGCTGCAGGTAACAGGCGAAGAAATGGATTGTGCAATAGCTATTAGAAATAACAGAGCTGTTACTGTAACTATGCAGGAAGTCAAGCAGGGAGAAGAGATTATAATCGGCAATCAGGGAATTAAGGTTAAATCTCTTTCCCCTGACAAAACCAGCAGCCGGCAAGGAGAATTTTGCTTTATGAATAGCGAAATATCCGCAGAAAAATCGAAAGGAGAAAAAATTGCCGGAGTAGCCCGAGAAATGCAGCAGCTTAAGAATGCCGGGGGAAATGTAACCCTGGTCGGAGGCCCGGCTATTGTTCATACCGGAGCTGGAGATTATCTGGCCCGTCTGATTGAACAGGGTTATATTAATAACCTGCTGGCGGGAAATGCTCTGGCAGTACATGATATTGAATCAGCTTTATTTGGAACTTCTCTGGACAGCCCTATCAATAAGGGCGAAAAAAAAGAACAGCACAATTTCACAAATAAAGAGAACCTGCGGGGAATGCACATGCGGGCAATCAACAGGATAAGAGCTGCCGGCTCAATCAAAAAAGCAGTAGAAGCCGGAATCTTACAGCAGGGAATTATGTATGAAGTCATTAAAAATGATGTAGATTATGTGCTGGCAGGCTCAATAAGAGATGATGGCCCCCTGCCAGACACCATTACTGACACAATTAAAGCCCAGGAAAAAATGAAAAAAATCGCTCAAAACTCCGATCTGGTGCTGATGCTGGCTACCATGCTTCATTCTATCGCCACCGGTAATCTGCTGCCAGCCCGAATAAAATCTGTATGTGTGGATATAAATACCGATACCGTAACTAAACTTGCTGATCGAGGCAGCAGTCAGGCCCTCGGTCTGGTTACAGATGTGGAGTTATTTCTGCAGTCTCTGACAGCAAAACTCGAGCTATGAAATTCCCGGGATTTTATCATGACAGATCAAGCCCAACAATTTCCGCCAGCATTTCCATATCCATTTCGGCTTCCAGCATATCAGCCAGGCGATTATATTCCTGTTCTTTTAACTGCTGATAATCCATCCGGGGGGAGGCAATGCTGTCCCGGCCCAGATCCCCCCGTAAATTATTGATTAATCTGGTGGTTAACTCTCTGTTTTCGAATATTCCATGCCAGTAAGTACCCAGAATATTGCCGGAAGAATTGATTATAGAATTAAGGTATTGGTCACCATCGCGTCTGTTACTATCAGCCTTTGAATTTACTGGCTGGTATAGATCAGATTTCAGCAGCTCAGTGCGTCCCATATGTATTTCATAACCATTTATTTCGAGACCTTTCATACCGGCAAAAAATCTATCATCTTCATACTGCCAGCTGCCTGTAGCCTGTAAAGTTTTCTTATCTGCAGCCATTACAGTTTTAATAGGTAGAAGGTCGAGGCCGGGAATTCTTCTCATATTACTTTCAGTTCCCCGGGGATCAGATAGCTCGGAACCCAGCATCTGGAAGCCACCGCAAACACCTATCAGCAGCTTCCCTGATTCAGCATAATTTTTTATGGCCTGATCAAATCCTGTCTGTCGCAGCCAGACTCTATCTTCTAGAGTATTTTTGCTTCCCGGCAGTATCAGAACGTCTGCTTCTGCCACCTGCTCCGGCGATTTTATATAATTTACATTAATCCCTTCGTACATTTCCAGAGGATTAAAATCGGTAAAATTGGAAATATGGGGCAGCAGCACCACATTGACATGGAGAGCTTCCTCATTTTTGGGGGCATCAACTTTATTTTGCAGTCTTTCGCTCAAACTGTCTTCATCGTCAAGGGCCAGCTCTATATATGGCAAAACACCCAAAAAAGGTATACCCAGTTTTTCCTCCAGCTCCTGCAGCCCCGGTTCCAAAAGTTTTTTATCTCCGCGAAATTTATTGATCAATAAAGCTTTAATCCGGTTTTGGTCCTCGGGGGGTAAAAGTTTCACAGTTCCGTAAAGAGAAGCGAAAACTCCACCTCGTTCAATATCTCCCACTAAAATCACGGGAGCTGAAACCATTTCTGCCATACCCATATTGACAATATCATTTTCCTGAAGGTTAATCTCAGCCGGACTGCCAGCCCCTTCTATAACGATCACATCATGTTGTGAGGCCAGTTGATCATAGGCCCTTTTTACTATTCCCTTAAGCTGAGGTTTGAATTCATAATATGCTCCGGCCTTCATATGTTTCCGGGGTTCCCCATTGACTATAACCTGTGAGCCTTTATCACCTGAAGGTTTCAGCAGTACCGGGTTCATACTTACATCTGGTTCCAGACCGGCGGCTTCTGCCTGAAATACCTGGGCCCTGCCCATCTCTTTGCCTTCTGCAGTTACATAGGAATTTAAAGCCATATTCTGCGCTTTGAAAGGAGCAGCACTTAATCCCTGGCGCTGCAAGATACGGCAGATGCCGGCCACCATAACACTTTTTCCAGCTGAAGAAGCCGTTCCCTGAATCATTAAATTTTTAGTCATAAATTTTCTCCTCTCTGTGCAGTCACACCCAGCATATACAAATTTACCATTTACCCCTGGAAATAAAAAGTAGAGCAGGTATCCTTCCAGGTAATAAATTCTATAAATTATTTTGGATTCCTGTAAAATTCAGGATATCATAATATTCTCGCAAAAAACAGCCGGGTTCAAATCTAATTCGACATCAGCACTTTAGCCTGATATAATATAGTCAGATATATGCAATATTCTGTATAATCTGCCTGAACTTATTTTGCCAGCCTGGCTATATTCTCCACAGGAGGGGAAAGCAATGGATAACAACGAAAAAGAGACCGAAGTCTGTCACCAATATTGTCCCCACTGGGATAAAATCGAAAATCTGGAGGGAGAAGGTCTTACTGAGGAGGAATTAAAGGCTCTCTCTTCCACCTTCAAGGTTCTGGGCGATCCCACCAGGCTTAAAATTATCAATGCTCTGGCCCGAGAGGAGCTATGTGTTTGCGATATAAGCGAACTTTTAGGGATCAGTCAATCTGCTATATCCCATCAGCTCAAAAAATTGCGGGACCTTGATCTGGTAAAATTTCGCAAAGAGGGACGAGAAGTATATTACTCTCTGAGTGATGATCATATTATGCAGCTTTTCTGCCAGGGATTAAATCACGTCCGGGAATAAGCAGTAAATAGGTCTGCCCTCCAGGTGTTCCTGTTTGATTTGACAGCAGCTGCCAGAACCGTTATAATATTGACAACGAAATATGAACAAGAAATCATATATTTGCCCGCCTCATATTTGCCGGCCTATAAAGCGTGTCACTGACAGTTTATTTTTTTGATATTTATATGAATATCTGCTCAAACGTTCAGAAAAGTGGGGGATGATTATGCAGGAACAAAAGATCATTTTACAGGGCTTGAATTGTGCCGATTGTTCTCAGGAAATTGAAAAGAGTATTAAACAGCTGGAGACCATAGAAAAAGCCAGCGTTAATTATGCAACTCAGGAGTTAAATTTGCAATTTGCCAGCCATATCAAAAGTGGTGAGGTTTTAAATAAAATTAAGCAAACTGTACAGCAGATTGACCCGGATATAACTGTTCGTAGAGCTGATAAATATTACTCAAAAACTACTTCTGCGGGCAGAGTCAGCGGAATAAAAGCTAAACTGATAAAACTTTTGCTGGGATCAGGAATATTTTTAGCAGCTGTGGTAACAGATCTGGAACCGGTAATCAACGTTTTATTGTATACTGCTGCTTATTTAACTATCGGGCATAAAGTATTATATAAAACCGGTCTTCATCTTGTTCAGGGTAAAATTTTTGATGAAAATTTTCTCATGACTTTAGCAACTCTGGGAGCCTTTTCCATAGGAGAATATCCTGAGGGCGTAGCGGTTATGCTGTTTTATGAAATCGGTGAAACTGTTAAGGATGCCGCGGTCAATAAATCCCGCCGTTCCATCAAGGCTCTGCTGGATATCAAGCCGGAATATGCCAATTTGCAGCAGGAGGAAAATGTTATAACAGTAAATCCGGAAGAGGTTGATATCGGTGATATTATAATTGTTAAACCAGGAGAAAAAATACCACTTGACGGAAAAGTCATAAAGGGTGATTCTCTGGTAGATACTTCCGCCCTGACAGGAGAATCAGTGCCGGAGAGGAAAAAATCCGGAGATAAAGTATTAAGCGGCTCCATCAACAAAAACGGTCTGCTTACCGTTAAAGTTACCGAGAGTTTTGATAATTCCGCCGCAAATCGGATAATTGAACTGATAGAAAATGCCGCCAGCAAAAAAGCTAAAACTGAAAGATTTATTAGCAAATTTGCCAGCTACTATACCCCGGCTGTCGTGATGGCGGCAGCTTCTCTGGCTATTATTCCCCCCATTTTACTGGAAGGGGCAAATTTCAACACCTGGCTTTACCGGGCTCTGGTATTTTTGGTGATTTCCTGCCCCTGTGCTCTGGTTATTTCCATACCCCTGGGATTCTTCGGTGGAATTGGAGCTGCTTCCCGCCAGGGAATTCTGATTAAAGGGGCCAATCACCTGGAAGCGCTCTATAACACTTCCACTCTGCTCACGGACAAAACCGGAACCATAACCGAAGGAGTTTTCGCCGTTACTGATATTCAACCAGCAGCCAGCTGGAACAAAGAGGAACTTTTAAAACTGGCCGTCAGGGCCGAAAAAAATTCCAATCACCCTCTGGCTGAAGCCATCAAGGAAGCGGCCTATAGCAGCAATTTCGCAATAAGCTCTGGCGATGGCGATACTAATTTTGAAAAAATAGATGATTTCACAGAAATACCGGGACAGGGGGTTAAAGCCAGAGTGGATGGCAATATTATTCTGGCAGGAAATTCAAAATTGATGAAAAGAGAAAATATTAATTATAAAGATTATAATGGCAATAACACAATTGTTCATGTAGCCTGGAACAGCAGTTATGTCGGCCAGATTCAAATTTCTGATAAAATAAAAAAAGACAGCTCCCGGGCCATTAAAAAACTTACTGAGCTGGGCAAAAAAGTTATAATGCTTACCGGAGATAGAAAAGAAGTAGCAGCAGGCACAGCGGCCGAAACGGGAATCAGTAATTATTTTGCCGAACTTCTGCCGGAGGATAAAGTAGATTATGTAGAAAAATTTATGGACAGAAACAATAACCCCCGGGAAAAATTAGCTTTTATTGGAGATGGTATCAATGATGCACCGGTCCTGGCCAGATCAGACATCGGTATAGCAATGGGCGGACTGGGATCAGATGCTGCCATAGAAGCAGCCGATATAGTATTGATGAATGATAGTCTGGCAGATGTGGTGAAATCCCTGGATATCGCTGAAAAAACCAGAAATATAGTCCTGCAAAATATTGTGCTGGCTTTAGGGGTTAAAGGGTTGTTTTTATTGCTGGGAGCCCTGGGCATGACTACCATGTGGGGAGCAGTATTTGCTGATGTAGGGGTGGCACTGCTGGCAGTATTAAATTCCGTGAGAATAATAAGATGATTGTTTTCTCATCGTTTTCTCATCCTGGAATTCCAGCCACTTCGCTATTTGGACTGTAGTTGCTTATTGTAATTTGCAATAAGTAATTTGCAATAACTTTAATAAATCAATAAATCAAACTTATTTCTTAGCACTGACTTATTCCTGATCAGAAGAGCCAAACATTTTTTTAACTCTTGACAGCAGAGACTGCTCTTTAAAATCTTTCATTTCCGCAAGTTTTTGGTCAAGATGATCGGTAAATTCGTAGAGAGTATTGGTAACATCAACAATATCATCCATCTGATCTTTTAGCTGTTCGTTACGCTTTTCCAGCTGTTCATTGCGTTTTTCTAGTTGTTTTTGCAGCTCCTCCACCTGAGCCTCAAGTTTATCTACTCTCTGTTTCAACTCCTGTTCCAGCTCCCCCGATTCTTCTGAAGTCTTTTGCTTCTGCTGACTGCCAGCTTCTTCTGCTTCAGCTTTTTCTCTGGCTTTCCCCCTGCCCCTTTGCTGTTTCTCTTTATTTTTTTCTACTCTCTCACGCATTATTTCTATGCCCCGGGGCTTAATCACAGTAACTCCTTCCACCTCATCAATATGAGGCTCGAGTTTCTCAGCCATATCTTTCAAGTATTTATACACTGTCGATCTAGCCACATCCAGCTCTTCTGCCGCTTCAGCTACCTTTTTCACAGTTGGCCTCCTAATTGAATATTTTATTATAAAAATTTTATCATCTTACCATCTCTTACTAATATTATTTACTAAAAAAACTTAAAGTCCTGCATACAAATAAAAAAGAGATTATATCCGCCCGGAAAACTGATGTAACTTATTCATTAAATAGTACAAAAGATTTATTATGCGGCTATAATTAATAAATATTTCCATAACATTGTATGGTCAAAAATAATTTGGTATACTAAAAGCAGTAGCAATTATATAAATATTAGTAAATTTGCTTCTTCTCCAGAACCGCTGGTAAAATTGCCATATATGCTGGATTACCAGGACTACTTATACTTTTAATTGCCGGAGCTTATAAAGTATTGGAAGCTATAAAGCAAAGTGATACTGGAAAAATTTCCTGGTGAACAGAGCCTTATAGCTTGCAATTATAGGCATTACGAAAATGATTAAAACTATATTCAAACAACTGATAGGGAGAAGATCCGTAAAACTTATTTACTAATATAATTAAAACTGTCATTTAATTCTGGTTGCAGTAGGGAGGGTAATCATTATGACTTATTTTAAAAAATGCCCGAAATGTGATAACAGATGTTACTCGGCTTCCTGGCGGGGCAGCTGGCAGTGTCCGTACTGTGACAGAATTCTTGATGATGTGGAAGCAAAATCAATTGCTGAACTTGAAGAAAATAACAAAAATAATAATCCCGAAAACTCTATGCAGAATTCCAGCGGCAAGGGTCAATCAAAGGATGGAGATGGCAGGGAAGGTGGAATCCCTTCAGTTGAGAAGGACTGAGCAGACTAATAATTTAATTGGCTGAACCTAAAACTTCTTCCACCGTTATATTATTCTCCTCTGACAAATTTAAATATTCCTCTCCTATTTTTACTATCGGAGATGAGGGGTTGGTGTTATTCACATAAACAACCCTCCCTATCTTTCCATTGCTTAATTTTACCTTCTCCCGTACAAAGAAGTTAGGAATCTTTGCCAAAAACATCTTTTTTAATCCGGGATCACAATAACCAAAATTTTCTTTTTGTATTTTTTCCATAGCGACAAAAGGATTGCTTTTCTGCTGATAAACTCTTTCTGAAGTTATTGCGTCAAAGGCATCCACTATGGCTATAATTCGCCCAAAAATAGGAATATCTTCTCCCTGCAGCTGCAGGGGATAACCCCTGCCATTATAATATTCATGATGGGTCAAAACTCCCAGGGCAGTATCCTGTTTTATAAAATCTGTTTTATGTAAAATTTCATAACCATAATAAGAGTGCCGCTTCATAATTTCATACTCTTCTGGCTCGAGACTATCGGGTTTATTCAGTATTTCTTCCGGAATTTTTGACTTGCCAACATCATGCAGTATACCGGATTTAGTCAAATTAAGCAGTTTTTCCCCCTCAAAACCAAGCCATTTTCCCATCATATTACTCAGTATACCTACATTGAGTAAATGGGTATATGTATATTCATCTACTCCCTGAACCATACTTAGCAAATCATTAATTTCCATCTCCGACCCTAAATTCATGGCATCTCTGGCAAGAGGGATCAAAATATCCTCATCAATTTTGCCCTGAAATTTTATTTGCTTATACAGAGACGCTGCTTTTTTCACATCTTCCCGATAGGATCTCTCCAGACGGGAAAATCCTTCGATATTGGCCTCTATTTCCTCTTGAGATTCCCTGACCACTTTTACCTGCTGATAGGCAAGATCCTGCAAACGGTTAATTTTTCTTTCAGTCAGGATTGTGCCCGCCGGAATCATCACAGCTCCATATTTATTTTCAATATCCTGCGATAATCTCATTCCTGCCTGCAGTTTATCAACTTTTATAACTTTTTCCCGGGTCTGCCCCATTTTTTACCCCTCAGAATTTATCATTTTTTAGGTTCTCAATGTTAGCGGTCGATATATATCCTAATAAGTTCGCTAACATGATACTGATAGCCGGAAGATATAAAGCGAAGGTAATACTGGAAATTTTTCGGAACTCAGATTAAGTCCATAGCAAAAAATAATATCCCTGGCTCAGGGGTGCCGGGCTGAACGTGAGCTCAGGAATGAGTTCTCGCTCAGGAAGCGCAATTTTTGGACCGAAAAACTAAATTTAAACAATTGTGCCTCCTTAATAAATATTCTAACATATTTTCTCTGCGTAATGAAATCTTAAAATGATTCTGTGATGATGCCTCTCTTTTAATCTGGCAGGAATTTTTTCAACAGATGCAATTTCCCCGTTATTCGCCTACTGTTTATTTTCTTCCCGGTAGATTAATTCAAATTTTCTTATATCCTCTCTATTTTCGCTGCACTCAGGACAATAATCAGTTGTTTCCCGGGCAGGATTATTAATCTCAGGTTTATGTTGTTGATATTCATCCGAATATTTTATAAAAGGCTTGCTGATTTTTACCGAAGTAATTCTGTCCACCTGCCCCCCAAACTTATCTTTAGGAAAAAAAGTACAGCAATTCTGACATTGATACCCCTTAAAATTGTTGTCGGCAAATTTACTTTCATCTATTCTCCGAGAAGAATTCCTGTATCTGATTAAATTTTTTAACCATCTCCATAGGCTGACTGCCATATTTTTCAGTTTTTTGTACAATATCAAATTTCCTCCCGCTTTTTCTTAGCCAGTATCTTACCCGCAGCACTACCGGAAAATATCAAGCAAGAAATATTATAAACCCACTTCAGCTTCCATAAGCACTTTGAATATTATTATGGACATCGGGGCCAGAATTATACCCTGCACCCCCATAAAGGTTAAGCCGCTGAAAAGTCCAAAAATAAGAATAAGGGGATGAACACCTATACCCCGAGCTAAAAAATTAGCCTCGGCAAAAGGCCGGAAAAAAGAAATAACGCCATAGACAACCAGATAAATTAGAGAATGAAAGGGATTAATCAAAAGACTTATTAGACTTACAGGGATTATTATTCCTCCGGGCCCTAAAACAGGAATTAATTCCAGCACACCTGCCGCAATGGCCAGTATTATGGCATAAGGAAAATCGAGAACTATCAGAGAGATACCCACCCAAAAAGTTGAATGGACAATAATGATCAGCTGAACCTTAACATAAGTTGAAAGGTCTTTAACCATCTTCAGCTTATTGGTGTCGGAAATGTCCAGCCTGCGAGAAATTGCCCCAAAGATCCTCTCTTTGTCCCGGGTAATAAAAAAGCTTGATATCACATAAAAAATTATTGCAATAATTACACCAGGCAGATAACCCGGTATTTCGACAATGGTTCTAACAAGCCGGGATAATAACTCTTCCGCTCGCTGATACAAAATTTCAAAGATATTTTCAAAAAAAGCTATCCCCTCTTCGGGAAAAATTTCCAAAAATTCTTCCTGCTGCTGAATAAATGTTTCTATCTCGCCGGAAATCAGACCTCTATACTCTGGCAAAAACTGCATCAGGCTGAAAATTTCCGAGATTATATTGGAAACCAGCAGAAATAATATGAAAAATATTATCAGCAAAAATACTGCCAGCGTTATCAATACCGCTATCGTACGCGGCAAATACCGAGCAAGATAGTTTACCGGCCTATTGATGATTAGAGCTGTCAGCAGGGCCAGAAAAAAGGGAGTGAGATGGAATATAAATACATTCAGAACCACAACTATGAGGAAAAAAACAGCCACCCTAAGAGCCAATTTTTTATAGGAAATATCTAACGCAAACATTTTACCCCTCTATTCAGGTCCATGGATAAAAATAACTATAAAACCTGAGTTTATTTGCCGCTAATTAATCACCTGCTGGAAAAACGCTAACCCGCCCGCTCATGACTTTTTATTTATCCTTCTCTAACCATAATATTCTTTGAACCAGACTTAATTTCCTGCCTGTTAAAATTCTTTATCATTTTAGATGTATAACAACTCCCCTGATCAATTGATAAAATTAATAGAGCCAGCAGGATACCCGTCTTTGATTATGTTTTTTTAGCTCCGGTTCTTTCCGGGAGCAGATGTCCATAGCATATTTGCAGCGGGGATGAAAACTGCAGCCCCCCGGGGGATTGATGGGACTGGGTACTTCTCCTTCCAGTATTTCTCTTTCAGTTTGATTACCCTGTTTATCGATCATATGTATAGAAGAAAACAGAGCCCGGGTATAAGGATGCAGTGGATCGGAAAAAACAGCTTCGGTCTTTCCCAACTCCACTATTTTGCCCAGGTACATAACACCTATCCTGTCACTAACATGTTTTACCACGTGCAGGTTATGAGAAATCCACAGAAAGGTTAAATCCAGATCCTCCTGTAATCTCTTCATCAGGTTTAAAACCGAGGACATAATGGAAACATCCAGTCCTGCTGTCGGTTCATCACAAATAATAAATTCTGGTTTTAAGGCCAGAGCTCTTGCAATTCCCACTCTTCTGGCTTCTCCGCCACTGAGTTCATGCGGGAATAATTGGGAATATCTACGGGCAAGCCCTACCATATCCAAAAGCTCCCAAACTTTTTCCAGCAAGTTAAAATTTTCATCGATTAAACCGTGTATATAAAATGGTTCGGATACAACTTCTTCTACAATAAAACGGGGATTGAGGGAAGAGCGAGGATCCTGCAGAATCATCTGCGCATTTGCTCTATAATTTTGCAATTTCTCCCGGGAAAAATCTGTGATTTCCTCTCCTTTAAATTTAATATTACCGCTGATAGGCTCTACCAGCCGCAGTATCGAACGAGCTACTGTAGTTTTACCACAGCCGCTTTCGCCTACCAGGCCCAAAGTTTCACCTCTGGCAATACTAAAATCAATTCCGTCTACCGCTCTGACAGCAAGAGGGCCTTTCCCCATAAGTTTTTGCAGAATCCCATCATTTTCATAAAAATAAGTTTTTAAATTTCTGACTTCCACAATTGCCATAATCTAAACCTCCCCCCTGTACAGAAAACAGGCGGTCTGGCGTTCGTTCCCGGCACTATACATCTCCGGCTCATTCTTTTTACATTCTTCGAAAGATTTAGGGCAGCGTGGCTGGAAGTTACAGCCAGCAGGTCTGTCATTTATATCGGGCACACTGCCTTTAATTGTGACAAGTTTATCTCTTTTCTGGGCCCCGGGCAGACACTTCAAAAGTGCTTCAGTATATGGATGAAGAGGATTTTGAAAAAGATTCTCTGTTGGTGAAACTTCCACAATTTTCCCCGCATACATTACAGCAATTTTTTCTGATATTTCCGAAACAACTCCCAGATCATGGGTGATATATAATATGGAAGCACAAAACTCCGCCACCAGGTCTTCCAGCAGAGAAAGAATCTGAGCTTCTATGGTAACATCAAGGGCAGTTGTAGGTTCATCGGCTATTAACAGAGAAGGATTGGCGATAAAAGCCATAGCCAGCATAACCCTCTGTTTCATGCCGCCACTGAATTGATGGGGATATTCATCAAACCTGTATTCAGGTTCCGGTATTCCCATCTTGCCCAGCATCTTAAGAGCCTGAGGTTTTAATTCCTGACGGGAAACCTGTTTATTGTTACTTTTAAAATACAATATATCTAAAACCTGCCTTCCTATAGTAAAGACAGGATTTAAAGCGTTTTGGGGATTCTGCATCACCATCGCTATTTCCCGACCCCGAATTTCAGAATTAATTTCTTTTTCACTCAGGGCCAGCAGGTTATGATTTTTAAAATTAATCGTCCCCTGAGAAATCTTTGCTGCCGCTGGTAACAGACGTAAAATAGATTTGCCCAGGGTTGTTTTGCCGCAGCCACTTTCACCTACCAGCCCAAAAATTACCCCCTTCTCCATTTTAAAATCTATATCATCAACAGCAGAGGCATATTGATTTTGAGTCCAGTAATCCACTGTTAGATTTTTTATCTCCATCAGAGGTCGACTCATCTCTTTTCACCTTCCCGGCTGGTCCGCGGATTTAAAGCTATTCTCAGACTTTCCGCAAACAGAGAAAATCCCAGCATGGTTAAAATTATAGCCAGAGCCGGCCATACTATCATATGAGGAGCCGCCTGCACGTACTGATATCCATCCTGCAGCATTAAACCCCAGCTGCTTCCAGGTGGTTGTATTCCCAGGCCTAAAAATGACAAACCTGCCTCCCACATAATCATAGTAGCCATATCCATTCCCCCTAAAACCAGAACAGAGGCAAAGATGTTGGGTACGATATGCTTGAAAATTATCCGGGATGAATCTGCTCCCAAAGAGCGAGCTGCCTCCACATAATCCTCTTCTTTTTCTGAAAGAGTTTCTGCCCTGACCACTCTGCCATAGCGGGGCATGATGGTTATACCCAGAATTATAATGACATTTGCCAGGCTGGGGCCGGTAACAGCCAGCAAAACCAAAATTAAAATAATCGGCGGAAAGGCTCTGATTACATCGAAAATAAAAATTATCAGATTATCGATTATCCCCCCATTATATGCAGCAATTGTCCCCAGAACCATTCCTGTAAAAATTGAAATAAAAAGCCCCCCGAAAGAAACGTACACAGCAGGGCGGGCAGCATAAATGAGCCGACTTAAAAGATCACGGCCGACACTATCGGTTCCCAGCGGATGAGTAAAGCTTGGGCCCTCAAGCCTCTGGAGCACATTAGTTTCATAGGGGTTATGGGGGGCAAGAAAGGGAGCAAATAGAGCAGCAGACAGAATAAGCAAAATTATAATACCACCAATATATGTTTTTTTATCCCTTTTCATATCATTGATAACTCTTAAAAACTTCTTTTTCAGGCGAAAAAATCTCTGGCTGGAAAACATACAAAAAGCCTCCTGTATTATTCCTGTTTGATTCTGGGATCAAAAAATGCATAAGAAACATCGGCCAATAAATTGGCCATAATAAATAATAAAGCGGCAATAAGCACCCCACCCCTGATCAGTGGGAGATCTCTTTCGTAAACACCATTGACAATTAGGCGCCCCAGGCCCGGGCGAGAAAATATTATCTCTACAAACAAGGCTCCCCCCAGGAGTCTGCCAATACCCAGCCCGATAACAGCCACAATGGGTTTGATGGCATTTTTTAATGCATATTTGTAAATTATATAAGATCGGGGCAGACCAAAGGATTTTTCAGTTTCTATATAATCAGAACTTAAAGTCTCGAGCATAGAGCTGCGGGTCAATCTTCCTATATAACCTGTCCAGGCTACCGATAAAGCCAGTGAAGGCCCGATCAAATGGTGGATGTAATTTAAAATTCCCTCTCCCCCCACTCCCATAGCCGGCAGCAGATTCCAGCGGACTGAAAAGAATAGCAGCAGCAAAACCGCTGCTACATAGGTGGGAGTAGAGGCTGTAATAAAAGATAATAAAGTCAAAAATCTATCCAGCCAGCTGCCACTATTGCTGGCAGCTAACAGTCCTATGATTAATCCATTAATTACCGCCAGACCCATACCGCAAAATGTCAAAATCAAAGTATGAGGCAGCACCTGTAAAACAATGTTGGTTACAGAACCCTGACGCTGCACAGAAGTTCCGAGATCACCACGTAAAATTTGCCCCAGATAAAGCACATAACTTTCATACCAGGGCCTATCAAGGCCCAGCTCTTCCCTCAATTCTTCTGCCATTTCTTCAGAAGCTCTGGGTCCCAGAATGATATCAGCCGGCTCACCGGGCAGTAGATAGGTGAGACTGAATAACAGGAACAATACAGCCAGCATGGTAGGAATGACCCAGGCCAGCCTTTTTAAAATATAGAATAACATATTAAATTCCTCCGGGGAAAATTAACCCGGGCCGAAAAATCAGCCCGGGTTCTGCACTTATAATCGTTTGTAATATATTTCCCTGTATTAACTGATTTATTATTCGATCAGCCAGGAAAGTATTGTTCCATCAGGTAAAAAGGCAGGCTGCAGATCTGCCCTCCAGGCCGGAGTTTTGACCCCATGAGTTACCCAGACCCCGATGGAATCTTCATGCATTAGCTGCTGCATTTCTCGATATTTTTCTGCTCTGGCCTCTACATCAATTGTGGTTTCAGCTTCACTCCACAGCTCATCAAATTCCTCGTTGGACCAGTGAAAAATATTCCAATTACCTATCTGGTCTGAAATATACCACTGCAGATTATAACCAGGATCAGTTGTGTCTCCAAAACGGGAATAGGTTACATCAAAACTGCCTTCCTGCCATCTATCTATTCGGGGACCAACTTCCATAATTTCTACATCCAGTTTGATATTAAAGGCTGCCAGCTGATCCTGCAGAATGGTGGCAATCAATCTTCGGGCGCCTTCAGTAATATCAACATACTCCAGCTCCAGTCCTTCCCCTTCGGGATAACCTGCTTCTGCCAGCAATTCCCATACATAATCTTCCCCCACATCCTGCAGATCATAGGAGGGGGCCTCCCAGTAGCCAATCATATCTTCATTAAGAGGTGAATAAGCTCTCTCAGGAATCCCGGCATAGGCTCCCGCTATTAACTCCTCAGGATCTATAATATATCTGAGAGCTTCTCGCAGCTTTTTATTTTCCAGGGGATAGCGAGAAGTATTAAAAGCTACATATTCATGAGCCAGGTCGGGAAAAGTTTCGACAGTAAAATCAGCATCATCCTTAAACATATCCAGATTATCAGGGGTAACTTCACCTATATCTATATCTCCAGACTGTAAAGCCAGCTCCTGAGCTGTAGGATCTTCTATAGGGGAAAACTGCACCTGAGAATAAACCGGCTTTTCCTCTTGATTCCAGTAATTATTATTGCGTTCTAAATGTATGTTTTCGTCAACATCCCATTCTGCAAATTCATAGGGGCCAGTGCCGACCGGATTGTAAGCAAATTCTTCCCGCCCCATCTCTTCCACCGCCTCTTTGCTGACTATAAGTCCGGCATTATACGGCAGAGTAGAAGCAAAAAGTCTTCCCATTGGTTCTTCCAGAATAATTTTAGCGGTATATTCATCTACAACATCGACCCTTTCCAGTTTGGCAAAAGATTCAGCCTCGGGCGTGGGGACATCCGGGTCAATAATGCGCTCAAAACTAAATTTAACATCTTCGGCTGTCAGCTCACCATAATCATTGTGAAATTCTATGCCTTCTCTTAAATAAAAAGTTATCTCCCTTCTGTCCTCCGATATTTCCCATTCCCGGGCCAGATCGGGTTCAATCTCAAAAGAGCCCGGTTCATATCTTACCAGACCATTAAATATAGAATTCATGATAGGCCATTCCGAAACTGATCTCTGCAGATGGGCAGGATCAAGAGTTTGTGCTCTACCTAGAATAGCAATATTAAGACTTTCGTTGTCAGCCATGGCATCTCCAGAAATAATTCCCAGGGCAAAAAAGATGATCAGGAGGGCAAGAACGAATTTTCTAAAATTTTTCATTATTATCACCCCTGTGGTTTACCCCTGGTTTTATTCAGGGGTATATGACTGGCGGGGGGAAGCGCTTAAATAAGAGCCAGGATCCCCCGACCGCCTGTTAATCAATTATCAGTAATGAGTATTAATTTGTTGCCTTCTTTAATGCTTATTCTGCACCAGGGGCTGAAATCCTGCTTAAAATTCTAACAAAGTTACTAAAACTTGAGAATATATTATGTGATTGCCCTAACTTTGATCCGCGGCGGTGCTGCCCTGGAAGCTCTCTTGAGATTTTACCGGTGATCCCAGGGGAAGAATTTCTCTATCGAAAGTAGCATTAATCACTTCGGCCGCAGAAGTATACCAGGCAATGCTGGCACATATTATGCCCAGATATCCGCCCAGCTGACCAAAGACAGGTGAAACAAAATCGCCCAGAGCCAGCAGCGCAAAAGTTATCCAGAGAGTTAAAAATATTGTCCAGACCGCCTTATTTAAAGCAAAACTGGCAATCCACATATAAAATGTGAACATTGCCCAGGCTGCCAGCACCAGCCCCATGGAAATTAGATGGTAATCTCCCAGCTGCAACCAGCCCAGAGAAATTGAATATTCCAGTAGAGCATAGAACATCCACCAGGCTCCAAAAGAAGTAAAAGCGGTAGCACCAAAAGTGTTGCCGGTTTTAAACTCCCACATACCGGCCATGAATTGGGCCAAACCTCCATAAAATAAGGCTAAAGGTAATACTATTGCTGCCCCCTCTGCGGGCATTATGCCGGCATTATAAAAGCTTAAGACAAAAGTTGTCAGAGCAAAACCACCAAGTCCTAACGGAGCAGGATCTGCTATTTCATTATTCATTTTAAGTTGCCTCCTCAAAAAAGTTTTGTGAAAAAAATAATTTATACATAATTATATATTATCATCAATTGCTATTATATGCAAAATTTATTGTAATCAGATCCCGGCCAAACAAAATAGACAGGTCATCAGGCTAATTTTCTTGACAAAAGGATGTTTCTCCGCTATAATAACTTAAAACTGATTTAATTGAGTAATTCGTTGAAAAATAAATATAGTGATTAAAGCTATGATGAGGAAGAGTAAGCTGTTAAGCTGCCTCAGAGAGGGAAAATCGCAGGCTGAAAATTTTTCCGGTTGGCTGACAGCTGAAAACCCCCTCTGAGCTGGCTTCTGAAATATCCCTGTTAATAATACTTATTTTAGATATATTTTTATTAGATATATTTTATTGATAATGTTAAACAAATATTTAACTTATAATAAAGGTTAGGGTCAGGGATGAGTAGGGTTTGCCCGGCTGCTCCGCCGTTAAACAGCAGTTAATAAGGTGATTTCGTTTATTATTCTGGTTTTCCAGGCAGGTATGTCGTATGCGGGCATGCTGTGATGGTATATATTGTGATAAACGAACTAAATAGAGTGGGACCGCGGACCTTCCGTCTCTGGTGAGTCGGAGGGTTTTTTGTATTTTTGCTAATTTAAAATATATGAAGCAGAGCAGGGAAAATAATTTAAGTGATTTAATAAACTTTATTTATGATGAATTTCCCGGAAACTGCAAACAAATAATTCAGGGAGGAAGTTATCATGCAGATGGCATCCAGAGTTAAGAATCTAGGAACAGAGCAGGCATTCGAGGTTTTGGAAGAAGTTAATTCTTTACGAGACCAGGGCAAGAATATAATCAGTCTGGCTATAGGTGAGCCGGATTTTAATACTCCAGAAGAAATTAAAAAAGCCGGTATTGAAGCGATTAAAAATAATAAAACTGGTTACAGTCCTTCCCCCGGCATTCCGGTGCTCAGGCAGGAAGTGGCTAATTATCTCAGCCAGACCAGAGGCGCAAAATATAACCCGGAAGAAACTGTTGTAGCTCCGGGAGCAAAACCCTTAATTTTTTATGGTATTATGGCCTTAATGGAGCGGGGAGATAAAGTGATTTATCCCAATCCGGGGTTTCCTGTTTACAATTCTATCATTGAAATGATAGGGGGCGAGGCTGTCCCGCTGCCGCTGCGGGCGGAAAATAGTTTTAATTATTCTCCGGAAGAACTGCGAGATATTATAGATGATGAAACCACAGGTATTATTATCAATTCTCCGCAAAATCCAACCGGAGCTGTCATCGATAGTAATAGAATGGCAGAACTTGCCGGAATAATTCGGGAAGAGAATCTCTGGGTTATTTCCGATGAAGTCTATTCAGAGATGGTATATGATGAAAAGGCCAGCAGTATTGTAGATTATCCTGGTATGAAAGAAAGAACTCTTTTAATAGACGGTTTTTCTAAAACATTTGCTATGACAGGCTGGCGGATTGGATATGCAGGTGGACCGCAAGAACTCAGCGCCCGTATCGGTAAGCTTATTACCAATTCTGTTTCCTGTACAGCTACCTTTACCCAGCATGCTGCAGCTGAAGCTTTAAAATCTGTAGAAAAGTATCGCCAGAATATGGTGTCTGAATTAAAAGAAAGACGAGATCTTATTTTCAAAGGGCTAAATGACATCAGGGGTATCAGCTGCCAAAAGCCAAAAGGGGCTTTTTATGCATATGCTGATGTAACAAAAGCCTGCGAAATTCTGCAGCTGGCAGATGCCGCCGAATTTCAGAAATTTTTGCTGCACAAAGCCGGTGTTGCCGTTCTTTACAGGGAATGTTTTGGGGACCGTTTTCCCGGGGAAAATCGAGAATACATTCGGTTATCTTTTGCCAATAACCAGAAAAATATTTCTCGAGCACTTACCAGAATAAAGAACAGAGGGGGGCTGAACCGTGAAATTGTCTGACAGAGGACAGAAGATAGAGGAATCACTGACTCTGGCAATAAGTGCTAAAGCCAGGGAATTAAGAGCAGACGGGCATGATGTGATTGGCCTGGGAGCAGGCGAGCCTGATTTTGAGACGCCAGAACATATAGGCAAAGCTGCCAAAACAGCTATCGATAGGGGTTATACTAATTATACTCCTGCTTCCGGTACCAGAGAGCTAAAACAGGCAGTTCAGAGTAAATTCTCAAAAGATAATGGACTGAATTATGATTTGAACCAGATTATTATCTCAAATGGGGCCAAACACTGTCTTTTTAACACTTTTCAGGCCATCTTAAATCAAGGAGACGAAGTAATTATTCCTCAACCCTGCTGGGTTTCTTATCCGGAAATGGTTAAGATGGGGGGCGGAATTCCAGCATTTGTCGAGACTACAGCAAATAATAATTTCAAGGTAAATATTGAAGATTTAGACAGAGCCATAGATGATAATACAAAAGCCTTCATTCTCAATAGCCCCAGTAATCCAGCGGGATGTGTCTATAGCCGCAGAGAGCTGGAAGAAATAGCCTCCCTGGCTGTGGAAAAAGAATTCTGGGTGGTTTCAGATGAAATTTATGAAGAAATAATTTATGAAAATAACAAACATATAAGCATTGCCAGCCTGGGAGAGGAGATAAAAAATCGTACTATCGTAATTAACGGAATGTCCAAAGCCTATGCCATGACTGGCTGGCGGATTGGATTTGCCGCTGGACCCGGGGAAGTCATCAACATCATGAAAAATATGCAGAGTCATGCTACTTCTAATCCTAATTCAATAGCCCAGTACGCCAGCAAAGTAGGGCTGGAAGGATCCAAAAAACCAGTTTATGAAATGGTTGAAGCCTTTAAGAAACGCCGGGATTATCTGGTTGATAAAATCAAAGAAATTCCTCATATCGACTGTCAAAAACCCGGGGGAGCCTTTTATATTATGATTAATATTGAGAATTTATTCGGATCATGTTTTCAAAATCAGGAAATTCAGAGCTCAATGTCATTTGCAGATCTTTTGCTGGAAACACAAAAAGTGGCAGTAGTGCCAGGAAAAGCTTTTGGCCGGGATGAATTTATCCGGCTTTCCTATGCTGCCTCGATGAAGGAAATCAGAAAAGGTCTGAAGCGGCTGCAGAAATTTATCGATGAATTAGAATAATAAACAATAATAAAATAAAGCCTATAATGAGGAGGGATAATATTGTCAGATCTTGATCTCAACCTGGATTTTCACAGTTATAAACCTTTGAGAAAACAAATATACGAATTGTTGAAAGAAAATATTCTGGCAGGAGAATTACATCCAGGCCAAAAAATTTCTGAGCAGAAAATTGCAGAAGAATTAAATGTAAGCCGAACCCCGGTGCGGGAAGCTATTCAACTGCTGGAATCAGAAGATCTGGTAGCAGTTGTGCCGAAAAGAGGAGTGTTCATAGCCGGCATTAAATCCAAAAAAGAAATTAATGATATTTTTCAGGTGCGGGTAAATCTGGAGGGCCTGGCTGCCTGTTTAACAGCAAAAAATATTCAGGCTCAGAAAATGAACCGGCTTGAACAATTTTTAGAAGAATTTAAAACCGACCCGAAAAATATGACTTTACAGCAATGTATCGATATAGATATATCTTTTCATCAGTTTATCTATGATACCGCCGATAATATCTGGCTGCAGAAAATGCTGGATAATTTGCTGGAGCAGATAAACCGTTTTCGGGCCAGCAGTTTTTCTCAGGAAGGTAGAATGGATATTTCTTTAGAGGAACATCTGGAAATGGCGGAAGCTTTTAAAGAAAAAAATCCGGAAAAAGCGAGGCGCCTGGCAGAAAATCATGTTGAAAATGCTCGCGCGAGTATTGTAAGAGCTTTTGAAGAAGTTTACAAAAAGAAATAATGGCAGAAGCTATATGGCAGGATAATTTTCCGGGCAGATAATACTAGTATACATGTATTATCCAGCTCAGCCACCTCTTATATCATTTACTTTCGCTTTATTGTATTATAGTATTAATAAACAATACAGGCGAACTTAAAATTATATTCCACTTAATTTTTAAGGAGGGTGGCAAATGGCTATCAACAGGGCTGAAAGAATGGGAGTAGAAAAGAATTGCAGCCAGAATCCTGGCCTTGTATGTCCTCACTGCCAGGCAGAACTGGATGAAGTTACAAGCAATGAGGTTAAATCAGTTTACAGGGACAATTACATCCTGTCCTGTTCAGAGTGTAAAAAAATCATAATCAGAAGTTGAAAATTTATCTAAAGTCGCCAAAGAAAACTCCATCTAAACTACTGTAATGGGTGAAGAGGTTCACAGTAAGTAATTGAAATGCTCAAGAACATCCGGGTTTAGAATGGATGCAGGCACAATATTTAAAGCCTCTGGGTGATTTTTCCCGGAGGCTTTTTCCCTTTTTAAACTAACAACTATAAATGGTGCGCCTGGGAGGACTCGAACCCCCAACCTACTGATCCGTAGTCAGTCGCTCTATCCAATTGAGCTACAGGCGCACTTAATATTACATATTTAGTTGTTAACAGTCTCTACCTGCACACCTTATTTTAATAAAAAACTTTGAAGTTGTCAACAAATATGGCCATAAAAATTGAGTTCAGGCACAATTTAACCTGAATTATTTTATGATTTCTTCGATTGCCAGTTCTTCTTCCTGATAGAGATCTATGATGTCATCCCCGGCTTTAACTATAGGCTTATCTGGTTTGCGCGGATTAATAAAAACAATCTCAGCCCTGCGCCCATCATTAAGCCTAACCTCTCTTTTCATAAAATAATTGGGAACCTGATCGAGGAAAATTTTCTTTAAATTTTGATCAAAATGCTTAAAATCTTCTTCTTTGAATAATCTTATGGCCTTAAAAGGTGAGGCCCCAGATTTATACACCCGATCTGAAGTTACAGCATCAAATACATCCACTATGGCAATTATACGTCCTAAAAGGGGAATCTCTTCCCCTTCAAGTTCATTCGGATATCCGGAACCATCATATCGTTCATGGTGAGACCAGACTCCCCAGACAGACTCCCGGGGGAGCTCGTCCATCTCATCAACTATCTTATAACTGTACTTTACATGCTTTTTAGCTTCTTTATATTCCTCGTCGGTAAGCTCATCAGGCTTAAGCAGGATTTCTTCCGGAATCCTGATTTTGCCGATATCATGGAGCAGTCCTGCTGCTGTAAGTGCCTGCAGGCGCTCCTGGGAAAAACCCAGCCATCTGCCAAACATATTGGACAATATACCCACATTTAGCAGATGAGTGTGATTATAATTATCTCCCTCCTGGACCAGGGTCAAAATATCAATTAGTTCCAGGGCCTTACCCATTTTCATAACAGTATTTACCACTTCTTCTAACCTGGACTTTGCAAGTTTATCAGTGAGCTTGAGCTTTTCATAAATCTCAGCCACTCTGTTCAGGTTTTTTCTGTAAGAGAGCTCAACATCTTCGATTTTTTCAGCATTTTCTGCTATCTCTTTCTGGCTCTCCTCAATAATTTTAACTTCTTGAATATCAAGCCGGGATAATTTGTTGATCTTATTCCGATCAAGTATTGTTTGGGCGGGCAGCATAACGCCTCCAAATTTATTTTCAATATCCTCGCCTAATTTCATGCCTGGCACTAAATCCTCTATTTTTACCTGCTTATAATTCTTCTGAGCCTGATTCAACCCATTCCCTCCT
>CAZVMQ010000027.1:0-22290 GCA_964628755.1 uncultured Halanaerobiaceae bacterium
GCCCAATAATACTCTGGGGAGAAAGATGCAGAAAAAGCTCAAAGTTTATGCTGGTAATGAGCATCCCCATGAAGCACAAAAACCCGAAAAACTGGAAATTGAATAGTTCTTTAGTTTTGGTCTGAACAATCTTAATCTTTCAGCAAGAAAAAAGCTTAAACAGTTAAGAGAGGAGGTATTTTAAATGGCCGACGTGCAATATAGAGGTACCGGCCGTCGTAAAACTTCTACTGCTCGAGTGAGATTAATGCCCGGAAGCGGCAATATCACCGTGAATGGTGAAGATGTAGAAGATTATTTTCACAGGCTGTCCCAGATAAAGGATCTTAAATCTCCCCTGGAACTTGTTGACCAGCTGGGCAGTCTTGATGTTGAAGTAAATGTAAATGGTGGTGGTAAGTCCGGACAGGCGGGTGCAATCCGTCATGGAATTGCCCGGGCCCTGCTGCAGGTGGATGATGATTTCCGCCAGCCCCTGAAGAAAGCTGGATATCTCACCCGGGATCCGCGCATGAAGGAAAGGAAAAAGTACGGACTCAGAAAGGCCCGCAAAGCTCCACAATTCTCCAAGAGATAATACAGATATACTTTTCCGGATTTATTAATCTGCAGATTAAAAGAAATTCTGTTAAATTTTCATAGGATATTTTACCAACCTTCTTCCATTTACAGCTGGAAGAGGGTTTTTATTTTTGCCAAAATAAAAACCTAATGGATGATCTGCCGGTTTAACTGATAACAGATCAGCCGACAGAAAACCATTAGGTTTCAGGTGCGCCTGTATTTGAAATCTGCAGGCACTTAATTTTTTTATTGCTTAAAATTACTCCCGCTGTTGTTTGGGGTCAAGCGCATCCCGGAGAGCATCTCCCATAAAATTGATGCTCAGTACGGTCAATACAATCATTATTCCCGGAGGTATCCAGAACCAGGGGCGGTCCTGCAAAACTGCGAGATTTCTGGCCTCATTGAGCATATTACCCCAGCTAGCCAGCGGTGGTTGAACACCCAGGCCCAGAAAACTCAGGCCCGCCTCAGATATAATTGCTGATGCTACCTGAAGAGTGGCATGGACGAAAATAGGTGCTAAAGTGTTTGGTAGAAGATGTCGCAGCATGATCCGTTTCTTGCTGGCTCCTATTGCCCGGGAAGCGTGTATAAATTCCCTTTCTCGCAGGGAAAGGATATTGCCCCTGACAATTCGGGCAATACCCGTCCAGGCCAGGATCCCTATCACAACCATTAATCTGTACAAACCCGGCCCAAATACCGAAATAATTGTTATAGCCAGGACTAAAAACGGCACGCTCCGGATGATATCTACAATCCGCATTATTATGACATCAACAATTCCGCCTATATAACCTGATAACAGCCCCATGGTCGTTCCCAGAACCGTGGAAATCGCCATTGAAATTAGTCCTACGGTAAGGCTGATGCGACCTCCATAAAGCATTCGGGAGAAAATACACCGCCCCACCCGGTCAGTACCCAGCCAAAAGTCACTGCTGGGAGGCTCGTTTGAATGCAAAATATTTGTGGCAAAAGGCTCATTAGGAGCTATAAAAGGAGCAAATATAGCCATCAGAGCAACTATAATCAGCAACCCCAGCCCAAAGAGCCCCAGTTTATCCTTTTTGAATTTTTTCCAGGCCATGCGAGCAGGTGATTCAATTTTTTCCCCCATAGCATGTCTTTGTTCGGCTGTAGTAGAATCCTTCTTGCTTTGGTTATCAGCCATTATTCAATCCTCCTTTAAAACTTACTTTTAATCATATTTGATACGGGGATCAACTACTGTATAAAGAACATCAGACAGGAAATTACCGGCAAAGACCAGCACAGCAAAGATAACAGATGTAGCAAGTATCACAGTGTAATTACGTTGATGAACGGCTCCAATTGTTAACCGTCCAATGCCAGGCCAGGAGAAGACCTCTTCTGTTATAACAGCACCGGAAAATAACAGCGGTATCTGCAATCCAAACAGAGTTATTACCGGTATTAAAGCATTGCGAAGAGTATGTTTAAATATTACCATTCTTTCTTTTAATCCTTTAGACCTGGCTGTTCTGACATAATCTTCTCCGATAGCTTCCAGCATACTGGAACGCATATATCTGGTCAAACTTGCTGCCCGGGCTGTACCCAGGGCAATAACAGGCAGTATAGCGTGATGTAGATGGGTGAAAAATGTATCATCCTGTAGAGGTGACGAGAAACCGCCTGTGGGCATAATATCCAGCCTGAGAGCAAAGACAAATAGTAATATTAAGCCCAGAAAAAAGTTGGGGACCGAAATCCCTAAAAATGCTCCCACGGTTGCTCCATAATCAAATATGGAATATTGTTTTGTGGCTGAAAGAATGCCTACCGGTATAGCTATAAGAAAAGCCAATATCATTGCTCCCACGGTTAAATATATAGTAGGAATTACCCGGGGTCTTATCAACTCAATAACCGGCTGTCGGGTTGAATCCATAGAGGTGCCGAAATCACCCCTGATAAAGTCAGCTGCCCAGGTGATATATCTTTCGTGTAGAGGGGCATCCAGCCCTAAAGCTTGAAATCTCCGCTCTATATCCTCCTGTGTAACTCCTGGCTGCTGGGCAAGATGACTTACCGGCCCTCCCGGAGCAAGGTTGACGAGCACAAAAAGACCGATGGAAACTATTATTATAACCGGAATTCCCTGCAGCAGTCTTTTAATGAGATATTGGGACATAATCCATCCTCCTTTTAACTCTAAAATAAAATAAATTTTTGGTTAAAAATATATACATGAGGAAAACAAAATTGAATTACATTGAAAATTGAGATGGGGCCGTATCCGGCCCCATCTCTTATTTTTACATGCTGTCATTTACTTACTTAATTAACCAGTTTAATCTCTATATCTTTCTGGTATCCAGACTTCTCTCAGGAGATACCAGTCATTTTCCATAGGATCGACAACACCAGGATCAGGGTTGTAACCTCTGACTCTGTCATTTATAGCATGTACATAAATATCTGCATACATTGGCAGATAAGGCATGTCTTCATTCCAGATTTCCTGGAACTCAACATATTTCTGACGTCTGGTGGTTTGATCTAAAGTGACTCTGGCCTCTTCTATGAGTTCATCGGCTCTTTCATTGCTCCAGCCGGTTCTGTTCCAGTCACCATCAGAATGCCAGGTGCTATAAGGATCGGGGTCAGCTCCGAAACTCCAGCCCATAAACCAGGCTTCGAGTGCACCTGCGTCCAGCTGATCTGTAAGAGTTACAAATTCCATGCGTTCAATATCTACATCCATGCCGATATCAGTCAGATTGTCCTGTACCAGGGCCATCATCTGATCGATAAATTCAGAATCGGTAGAGGCAGTTATTGTGAATTCGAGTGGTTCACCATCCTTTTCATAAATACCATCATCATTCATTTCCCAGCCGTCTTCTTCCAGAATTTCCTGAGCTCTTTCCGGATTGAAGTCATAATCTCTCAGCTCATCGGTGTAAGCCCAGCTGGCCTGAGATATTGGAGAGTTGGTTTTAGTTGCCAGTCCCTGCATGACAGCTTCATGGAAACCCTCTCTGTTAACACCGTAAGCAATAGCCTGTCTTACAGATGTTTCCTGGACAGGAGTGTACTCATCCATTCTGTCCACGTTAAATCCAATGTAACCGAATCCATTTCGCACTGATTTATGGATATTAATGTTATCCATTTGAGTCAGGCGATCGAAATGTTCTGCCTGAACTTCCGGCGCAAAATCAATTTCTCCTCGTTCTATCTGCATTATTAAAGCCTGGTCATCAGTATAATCAATAATTACGTCATCAAGATAAGGCCTTCCTTCTCTGTAATCTTCAAAAGCTGTCAGATGTGTATATTCATCATCGGCATATTCGACAAATTCAAATGGACCTGAGCCTATAGGGTTGGCATAATTGAATTCCAGCTCAGTCAGTTCAGCGACTTCGTGATCTCCCAGAATGTGCTCGGGCACTATGCCAAAAGGAGCGGCCTGAACCAGGAAGGGCGCATGGACCTGTTCCATATTTATTTCTATCGTGTGGTCATCTATTATATTGATACCTGCTACCTCGTCAGCTTCACCATCCTGATATTCTCTGGCACCTTCGATCTCTATAAAGTTAGAAGCTCTAACTCCGTCGTAGTCAGGATGGAGAAATACTTCATAGGTATATTTTACATCATGGGCAGTAACTGGCTCTCCATCGTGGAATTTAGCAGTTTCATCGAGATAAAATGTATAGGTTAAATAGTCATCGCTAACATCCCAATCCAGAGCCAGTGCAGGTTGAGGTTCGAAATTGGGATCTGTGCGTGTTAATCCCTCGAAAACCTGAGACCAGATTTCAGAGTCATATACAGTTTCAGCAAAGAGCGGGTTAAACATACCTTCAGGTGTCTGGGTACGGCCAATAGTCAGTGTGCCACCATAGGTATATTCATCGATAATTTCTTCTGGAGTTTGCTCGGCTACTGCTGGCATGGAGATTATCATTGCCAGGGCCAGTGTGAAAATAGCAATTTTTTTGAACAAAATTAATTCCCCCTTGGTTTTTTGTGGTATAATTTAATTTAAATCATTATATGAGAAAAGACAAAATAAATTTTTCTAAGGCTGACTATAATCCTCAAATCCAGATGGGTTTAATGACAACCTGCAATATAAGTTTTGTGTTTTTGGCAATCCCTCCTCCTAAATTATAGTTAGATTGCTAATGAAAAATACACTTTGATACATTTTTAATTCTCCCATATAAAACATTCTATTCATGATATAAAAATCCTCCTTATATATTTAAATTTCTCAAATTTTGTTGTCAGTTAAATCAATGAATTAATAAAAATTTTCAAAAAAATAAAGTATGAATTTAAAATATTGAAACAATAAATTATTGCCCGGCGAAATTATATTTTATATTTAGCAGCAAAAAGATATAATAGAGGTAAGCAGGATAATCTGCAGTGATGCATAATATTTTATAATAGGAAAAGACTCTAATTTATTGACTTAAATACTGGACTTCCTTTACAAAATAGAAGGAGGTTGAAAATATGCAGGTTGCTGGAGGTCTCTTTCCCCATCCTCCTATCATAATTCCCGAAGTTGGTGGAGAGAGGAGATTTGAAGCTGAAAATACCATTAGCGCCTGCCAGGAATTGAGCCGGGAAATAGTGGCTGAAGATCCAGAATTAATCTTATTTTCCGGGCCTCATGGTCAGGCAGAGCGCGAGGAAATAACCATACCGCAGGCAGATCAATTATCAGGTGATCTGGGGCAGTTTAATGCTGCTGATATGAAATTTTCTGTGCCCGGTTCTCCAGAATTAATATCTCAACTGCAGGAAGAAGCAGAAGCCGAAGGCTGGGATGTTAAAACTTTGACTGATAGAGTAAGCACCCATCTTGATCACGGAGCTCTGGTACCCCTGTATTTTTTGCAGAAAGCAGGTCTGAAAGATGTTCCCTGGCTTATAATAAACATGGCTTTTTGGCCGCCGGAAAAACTTTTTGGTTTTGGTCAATTTCTGGCTGAATTTATGGCGGATAAAGATGCTTTATTTGTTGCCAGCGGTGATTTATCGCACAGGTTAAAGCCGGGGGCCCCTGGAGGTTATGACCCCCTGGGAGAAAAATTCGATCGAAAATTAATGGATCTGCTGGCAGCGGAAGAGATTCATGAGATTATTGAAATGGATGAAAGTTTACGGGAAAAAGCTGGAGAATGCGGTTATCGTCCCCTGCTCATAGCCCTGGGTTTTTGTCATGGAGAAAAACTACAGATAGAGGTTAAGTCCTATGAAGGGCCTTTTGGAGTGGGATATGGAGTCGCCGGTTTTTACCAGGAATAGTCAGGAATAGTTGAGTATTATATAATCTGGAGGTGAATAATTTGCCCGAATTAAATTTTTCGCCGCTGGAACTTGCCCGCAGGACTCTGGAAGAATATTTGAGCACGGGAGAAATACCCTCTCTGCCAGAGGAAGATATTAAAGCTGGAGCTTTTGTTTCGATAAAAACTGCGGAAGAGGGTAAATTGCGAGGATGTATGGGTACCATCGAGCCTGTCACAGATTCTGTGAGTGAAGAAATTGCCAGAAATGCCATCAGCGCTGCAGAAAAAGACCCCAGATTTGCTGCTCTCAGCCGGGAAGAGCTTGAGAGGGTAAAAATCACAGTAGATGTGCTGGGGGAAAAAGAGCCGGTTTCTGAGATTTCTCAGCTTGATCCCCAGAAATTTGGGGTTATTGTCGAAAAAAATAATAAAAGAGGGGTTTTATTGCCGGCTTTAGAAGATGTTGATACTGCCAAAAAGCAGCTGGAGATAGCCTGTAAAAAAGCCGGTATATCAGCAGGCGAGCTGGACAATCCAGAGGTAAATATATATCGATTCCCTGTCACCAGATATGAGGAGGAGTCTTGATGGGCAGTAAATATCATAAAGCATTATTCTATGAGAGAAAAGATGATGATAATGTCCGGTGTCAGCTCTGCCCTCATTTTTGCCATATTTCCCCCTCTAACCAGGGAATATGTGGAGTGAGACAGAACCAGGACGGGAATTTATATACCTTGAATTATGGCCAGGTAACTTCGGCAGCCATGGATCCCATTGAGAAAAAACCTCTTTATCATTTTCATCCGGGCAGTACCACTCTATCCCTGGGTACCCGGGGCTGTAATTTAAGCTGTAGTTTTTGTCAGAACTGGCGGATAAGCCAGGGTGAACCCGGCACCCGAAATTATAGTGTGGATGATATCGTAGAACTGGCTCAGGCTAAAAACAGCTCGACCATCACTTTTACCTATTCTGAACCGGTTGTCTGGTATGAATTTATCAAGGATGTTGCCAGCCAGGCTGAGGTAAAAGGGCTGGGAATTATTCTGGTAACAAACGGGTTTATAGCAGCCGAACCCCTGGAGGCCTTAACTCCCTATCTTTCGGCCTGTAATATTGATTTGAAATCGGTGAATGCAGAATTTTATAAACAGTATTGTGGGGGAGGGGCTCCAGAACCGGTGAAGGAAACAATCGTTCAACTCAATAAAGCGGGTGTACATCTGGAGGTTACAAATCTTTTGATTCCTGGGGCAAATGATAGCCAGGAAGAATTGAAAGCACTCTGTGACTTTATAAGTGAAGTTGATGAAGATATCCCCCTGCATTTATCGCGCTATTTCCCCCGGCATAAACTGCAAAAGCAGCAGACCCCCAGAAGGACTATGGTGGAAAGATTTGAACTGGCAAAAAGCTACTTGAATCATGTATACCTGGGCAATATAGATCATCCTGAGGGGCGAAAGACAATCTGCCCGGATTGCTCGGCTGAATTGATTGATCGTTCATATTTTCAGCTTCAAAATAATCTGCAGCAGGGTAAATGTCATGAATGTGGTCGGGAAATTAAAGGTAGATTTAATTAGAAGGTATGAGAAGTTAGGAATAACAGGTTAAAAACAATCTGTTGTATTTATTTTTAATTTATTTATACAATATCATTATTGAGGGGGATGAACTTTGACGAATTATTTTGGCACAGATGGAGTTAGAGGAGTGGCCAACAGGGAACTCACTCCAGAATTAGCGTTAAATCTGGGCAGGGCAGGAGGCCATCTGCTGAAGAGAAAGGCAGCATCAGAGGGAGATGAATCGGCTGAAAACCCCCGAATTATTCTGGGGCGAGACACAAGATTATCCGGTGATATGCTGCGGGGGGCCTTAGGAGCAGGATTGAATTCGGCTGGTATAGATGTACTGGATGCAGGTATAGTTCCCACCCCGGCAGTGGCTTATCTGGCCGGAACAAAGTCAGTTATTGGGGGAATAATGATTTCAGCATCTCACAATCCAGTGGCAGATAATGGCATAAAATTTTTTGAGGCTAACGGTTATAAAATTTCAGATGATTTAGAAGCGGAGATAGAGGAAAAGTTGAACCAGAATATAAAAAGGGCCGAACATCCTTTTATTGGAAAATATCATGAACAGGCGGACCTTTCAGCCCCTTACATCGATAATATAAAAAATGCTATTACTGCTGATCTTTCAGATCTTAAGGTGGTAGTGGACTGTGCTTATGGGGCAGCCTATAATCTGGGGCCGAAAATTTTCAGGAGTTTCGGGATCGATTTAACTGCAATAAATAATGAAAACAATGGAGAGAAGATCAATCACAGGTGCGGAGCTACCAATACTGAGCAGATTAAAAGAACAGTTAAAGAAGAAAATTTCGACCTGGGTATAGCATTAGATGGTGATTCAGACCGCTGTATTCTTGTAGATGAAGAGGGCCGGGAATTAGATGGAGATCATATCCTCTGTATATGTGGTTTACACATGCTGTCACAGGATAAATTGAAGAATGATAGGCTGGTCACCACCCGTTACAGCAATCTGGGTTTACAGGAAGCGCTGCAGGAGGCCGGCGGGGAAGTAGAGATTGCCGCTAATGGCGATAAATATGTTTTAAATAAAATGAGAGAGCAAAATTTAAACCTGGGGGGAGAAAAATCAGGCCACATTATTTTTCTGGATTATAATACTTCCGGAGACGGCATCTTTACAGCTCTGAAAGTTATGTCGGTTATGGTCAGAGAGCAAAAATCTCTGAAGGAGTTATCCCGGCAGTTTACCCCCTGGCCTCAGCTGCTTACCAATATTGAAGTAAAACACAAAAATCAATGGTCGCAAAATGACCGGATTGCTGATACGATTAAACAGGCTGAAGCAGACCTTGAGCAGGGACGGGTTTTTGTCAGAGCTTCCGGGACAGAGCCTGTTATCAGAGTTATGCTGGAAGGAAAAAATAGAAATAAACTGGAAAGATGGAATGTTAAGCTGGAAAAAGTTATAGAAGATGAGTTAAATTAAAACCCGATTTTTATTAAAATTAGGAGATTATATCGATGATAATTGGACATGGTATAGATATTATAGAGGTTGCCCGGGTTAACGATCTGCTCAACCGGTATCCCCAACGTTTCCAGGAGCGTATATTTACAGAAGCAGAAAGGGATTATTGCTGGAGTCAGTCCAGGTCCAGTGAGAGTTTTGCAGCCCGCCTGGCCGGTAAAGAAGCAGTTTATAAAATTATGTCCCCACAGCTTAAGGTGCTGCGCTGGCGGGAGATTAATATAGCTGGCAAAAAAACTGATAAACCTTATCTTGAACTGTATCAAAATACAGCTTTGACGGCAGAAAGACTGGGAATCAGTGATTGGCATATTAGTTTAAGTCATGAAAAAAAGTATGCTATCGCTTCAGTTATAGCCGAAGGAGGTTAAATCATGATTTTATTGACAGCCGATGAAATGCAAACGGTCGACCGGGCGGCTATAGATATGGGTATGGAGGAACTGATTTTAATGGAAACTGCCGGTCGTTCTGTAGCAGCAAGGGCCTATTCCCGCTGGCAGGATGAAATCTGGGGAGAAATAGTGATTCTGGCCGGGGGAGGAAATAATGGTGGAGATGGCCTGGTTGCAGCTCGTTATCTGGACAGCTGGGGAGCTGCGGTAAGAGTTTTAATGCTCAAACCCCCGTCTGAATTAAGCGGGGTCAACAGACAGAATTTTACAATGTGTGATATTAATAATGTAAACTTTACTTATGTCCAAGAAACAGATCCCCAAAACATAGAAGCTATTATCAACAATTCCGGTTTAATTATTGATGCTTTACTGGGTACCGGTCTCAAAGGCGAGGTTAGAGGCAGGGCCACAGATATAATAGAGCTGGCAAATAAATCTGAATCACCGACCGTGGCTGTGGACATTCCCAGTGGTATCAACGCCACCACCGGTGAAGTCCTGGGATCAGCCATTGAGGCCGATATGACAGTAACTATGCAGGAAGCAAAACTTGGTCATGAATTATACCCGGGACGCAGATACTGTGGTGAGCTGGTAATCACAGATTTAAATTTTCCCGGTAAAGCCTACAAAAACATCAATCCCGCGCATTTTAAGCTAACGGATCGAGAGGCAGTGCAGCTGCTGCCGGAAAGGCCGGAAACAGGACATAAGGGTACTTTTGGTCGGGTTTTGGTTATAGCAGGCTCGAGAAAAATGCCCGGGGCTGCAATTTTGACAGCACTGTCCTGTTTAAAAGCAGGAGCTGGATTGGTTGAGCTGGCAGTACCCGCAGATATATCGGCAAATATAAGTGGTAGTGCCCCTGAAATTGTCCTGCGGCCTTTAAACTCTCCAGCAGGTCAGCTTTCCCGGGAAAATCTGGAAGAAATCAGAGCAGCTGCCGAAAAGGCTGATGTTATAGCCGTGGGGCCCGGCCTGGGGCAGAGCGAATCGTTAGAACAGCTCATGCGAGGACTATTAAAGGAGATTTCAGTTCCGTTAATAATTGATGCTGACGGGATAAATAATCTGCCGGATTTAAGCTTGATTGAAGCTTTTGAGCAGGAATTAATTTTAACTCCTCACCCCGGTGAGATGGGCAGGTTACTGGACAAACAGGCTGCAGAAATTGTAGATAGTAAAGTACAAATTGCCCGTGACTTTGCCCGGGATAAAGGGGTTGTTCTTGTTCTCAAGGGAGCCGATACTCTGACGGCTCTGCCGGCAGGGGAAATTTTTGTTAATCCCACAGGCAATCAAGGAATGGGCACTGCTGGCAGTGGAGACGTATTAACCGGTTTAACTGCAGGTCTTAGGGCTCAGGGTATTAGTGGAGAAAAAGCTGCCTGTCTGGCCAGCTATCTGCATGGCCGGGCTGGAGACTTAGCGGCCGAAGACAAAAGCAGCTATTCCCTGACTGCTGGCGATTTGATGGAATACCTGGGTAGAGCTTTTAATTCCTTATATAATTCTCAACCCGGCACTCAGGGGTAATAACAAAATAATACGGAGGAAAATGAGATGATTTTATCTGACGTTTCACTGCGGAAATTGATCAATCAGGGCAGTTTAACCATAGAACCCTGTGAAGATAAACAGATCCAGCCGGCTTCTGTAGACCTGCGTCTGGGCAGACATTTTCTCAAACTGGATGAAAATATGATGGAAGCCATGAGTTTGAAGGAAGAACCGGAGTATAGAGAATTACATTGCGAGGAAATAGTTATTCCTCCTCATTCTTTTCTTTTAGCCAGCACCAAAGAGCACATAAAACTGTGCGAAAATTTAACAGCTTTTGTGGAAGGCAGGAGCTCGATTGGACGCATGGGATTGTTTATCCAGAATGCTGGCTGGGTTGACCCTGGTTTTGCCGGTTATTTGACTCTGGAATTATACAATGCCAACCGCCTGCCCATTAAACTTCAGGCTGACAGGAGGATATGTCAGCTGGTATTCGCCCGCACCGATGAACCAGCTGCTGAACCCTATTCAGGCAAATACCAGGGCCAGGAGCGAGCTGTTGGCAGCAGAGCCTATCTGGACCGGGAAAATATCGAGGAGCAATCCAGCTTGCAAGAATAATTCCAGGTGTGTTATACTAAAATTTGTGCTTTGAGAAAATGAATTTTGCAGGTTTAAAGTTTGTCTGCATTTTACCTGCTTTAAATTAAAATAAAATTCAAAAAATCTCTAGAGTATATTAGCATCAGAGAAAAAATCAGTGAAGCAAGGGGTGATTTTCGTGGTTAAGATAGTTATTTCTAATTTTGAGCACAGTATCGGACCTGGAGATATTGTAGGAGCATTTATAAATGAATGTGGTATAAGTAGTGATGATATTGGCAAAATAAATATCAATGACCATAGAGCAGAAGTTGAGCTGGCAGAAGAGGTAGCAGCTGCCGTAGTTAAGGAGATGGATAAAAATCAAATTGGCGGGGGGCAGGTCAAGGTCGAACCTGCTGATAAAGAAGCTATACTCCCGCCTGATTTAGTTGAATATACCAAGAAGTTTTCCGACCTGGTTGAACTGGAAAGAGAAGAAGAGATGAAACAGCATGAACTGGAAATCAAGCATCTTTCCGCCCGGGAGCGTGAACAAAAAGGCAGGGCAATTCTTCATCTCAAGGGCCGGGATGAAGGAAAGGCGCTCGGAGGTAGAGCCATGGTTAAGTTTATGCGCCAGCGACCGGGAGAGCAGCTGCCAGATACTGAGATCAGCATTGGTGACCTGGTTATGATCAGCAAAAAAAATCCGCTGGCTGATGATAATCCGACCGGAACTGTAGCAGAAATGACGAATTATTCCCTTACGGTAGTTTTCGATGAAAAACCACAGGGTTTTGTCTATGGCAAAAAATTAAGAATGGATCTCTATGTCAATGATATCACCTATCAGAGAATGCTGGATGCCCTGGAAGCATGTGAAGAAGTTGAGGGGGATGCCCGGCGTCTGCGAGATATCATGCTATTAAATCGCCGGAAGCCGCAGGCCCTGGAATCACAGGTTTCTCTGGAAGGCTGGTTCAATCAAGATTTAAATGAATCACAGAAAACTGCTGTTGAAGATGCACTTAGCTGTCGTGATTACCATTTAATCCAGGGTCCTCCTGGTACCGGTAAGACCATGACTGCTATAGAGATAATTCAGCAGGCCGCCCACAATGGCGAAAAAGTTCTGGCCACTGCCGATTCCAACGTAGCTGTGGATAATCTGGTAGAAAGACTGGCCGATACCCCAACTGAAGTTATCAGGGTTGGTCATCCTGTCAGAGTTTCACCGCTTTTGCGTGATCACACTCTGGATTACAGGGTTTTAGAACATGACGCCTACCAGGAAGCACAAAAATTAAGAGGCAGGGCAGATAAACTCAAAAATAAACAGGATGAGTTCATTCATCCCAGCGGGCGATATCGTCGGGGCATGAGCAATGAACAGATTAAAGACCTGGCGCAAAAAGGCCGGGGCTCCCGGGGGGTATCACCTGATAAAATTAAACAGATGGCTGAATGGTTAAAAATACAGGATGAAATAGAGGAAATATACGATGAAATTCATGAACTTGAAGACAGAGCTGTTGATGACCTGCTGGCCCAGGCAGATGTAATCTGTGCTACTAATTCCACTTCTGGTTCAGAACTTATGGAAGAGAGAGAATTTGACTTAATAGTTGTAGATGAAGCTACTCAGGCCACAGAACCTGCCACTTTAATTCCTCTATTGAAAGGCAGCAGGGCGGTGTTAATTGGAGACCATAAACAGCTTCCGCCCACAGTTAAAAATCAGCAGGCGGCCGACCGGGGACTGGAAAAGTCATTATTTGAACGTATTATTGCCGAACAGGGCAAGAAATTTTGGTCTCTTTTGAAAGTGCAGTATCGCATGCATGATGATATCAAAGAATTTTCCAGTCAGAATTTTTATGATGGTCAACTTAAAAGCAGTGATTCTGTCTCGGACCATACTCTAGTTGACCTGGGTATAGACCCGCAGGAAACCGATGATATCAATACCAAAGCCTATCAAAAACAACATCCTGTGGTGTTTTTCGACACCAAAAATATGCAGGCCGGTGAAAAGAGCAGAGCTGATTCCCCATCTTATTTTAACCCGGTGGAAGCAGAGATTGTTTCTGATCTGGCCAGCAGAGCTTTAGAATTAGGTCTCTCTCCTGACCGGATAGGAGTGATATCACCCTATAAAGATCAGATAGATGTTCTGGAAAACAAAAATTTACCTGAGGAGCTGGAAATTAAAACTGTTGACGGATTTCAGGGGAGAGAGAAAGAATTGATTATACTCTCACTGGTCCGCAGCAATGATCGCAATAATATAGGATTCCTGCAGGACCTGCGGCGGTTGAATGTATCTATCACCCGGGCTAAAAGAAAGCTGATAATAGTTGGTGACAGTGATACTGTGGGCAGCCATGAACTGTATAGTAACCTGATAAAATATATCAGGCAGAAAGGCCTGTATTATGTAATGTAATTCCCCTATCACAGTTTATTGCAGGTCAGATAAGGCTCTAGCTGCTATTGACTTTTGTATATTTGTATAATATACTTTATAATAAGATATGGATACAGGAAAGTGGAATAAGCAGGTGACTGGCGGGGAAATGAAGTATTTGCTTCTGGCTGAAAAATAATTTTAACGGAGGCAGGGAATATGGGTGAGTATGAGTATATGAGAAAGAGAAGTGAACTTTCTGAGGAGGAAAAGCGCCAGATAGCCCGTAAAATGATTGAAGGTTATAAGAAAATGGGGCCGTTAAATCGTGAACTGGCCCAAAAAGTAAACGTTAAGTCCGGAAACAAAAGTGGTGGACAGGCATAATCAGTCAGCGGCTGATTATGTCTGCAGCTGTTTTCGATTTTAACCAGGTATGGGGGGATAATGTTGGGAAATAAGCAATGGTATGAGATACAACTTCCCGGTAAGCTTATGCAGGAATTAGAAAATTATTTACCCTCGCGAGAAGGAGAGGAATTACAGGAATTTTTCTGTCAGGCTATCAAAATGTACCTGGCTCATTTAAAAAAAGATGAGTTAAAGGAGGAGCTTAAATGCGGCTATAAAGAGATGGGAGATATTAACGAAAAATTGGCCGATGAAGGCCTACCATCACTCTGCCGGACAATATCAATTTATGAAGAAAAATTATCGGAGTGTGAATAATGGAGATATTAAGAGGGGATGTTTTTTATGCCAATCTGAATCCCGTGGTTGGTTCTGAACAGGGTGGTACCAGACCGGTCTTAATTATCCAAAATGATATAGGAAATAGATATAGCCCTACAGTAATTGTGGCAGCTATAACCTCACGGATCAAGAGGGCCAAGCTGCCCACACATGTGGAAATAGATGAGGATGATAGTGAGCTGGATCGGGATTCTGTCATATTGCTGGAGCAAATAAGGACACTGGACAAGAAAAGACTGGAAAGAAGAATTACCCATCTGAGTTCAGAAATTATTGAAGAAGTTGACAGAGCTATAGAAATTAGTCTGGGTTTGATAGAGTTATAACTTTTACATAATTTTCACCCCCTTATTTAGTTAAGGGGGATTTTGTATTGTTTACAGGGAGGCAAAAACTTTGGCCCAGAAATTTGTCAGTGTTTTTAGGGGAGACAGACGGGAAAGCTGTCATTATGGTAGTCTGGCTGTAGTAGATAAAGATATTAATTTAATTGCTTCTGCCGGTGAGCCCAAAACTTTAACATTTTGGCGCTCTGCCGCTAAACCGGTGCAATTATTACCTGTTTTGACCAGTGGGGCTGCTGAGCATTTCGGTTTCACTGATGAAGAGCTGGCTGTGATGATGGCTTCTCACAGCGGGGAAAAATGCCATCGAAATCAGGTGAAAAGCATTCTGGAAAAAATTGGTGCTGATAAAGAAGACCTCACCTGTGGGACCCATTCTCCCATAAATAAGGAAGCCCGCAAAAATTTATACCGTAATCAGGCCCAGCCTGATGTCCTGCATAATAATTGCTCGGGCAAACACGCTGCTATGTTATCTTTGTGTGCCTACCATGATTGGAGCTGGAAGAATTACCAGCAGCTCGAGCATCCACTCCAGCAGCTCCTGCTTGATTATATCAGCAGAATGTCAGGTTATCCCCGCAGCAAAATTAATACGGGAATTGATGGCTGTGGGGTGATTGTTTATTATATACCGCTTAAAAATATGGCAGCTGCCTACGCTCGCATGATAAATCCGGTTGATCTGTCGGAGGATTTAGCAGCAGCCTGCAGCAGATTGGTATCAGTCATGAGCAAACACCCCCGGCTTGTTGCGGGCAGTAAACGTTTTAATACAGAGCTTTTGGCCGGCTATTCTCAGAAGGAAATAATGGCCAAGACCGGAGCAGAGGGAATATTTTGTTTTGCTCACAGATCAGGCTGGGGAGCAGCGCTTAAGATATATGATGGCAATAAAAGGGCTATTCCCCCTCTGGTATTAGAAAGTCTTGCTAAATTAGCAAAATTAAACCCTGCCTCCAGAGAAGGCCTGGAGAAATATATTCGTCCAGTCATTAAAAATCATAGGGATGATGAGGTCGGTCACATACAATCAGAGTTAAACCTAAAAATAATGAGATAGGAGGTTTTCATATGTTAGCGGTTAAAGCTGAAACTATCAAAACCATGGGAGATAAAGGATCTTTACGTAAGGGAGTAATCTTAATTGAGGAGGGTGAAATTAAAGATTTAGGAGCAGACCTGGAAATACCGGAAGAGGCTGAAGTTCATGATTATGGAGATGCCACAATAATACCCGGCATGATAGACGCCCATACTCATCTGGGCATAGGAGAAGAAGGAATAGGATGGGAAGGGAGAGACTACAATGAAATCACCGATCCTGTCACCCCTCATCTCCGGGCTATTGATGCTATTAATCCGGATGACCAGGGGCTGGAAGATGCCAGGAAACACGGGATAACTACTGCCATGATAAGTCCGGGCAGTGCCAATGTTATTGGGGGAGAGAGTTTAGCCTTAAAAACCAAAGGCCGAGTAGTTGACAACATGGTGCTTAAAAATCCGGTGGGAATAAAAGCTGCTTTCGGAGAAAATCCTAAAAGAGTATATGGAGAAAAGGATACCACCCCCAGCACCAGAATGGCAATTGCCGCCAAAATGAGAGAGGCCCTGCAGCAGGCTGAAGATTATCTGGCCAGCAAAGAAAATAACGAGGAAGATGAGCCTTTCGAGCGCAATATAAAATGGGAAAGTCTGGCCCGGCTTTTGTCAGATGATATACCTTTAAAAGCTCATGCTCACAGGGCCGACGATATTATGACAGCTGTAAGAATTTCCCGGGAGTTTAACCTGGATCTGACTATAGAGCACTGCACAGAAGGACATTTAATTGCTGAGGAGCTGGCAGAAGCAGGTGTTGCCGCCGTGGTAGGGCCTTCTCTGACCACCCGCAGTAAGGTGGAAGTTAAAAAACGAGACTTTAAAACTGCAGCCGTGCTGGCAGAAGCGGGAGTTAAAGTAGCTATTATGAGTGATCATCCTGTCATCCCCGTAGATAGGTTGAATTTATACGCGGCCCTCTCCGCTAAAGCCGGGTTGCAAAAAGAAGAAGCCCTTAAAGCTATAACCATATATCCTGCTGAGATACTGGGCATATCTGAGAGAGTGGGCAGCCTGGATCCGGGTAAAGATGCTGACCTGGCAATTTTCTCTGGTGATCCGCTGAGTGTTACCGCAGAACTTCAGCAAGTATATATTGAAGGTGAAAGGATTAAGGAGGAAACTTAAAATTATAATTGTCAGCAGGTCTGAACAGGAAACCCAGAAAATAGGTCGAACTTTAGGGGGAATATTAGCAGCCCAGCTGGATTCAGGCCGATTTCCCGGGGGCTTAACTGTGATGCTTAAGGGGAATTTAGGAGCTGGTAAAACCTGTTTTGTCAAAGGGGTGGCAGATTATATTGTCCCCGACCAGAGAGTTACATCTCCTTCTTACACTCTAATAAATGAATATACTTCAGAAGCTGTAAAACTGGTGCACGCTGATTTATATAGAATGAATAGGGTAGAAGAAGTTGAATATATAGGACTTTACGATTATCCCCGTTCCCGTACAATATTGATGATCGAATGGCCGGAAAAAGTAAAGGATTTCTGGCAGAGATATGTCTGTCTGGAAATAGTTAAAGAATCACAGTATACCAGAAAGCTTGAGTTTGAGGCAGAAGGTGAGGAAGAAAATATGCTTCTGGAGGAGTTGAGTCAGAGTTATGATGATAGTGGGGATTGATTCTTCTACAGATATACTTGCCCTGGGAATTTATGATAATGATACTATAGAAGGGGAAATAAATATTAACCTGGGGCAGGGTCATAATAAAAGACTTCTTCCTTATCTGGATATGATATTACAGGAAACCGGTTATGAGTTTTCTGACATTGAGGGGTTTTCTCTGGTTACAGGACCAGGTTCTTTTACAGGTCTAAGGATTTCTTTAAGCACGATCAAAGCCTTTAACCTGGCAAAAGATTTTAAGACAATCGGTGTTTCCAGCCTGGAACTTCTGGTTTCAGCTTATATAGATCAGCCAGGTTTCTGGCTGCCAGTTTTCGATGCCCGCAGCAGTAGAGTTTATACTGCCCTGTTTGCAGGCGGCAATCGGCTGCCCGATAAAAATAGTCGTCTGCTGTCTGATCGAGCTGAGCCCCTGGAAGAATTACCTGGTTTGCTATCAGGTCAGCTCAATCCCGGGGATAAGCTTACAATTGTTGGGCCGGGAGTTAAAATATATCAGGAGGAGCTGCAGAAACAACTCTCCAGAACCAATTTGCAGATTAATATTGCGACCTCCTCCCCCGTCCTGCCGGCTGGTGGTAGATTGGCCTGGCTGGGCAGTCAGCTTTGGGCTGCAGGTAGGGAGGATGACATCCGGGATCTTTCCCCGCGCTATTTAAAAAAATCCCAGGCTGAACTTGATTACAGCAAGGAAGAAGGAGAGCAGGAATAATATGAAACAGGAAGAGTTCCCTGCCGGAGAAGAAAATATCAATATTAGACCCATGTATGTAGAGGACATAAGGCGGGTAATGACAATAGAAAAACAGGTATTTGACCATCCCTGGCCCCGGGAAGCTTTTTTAACTTACCTGCTATCCTCCCTGCCACATGAATATATTGTAGCCGAAAATCAGGAGCTGCTGCTGGGTTACGCGGGAGCCCATGAGAAAAATGAGAAATTTCATTTAGTCAATATGGCCGTTAAAGCTGGCTGGCAGCGCCGGGGCATTGGCAGCCTGCTTTTGAACAGAATATTTAAACTGGGTAGAGAAAAATCTCTCTCTCAGATTTTTTTAGAAGTTAGAGAATCTAACCGGGCAGCAATTTCTTTTTATGAGCAGCATAATTTTCGCCAGCAGGCGCTGCGGCGAAATTATTATACCGATAATAACGAAAATGCTATAGTAATGGTGAGGAGTTTAAAATGAAAAACAGGAATAAAAGCATTCCAGCAAAATTTTTTGGGGTGGGCGATCAATTCAAAGAAACTGCTTTAAATACAAGAAAAGAGCTGCTCAAGCAGGGGCAGGATAATATACTGGCTCTGGAGACCTCCTGTGATGAAACAGCAGCTGCTGTAATTACCGATCTTGCTGGTGAACCTAAACTACTTTCCAGTCAGGTGGCTTCTCAGATAGATGCTCATGAGAAATTTGGTGGGGTTGTGCCAGAAATAGCTTCTCGCCGGCATCTGGAACTGCTGGAAAATGTCATAGAAAAGGCTCTGACTGAAGCTGATATATCTCAGGAAAAGCTAACTGCTGTTGCCGCAACTCAGGGCCCAGGACTGGTGGGAGCCCTGCTGGTAGGTTTTGCAGCCGGCAAAGCTCTTGCATATGCACGCCAGATACCTTTTATAGGGACCAATCATGTGGCCGGGCATATTTATGCCAATTTTTTGGTACATGAAAATATCCAGGCTCCTTTTGTCTGTTTAACAGTTTCCGGCGGTCATACTGAATTGCTTTATTTTTCCAGCAGAACCGATTATGAAATTTTGGGTAGAACCAGAGATGATGCCGCGGGTGAGGCGTTCGACAAAGTTGCTAGATTTTTACAGCTGGGCTATCCCGGGGGGCCGGCAATTGAGGAAAAAGCCCGGGCTGGAAATCCGGATAATGTTGAACTGCCGAGATCTCTGGAGCACCAGGAAACTTATGATTTTAGTTACAGCGGTCTGAAAACTGCTGTGATTAATTATGTTCATAACTCCCGGCAGCGAGGAGAACAAATTGATCTTTCTGATCTGGCTGCTTCTTTTCAGCTGGCTGTAGTTGAAAGTTTACTGCCTCAGGTTGAACGGGCTATCAAGAATTATAATCCTCGTTCACTGCTGCTGGCAGGTGGGGTCGCTGCTAATTCACTTCTCCGTCAAGAGTTTGCAGAGCTGGCCGACAATCATGATATTTCCCTGTATTTACCCCCTCTGGATCTGTGTACCGATAATGCAGCCATGATTGGAGCAGCAGCTTATTATAAATTGCAGGCCGAAGAGGTTGATGGTCTGGAAGCTGAAGTAAAACCCACTTTGTCTCTGTAACTTTTATCAGGAATTTTCTGTCCTGATTAATTTTTTCAGGCAACTAATTTTTTAGCAGGAGGATATGTATGGATCAGGGATTATTTTTAGAAGAACTCTACAGGAGTGTGCAGGAATATAATATATTACCCCTGACTTCTGCCTGTTCCCTTAACTGTATTTTTTGCAGTCACAGGTTTCAACCCGGGGAGGTAACAACTTATGCCCCGGGACATATCAGCACAGAAATAATTCTGGATCTCCTTGATTATCTTGATAATTCCCAAAAAATAGTGATTGGAGAAGCAGTAAGCCGTATTGAAGAAGGAGAGCCTTTTTTGCATCCGGACTGGGAAAAAATTTTCACCCGGCTGCGCAGACAGTACCCTCATAATTTATTGCAAATTACTACTTCCGGGACCGAGCTATCCCCTGATGATATTGACTTTCTTTCCCGGCTGCGTCCTCTCAAACTTTTTCTTTCTCTCAATGTATTTACTCCAAAATATAGAAGCAGGTTACTTGGTGATAAAGAGCCTAAAAAAATTCAGATAGTTCTGGAATATTTATCCCGCAATGATCTGGCGGTAGAAGGCAGTCTGGTAGCCCTGCCGAAGTTAACCGGATGGCAGGAACTTTATCAAAGTCTCAAATTTTTGGATAGCTATGCCTGTGTGCGGGCAGTCCGAATGATAGTCCCCGGTTATACCGGGCGGGCAGGTAAAATTTTGCAGCAAAAACTGGATCTGTCCATAAATGAGTTAAAGCAAAAAATTGCCAGCTGGCAGTCTGATTTTTCTCTGCTTATCTATCCTGAGCCTGCCCCCGTGGAAGATTTGCGGGCGAAAATTATGGGAGTTATTTCTGCCAGTCCGGCGGAAAAAGCCGGGTTGCAAAGAGGGGATATTATCAAGGAAATTAAGGGGAAAAAGCCCTTTTCCCGGGTGGAGGCTTTTAAGCTGGTGAAGAAGAGTTTTGCCCACAGTGAAAAGTTTACGATGCGTCTGGGGCGGGGAAATAACTCAGATCAGGTAGAGCCTTCCCAGCAGAAGGAGATAACCTTACAGATCTGTCCGGATGAAATAAAATCAGATTTTGAGTATTATCGGGAATGGTCTCCGGGAATAGTCATGGCTTATGACCTGCCTGCGGAATATTATGAGAAAATTTTGGCTATAAGTCCGGCTGAAGGCAGGGTTTTATTAATAGCTGCCCCCAGAGCGGAAAAGCGATTGCAGCTATTGCTTGATAAACTTGTCGCTGGTACAGATTCCTGTCTGGATTTTGATCTAATGATTATCAAACCGGAGTTTTTTGCCGGCAATATAAACTGTTCGGGACTTCTTGTCTGCAGCGATATCTTAAAATACCGGCAGAAAATTGCGGAGCTGGATCCGGATCTGATATTACTGCCGGATATTATGTTCAATCATCGTGAGCAGGACCTTACCGCTCAGAGGGTAAAAAGGCTCAAAAATCAGCTGCCGGCTCCGGTAGAAATAATTTAGAGGTCATGCTATAACTCAATTAAAACTTATCAGCCATATTTTGATTCAAATTAACCGTTAAAGCAAGAAATAGTGAAAAATGAATAGTTTAAAAGAGTTAATCTGCTATAAAAGCTACTCAAAGGTATTATAACTACTTGAATTATTTTAACAACTGCATTATTATATAAAATGGATTTATTAGCACTCACACCAAACGAGTGCTAACAAAGACCGACAAATCCTGGCAAATTTAAGATGATATAGTAGGATAAAATAAAATATCTTTAAAGGGGGTATTAAGATAATGGAATTAAGGCCGTTGAATGACCGCATAGCAGTTAAGTATGAAGAGCCGGAAGAAGAAACTACAGAAAGTGGAATAGTACTGCCGGATACCGCTAAAGAAGAAAAACCGCAGCAGGGTGAAGTGGTAGCCAAAGGCAAAGGCTGTGACGAAGGTGAACTCGAATCCGTAGAAATCGGTGAAACTGTAGTTTTTGATAAGTTTGCAGGCACTGAAGTTAATCTTGACGATGAAGAATATGTAGTACTGAGTCTGGAAGACGTACTGGCAGTAATAGAATAACCAAAAAATTTAAGGAGGGATACATATGGCCAAGGAATTGAAGTTTGGTGAGGAAGCTCGTAGAGCTTTAGAAGACGGTGTAGAAACTCTGGCGAATTCAATAAAAATTACGTTAGGTCCTAAAGGTCGCAATGTTGTACTGGAGGAAAGCTTCGGTTCTCCTTCTATTACCAATGACGGTGTCAGCATTGCTCGCGAAATAGATGTTGAAGATAATTTTGAAAACATGGGTGTACAGACTGTTAAAGAGGTTGCTACCAAGACTAATGATGC
>CAZVMQ010000028.1:0-20854 GCA_964628755.1 uncultured Halanaerobiaceae bacterium
ACCAGGAAATTTTTCCTGTGTTTAGGTTAAGTTTTCGGCCAAAAAATAGTGCTTCTTTCGCGAAAGCTCTTCCCTGAGCTTGCGCTCAGCCCGGCACATCCTGAGCCGGGGACACGATTTTTTGGCCATGTTACTGTCCCTGAATTTGAAAAATTTCCAGTATCACTTCGCTTTATAGCTTCCAATACTTCAAAAGCCCCGGCAATTAAATGTATAAGTAGTCCTGGTAATCAAGCATATATGGCAATTTTACCAACGGTTCTGGAAAAGAACCTTATTTTTATAGCATAGGAGGAAATATTTATGAAAATTTTACTCACTAATGATGATGGATTCCACGCTCAGGGAATTAAGTCCTTGATTGAGGTTCTGGCTAAAAATGAACATGAAGTTATAGTTTTAGCTCCAGATCAAGAAAGAAGTGCCTGCAGTCATTCCATATCAATACATAGTCCGCTCCGAGTCAGGGAAGTTAAAGATCACGTACTGGCAGAAGGTGTTTATAGAGTTAATGGTACTCCAGCTGATTGTATTAAGCTTGGAATGCATCTATTTGATGACTTTGAGCCTGAGCTTATTATTTCTGGTATTAATAACGGGAAAAATTTAGGTTATGATGTGTTTTACTCGGGAACAGTCGCTGGAGCTGTAGAAGCTCATTTACATGGTTATAAATCTCTGGCTGTTTCCCTGGCAGTAAAGAAAAATAGAAATTTTAAAAGTGCTGCTGAAATAGTTAACAGCATTATTGAAAAATGTGAATTATTTAGTGGTGATTACACAGCTCCTATTAATATAAACATACCTGACATACCAAAAAAAGAAATAAAAGGAATTAAAGTCACAAATTTAACTCCTAAAATATATGATAGATCTGTAGAAAAAAGAGTTGATCCTGAGGGAAGAAATTATTTTTGGTTTGTAGGAGGAAATCAGGAAATCAACTATCCGGACAGTGATATTAAAGCAGTAGAAAATGGATTTATTTCAGTTACTCCTTTAAAATTTGATATAACTGATAAAGCCAGAAAGCAAAATCTTTTTCAGCTGGAAGAGTTAGAAATTTAGTTTAGGGGGAATAAGGATGATTGATTATAATCATAAAAATTTACCATATATAGGAGTTATAGGTTCAGGGCATTGTGATTCGGAAAGTTATGAAAGAGCTGTTAGATTAGGTGAAGAAATAGCTAAAAAAGAAGCCATTTTAATTTGTGGCGGTAAATCTGGCATCATGAAAGGAGCTTGTGAAGGGGTAAAGAATAAAAAAGGAATAAGTATCGGAGTTTTGCCTGAACTTGACAGAAAAAGATCTAATGACCATTTAAGTTTAAGTATAACTACAGGCTTAGGCCAGGGAAGAAATTTGTTAGTTGTAACAAGTTCAGATGTGCTTATCGCCGTTGCGGGGAGATTTGGGACTTTATCTGAAATTGCCCTGGCCCAAAAACACAGGATTCCCACTATTCTACTCGATAGTTGGCCGCTGCTAGAAACTGGCTATAATTTTGATCGCTCTTTACTTTTTGAAGCAGCCAGTCCGAAAAAAGCAATAGAAAAAGCCATGCAGTTAATTGAAAAAAAACAACATTGAAATAAAATGGAGCTGACGGCCGGACTTGAACCGGCAACTTGCTGCTTACAAGGCAGCTGCTCTACCAATTGAGCTACGTCAGCTTGAAGAAAATGATTATTTATTTACTTTCGACAATGATATTATAACGCAGCTATTATATTACGTCAAGGGTAAACTCCCAAAAAATTTAGCGGAGAAAGAATTACAAAAATAAATTATTTAATGACAATTAATAGCTTTCAAAAAGGTTAGCTATAGTAAATGTATAGGAGGAGGTCGGTAGGTTAAACTCCAACCTACCGACCTCCTCCTATTGTGCTCCAGTGTATCTAAATAATTAAGCACGAAAATCTTAATATTGTATTTGCAATCATAAAGTTTAAAAACAAAAAAAGTATCAGGCAATTGTTATATTTTATCCTCCCATTATTTGCATGTAAGTAAATATATGATATAATTCACTGTAGGTGATTATTAATGGGTGGAAAACATAAGACAAATAAAATAAAACAGGAGCATACTATTATAGAAGATATACTGCCGTTATTAGAAGATATGTCTAAACACCCAGGTGTGAAAAGTATAATTCCTGGCAGAATAAATAGGCGCAGTGGCAGTGGTGTGGAGCCTCATTTACAAATCAAATATGAGACTTCGAGCGGCCTTAAAATGCAGGCGAAAAATAGCTCTTCTATACAGGAAGTTTTTGTAGTTACTGATAAACACAAAAAACTGCTTAAATGGCTTAAAAAAAGCAAAAAAGTTAGAAGTTAATTCTTGACAATTCATTGTTATTTTAATATAATTTAATTGTCTCTAAAATACACTCAATGTAAACAATTATACTTGAAATATAATTTATATCATATAACGGGTTGTGGCGCAGCTTGGTAGCGCGCACGCCTGGGGGGCGTGAGGTCCCGGGTTCAAATCCCGGCAACCCGACCATTTTTAATCTTTTTTATCGGATATTACCACTGATCGGTTTCAGGCCGATCAGTTTTTTTAATGTTGTTTTATCATAAATTATTTGTTGAATATTTGACTGTACTGAGAAAAGTCATTTTAGCGAATATCTGATTGACAGGATGTATGATATACTGGTGATACTATTCCGGGTTTTTAATTATTACGACTTTATTCAGTGTAACTATTTTTAAAAATAAATAATAAGAAATTTGCAACAAGAGAGAGTTTAATTTTATAATTTTATTAAGAAACAGTTTTTAGGAGTGAAAAAATGTCAATTAATATTTTTGTATATAATCTGGGCTGTCCGAAAAATGAAGTTGATGGACAATACTATGCTGGATTATTACAGGAAGAAAACAATATTGAAATAATCGATGATTATAATGAGGCTGAATTGATTATTATTAATACCTGCGGTTTCATAGAGCCTGCTAAAGAAGAATCAATAGAAGCTATCTGGGAAGCGGTTGAGATGAAAAATAATGGCAGATGTCAGTACGTAGTTGTAACCGGTTGCTTATCTCAAAGATATCATAAACAGTTAAAACAGGAAATTCCAGAGATAGATGGTATTTTTGGAGTAGGCGAATATGAAAAATTAAAATCATTGATAGATAGAGTAACAAAAGGCCAGAAATCAAATGAGGTTTCTTCCCCGCAACAAAATCTCAATAAAAGATTACCGCGGAAGACAAACAAAAAATCTTATGCCTATCTAAAAATAGCTGATGGATGTAATAAAAATTGTAGTTACTGTGCAATACCATTTATTAAGGGGGGGTACCACAGCAAAAAAATTCCTTTAGTGGTTGAAGAAGCAGAAGATTTGCTTGCTCAAAATTTTCGGGAATTAATCTTAATCGCTCAGGATACCACTCAATATGGCATTGATATTTACGATGAAACTAAGTTAACTGAATTGATGCAAAATTTGGTAGATATACCTGGTAATTACTGGCTGCGAATTATGTATACTTATCTAAATCAGTTAAATGATGATTTGTTAAAATTAATTGCTGAACATGATAAAATTTGTAATTATCTGGATCTACCAATTCAACATGTTTCAAAAAATATCAGAAGTAAAATGAATAGACCTGGAGATGAAGAAAGGCTAAGAAATAAAATAGCTAAAATAAAATCACTTGTGCCCGATATTTCTTTGCGCACCTCTTTAATGGTGGGGTTTCCCGGGGAAACTAAAGAAGATTTTCTTAAGTTAAAAAAATTTGTTAAAGAAATGGAGTTTGATAGGTTGGGTGCCTTTATATATTCTCGGGAAGAAGGTACTGAAGCCGCAAAAATGTCAGGCCAGATTTCTGAAGAAATTAAACAAAAGCGTTATAATGAACTTATGGAGATACAGCAGGAAATTTCTCTGGCCAGGAATCAAAAATTGATTGGAAAAGAAAAGAAAGTAATAGTAGATGAAGTAAAAACCGAAAAGTTTACCGGCAGAACCGAATATGATGCTCCTGAAATTGACAACATCATTACAGGGGATGTTCCTGATAATAAAACAATTAATAAAGGTGATTTTTTAACCTGTAGGATTAATGCTGCATTTGAATATGAATTAGTAGGAGAGATAACAAATGAATTTAGCAAATAAGCTAACGCTTTTGCGAATCACTATGATTCCTTTATTCATGTTATTCATGTATCTGCAATCTGCTTTTCCAGGTACTGCAGAAATAATTGCTGTCATTATCTTTTTGGCAGCGGCTTTAACAGATAGAGTCGATGGTTATATAGCTAGAAAATACAATCAAATTACAAAATTTGGTAAAATTATGGATCCTGTAGCTGATAAATTACTTATTGCAGCTGTTTTTGTTTCACTGGTCGATCTTAATGCTGCTATTACAGCCTGGCCTGTTATTATTATAATAGCCAGAGAATTTTTAATTAGCGCTCTTAGAATGATCGCCGCAAGTGAGGGGATAGTAATTTCAGCAAATATTTGGGGTAAAATTAAAACTAATATTCAAGTATTAGTTGCTTTCCTGCTCATATTGCACCCGAATGTCATTTCACTTCCTAACTTTTTACCTTTGTTAATGATCTGGATTACGGCAATTTTTACAATATATTCTGGGCTGGTTTATTTCTGGCAGACAGAGTTAAATCTGTTTTCAGCACCTGATAATTAACACTTAATTTCTAATAATCCGCTCTCTAATAATCTGCCTTGCAAATATAATTTATATAGTAGAAAGGAAATATTTTATTATGAGCTGGAAAAAGCTTAACAGACATCTGGCAACTGTTATGGGTTTAGGAAATATTTCTAATGCTCCCGGTACAGTTGCAGCTTTTGGTGCTGCCCTGGTATATTACTTTTTTCCTGTAGTGAGTCATCCGCTTTTGATCCTTTTAGTATTTATTACAGGAGTTTTGTCCTGTGAATTAGAAGGTAAAAGAAGCGGTATAAAAGATGACTCTACTCTGGTAATTGATGAAATTGCCGGTATGTGGTTAAGCTTTATTTTTTTAGAAAAAATTACTTTACTTCATGTGGGTCTGGGGTTTTTGTTATTCAGATTATTTGATATCTGGAAACCATTTATTATTGGTAAAAGTCAGAAATTTCAGGGAGGTCTGGGAGTGATGATTGATGATATTCTGGCTGCAGTTCCTGCTAATTTGATTTTAAGATTATTTTTGCTTATATAACAGAAAATTTTATAATTAGTTTATGATGGAGGCAGACATAATGGCTAACTTTGCTTTAATTACTATCGGAGATGAATTAATTAACGGTGAATTTTCAAACAAAAACTCTCAGATTGTGGCCAGAATTCTACAAAATAAGGGGCATAATTTACGCCGGGTAATTACTGTCGGCGATGATAAAACAGAAATAATACATTCTGTCAAAAGTGCTGTCAGTAATTTTAAAAATATTATAGTCACCGGTGGACTTGGACCAACACAGGATGATATAACTCGGAAAGCAATAGCTGAAGCTTGCAACAGAAAGTTAAAATATAATGATAATATTGCTAACAAAATCACCGATTATTTCCGTGAGAAATCTATAAAAATGACTGATAATAATTTTAGACAGGCTTATTTCCCTGAGGATGCTAAAATCATCAGTAATCCTGAAGGAACTGCTCCTGGATTTAAATTGAAATTTCAGGGATCTTTGATCTATGTGCTTCCAGGAGTTACTCTTGAAATGTCAAAAATGCTCAAAAATCAGCTTCAAAACAGTCAAAGTACGGAAGAATATTATAATGAGCAAATCTTTAAGGTTGCTGGTTTAGGAGAAGCAGAACTCGAAGATAAATTAAAAAAAATTATACAAAATTCTCACCATAAATACAGGTTTTTACCTCATGGAGGAGAAATAGAAATAAGAATAAAGCAGAATCCTGAAAAAGATAATTGCCACAAAAGTGATTTTGCAGCGGAGTTAAATAAAATTCAACAAATTTTAGGCAATCATATTTTTTCCCAAAAAGAAAATATAGGCCTCCCCGAAAAACTAAAGGAAATTTCAGTTAAGAGAGGAATCACCTTATCTCTAGCTGAATCCTGTACTGGTGGCTGGATTAGCAAAAGGATTACAGATGTTCCAGGATGCAGCGAGTTTTTTCTAGGAGGTATTATTGCTTATAATGACAATGTCAAAAACAATTTACTAAATGTTAAAACGGCTACTCTAAAAAATCATGGTGCAGTAAGTGAAAAGACAGCGGCTGAAATGTCTGCTGGCGTTAATGAGTTGACCAATAGCACTATTTCAGCTTCAGTCACTGGTATTGCCGGGCCCGGCGGAGGAACTGAAGATAAACCTGTTGGACTTGTATACTTTTCTCTGTTTCATGAAGGCTCAGCATATACAAAAAAGTGGAATTTCAGTGGAACCCGGAAGAGAGTAAGATGGTTTACTTCACAATTTGTGTTAAACAATATTAGATTATATATATTAGAGGAGCTGAGTTAAAAGTGAAAAAAACTACCAGGATAGTGTCATATTTTCTTATACTGACTTTAATACTTTTCTTCATTTTTAAATTACCTGTTCAGGCCGGAGAAACAACTCTCTGGAAATCTGCCGCCCAAAATTATTATCAGGGCAATTATAATGAAGCCAAAGAAATTCTAGCAGATTATGCCGATGAAGAAATAATTACTGCAGAAAATTTCAAGGCAATTGAGTATTTGATAAAGTCAGAAATTAAACTTATAAATTTACAGGAGGCGGAGAAATTATTATTGAAGCTAGAAGAGTCTGGATATCAACTGGCAGAACTCTACTGGCTTCTGGGAAGGAAATATCTCAATAGAGAAGGGCATTTTGACAATGCAATGTTTTCAGAAGCTAGAGATAAACTAGAAAAGTCAAGAGAACTGGGGCTTTTTGGTATAGAGCAGATGAGAGATTTAGGTCAGGCATATGCAGGTTTAGAAATGTATGAAAGTTCAATTACTCTACTTGAAAAAGTTAGGGAAAATGATCCACGTCCAGGTGATTTGTCTGTACTGGCCAGGTCTTATCATAAAACCGAGCAGTTACAAAAAGCTATAGATATTTATGAACGTTTAATAGTTCTTAAATCTGATGATGCTGGCATTCATTTAACTCTTGGCAATATTTATAGAGAAATTGAAGAACCTCAGGAAGCTATAGAAGTATATAGACAGGGTTTAAATTCTAATCCCGACCATATTGGATTAAGAAGAGCACTGGCTGTTACAGAATTTCAGCAGCAAAATTTCGAAGAAGCTGAAATTTTACTGCTTGAAATTGCTGAATCTCATCCCCACCTGTATGAAATATATTATTATCTCGGACAAATATACGAAGAAGATGACGATGCCGAAAAGGCTCAAGAAATGTATGAAAAAGCTATTAACTATAATTCTCAGTATATTAGAGGTTACCTGGCCCTGGGCAAACTATTTTTGCATGAAAATAATCATTACAGGGCTATTTCACAATTTAGTAATGCAATTGATATCAACCCGGGTTTTGCAGAAGGTTACTATTTACTGGGGAAAACATTTTATAGTCTGGAAATGTATGAGGCAGCTTTAACAGAAATCAGTAATGCTATTAAAAGAGATCCCGGACATAAAAATGCTCGAGAATTAAGAAAAGACCTATTCGAAATTCTTGAACAAGAACAGATAGAAGACGCTTTAAATAATTAAGTTCCAAAGAACTTTAAGAAACTTTTAAGGAGGGATATTATGAGATTGTTTTTTGCAAGTTTTGCCAGTGCTAGAGCAAAAGATTTGCTCAAGAGAAAAAGTCTCTGGCTACAGCAGCAGCTCCCGGGGGGAATAAAATGGGTGCAGCCTAAAAATTTTCATATAACCATTAAATTTTTAGGAGAAGCAGATGAAGAACAGGGAAAAGAATTGAAAGAAAAATTGAAAAATATTGATTTTTCTTCGGGAAAATTTCCCTATAAATATCAGGGTATAGATGTTTTTCCTCATTTAAATAACCCCAGAGTTATAGTCACTCCAGTCAAACTGGGCAAAGAAGAATTAATAGAAGTTCATAAAACCGTGGAGAATATTTCAGTAGAAGCCGGTTTTGATCCCGAAGAAAGAAATTTCAAACCTCATTTAACTTTAGGAAGAGTAAAAGATGATAGGATAAAAGAAGAGGTTAGTGATCTTTTTGCAGAAGTTAATGAAAAATATTTTATCAATGTTTTAGACCACATGGAAGAACTATCTTTGGTTGAAAGCAACTTGACTCCTGAAGGGCCAGAATATATGGAAGTTTTTTCTAAAAAATTCAAATAAAGGGTTGATTTCTTTAAACAAATGTTCTATAATATTTATAGTTTGAAAAAATTTGCTTGTGAAAGGTGGGGTTAAATTTGGCTAATGATGAAAAGGAAAAAGCATTAGATCAAGCTGTTAAAAAGATTGAAAAACAATTTGGCAATGGTGCAATTATGAAATTAGGGGAGTCCAAATCTTTAGATGTAGATAGTATACCTACCGGAGCAATTCCCCTGGATGTTGCTTTAGGTGTAGGAGGGATCCCCCGTGGAAGAATAACGGAACTATATGGCAATGAATCATCGGGAAAGACTACCCTCGGTCTTCACATTATCGCCGAAGCCCAAAAGCAGGATGGAATAGCAGCTTTTATAGATGCTGAACACGCTCTAGATCCTCGCTATGCAGAAAATTTAGGTGTCAACATAGATGATCTCTTAATTTCCCAGCCCGATAATGGGGAAGAAGCCCTGGAAATTGCTGAAGCACTGGTGCGCAGTAATGCAATAGATGTAATTATTTTAGATTCTGTAGCTGCTTTAGTACCTCAGGCGGAATTAGAAGGAGAAATGGGCGATTCCCATGTAGGATTACAGGCAAGATTGATGTCACAGGCTCTACGCAAACTTTCAGGAGCGGTAAGTAAATCTAAAACTGCCATCGTATTTATTAATCAAATCAGAGAAAAAATTGGCGTGATGTTTGGAAATCCTGAAACTACTCCAGGCGGAAGAGCCCTTAAATTTTATTCTTCAGTTCGGATTGAAATTCGTCGCTCCCAAACAATAAAAGAAGATAACGAAATTATCGGTTCTCACGCCCGGGTAAAAGTTGTAAAAAACAAAGTTGCAGCTCCCTTCCGAGAAGCAGAGTTTGATATAATGTATGGTGAAGGTATATCTCAGGAAGGCTGTGTGCTGGACATGGGAGTGGATTTAGACATTATTGAGAGAGCAGGTTCCTGGTATTCCTATGGAGATGTAAGGTTAGGCCAGGGAAGAGAAAACTCCAAGCAATTTTTAGAGGAAAACCCTGAAATCATGGAAGAAATTGAGAATAAGATTAAAATAGAAAAAGGTTTAATCGACTCAGAAAGTGACTCAGAAAATAGTAATGAAGATGAATCTGAGGATGAATAATAAAGAAGTAAGGGAAAAAGCTATTAGCCTGCTTTCCCGCAGAAGCCATTCTGCAAAAGAATTAAGAAAAAAACTGTTAAAAAGAAATTATTCCCGGTCAAAAATTAATCAAGTCATTCAGGGGTTGAAAGAATCAGGATATCTCGATGATGAAAAATTTGCAGAACAGTGGATAAAAAATAGAATTGAAAAAAAACCCAGAGGCAAAGCTTTAATTAAGTCAGAATTATTGCAAAAAGGAGTGGATAGAAGGATTATCGAGGAAAAATTAAACAGTTTACTACCTACCAGCCGGGAAAAAGAAATGGCTCAACATCTTGCAGATAAATGGCTGAATAAAAAAAGGGGAAAAGAAGAAAATATCAAGGAGAAGTTATACAGATATCTTAATAACAAAGGTTTTGATAGGGAAATCATAAGAGAAATTATTAATTATGATAATCATTAAATCTACTTTAAATGCTTCTATGTCTTGACACTTCCAGTAAAAAGAGATAAAATGTTAACAGGTTGATGTTATATTAAAATGCTATCTATCAGTTATAATTTTAGTTAGTATACAAAACTGGAGGTGTATAAAATTTATGAATTGATAATCTGGGGGATATTTAGATTTCTCCCAATAATTGGAGCAATAGTCGGCTTAATTGGCGGCTATTTTATCAGAAAATATATTGCAGAAGCAAGAATCCAATCAGCTGAAAAAGAAGCAGAAAAGATTAAACAGGATGCTAAAAGAGATGCTGAATCTACCAAAAAAGAAATTGTTCTGGAAGCTAAAGAAGAAGCTCATGCTTTAAAAGAAAAGGCTAATAAGGAGATCCAGGAAAGAAGATCTGAATTACAAAATTTAGAAAATAGACTGGTTAAAAAAGAAGACAATCTGGAATCCAAAGAAAGTGAATTGAAAGAAAAGGAAAACAATCTTGAACAATGGGAAAAACAACTGAATAAAGAAGAAAATGAAATAGAAAGCATAAAACAGGAACAAAAGAAAAAATTAGAAGAAATTGCTGGTATGAATGAAGAAGAAGCCAGGAAATATCTGTTATCTAAAAAAGAAGAGGAATTAGAGCACGAATATGCAAAAAAAATCAATGAAAAAGAAGCAGAATTAAGAGAAAAAGCGGACAAAAAAGCCAGAGAAATTATATCAATGGCAATTCAGCGTTCTGCAGCTGATCATGTGACTGAAAACACCGTATCGGTTGTAGATCTGCCCAGTGATGAAATGAAAGGAAGAATAATCGGCCGTGAAGGTAGAAATATAAGAGCTTTTGAAAGTTTGACCGGGGTTGATTTAATCATCGATGATACTCCGGAAGCGGTAGTAATTTCTGGATTTGACCCCATGAGAAGAGAAGTTGCCAGGATTGCTCTGGAAAAGTTAATTGTCGACGGTAGAATTCATCCGGCCCGAATTGAAGAGATGGTTGAAAAAGCTGAAGAAGAACTTGACAATCATATTAAGGAGATCGGAGAAGAAGCCACTTTTGATAGTGGAGTTCATGGTTTACACTCAGAACTGATGAAATACCTGGGGAGATTAAAATTTAGAACTAGTTATGGGCAAAATGTTCTGCAGCATGCCCTTGAAGTTTCCCAGCTTTCAGGTATAATGGCAGCAGAATTAGAAGCTGATGTTAAAGTGGCTAGAAGGGCTGGACTACTGCACGATATAGGTAAGGCTATTGATCATGAAGTTGAAGGTCCTCATGTTGATATAGGTATAGATATGTTAAAGAAATATGGTGAAGATAAAGAAGAAGTACTACATGCTGTTGAAGCCCATCATGGAGATGAAGAATTCAAGTCAGTTGAAGCAGTTTTGGTTGCTGCTGCTGATGCCATCTCAGCTGCCAGACCAGGAGCTAGAAAAGAAACTTTAGAATCATATATAAAACGTCTGGAAGAGCTGGAAGATATGGGAAGGTCTTTTGACGGTGTGAAAAATTCTTATGCAATTCAGGCCGGACGTGAAATTAGAGTTATAGTGGAATCGGACAAAATAGATGATGCACACGCCAGTAAAATTTCCCGGGATCTATCTAAAAAAATTGAAAAAAATCTGGATTATCCCGGGCAAATTAAAGTTGTAGTAATAAGAGAACAAAGAGCAGTTGAATACGCTAAATAATTTGTTAAGGAATTTGATTAAGTAAAAAAAGGGCTCAATTATTGAGCCCTTTTTTTACTTTTATAATCAAGGTAATTAAGGTGGTAAATAACAGATGAACTTTCTTTTGATCGGTGATATCGTAGGAAGAGCAGGTAGAAGAGCAGTGAGAAAATATCTGGATGATATTATATCAAAACATGATATTGATTTTGTCATAGCCAATGGAGAAAATTCTGCTGGCGGATTTGGTATTACAGAAAAAGTTGCAGATGAGTTATTTGAATACGGTATAGATTGCCTGACAATGGGAAATCATACCTGGAAAAATAAAAATATATATAAATTCATTGATAGTGAACCGGGATTGGTTAGACCTTTAAATTTTGCTCCTGGTATTCCGGGGCGCGGTGTGAGTTCTTTTTTGAAGAATGGGAGAAGAATTGTAGTTGTTAATTTAATTGGTCAGATTTTCATGCAGGCTCATGATTCTCCTTTTAGAGTTATTGATAAAAATATAAAATCAATTAGAATGGAAGCAGATATATTATTAATAGATTTTCATGCCGAGGCAACCGGGGAGAAAATAGCTTTAGCAAGATTTTTAGATGGAAAAGCAGATTGTGTTTTTGGAACTCATACTCATGTGCAAACCAATGATGCTCAGGTTTTACCCGAAGGAACAGCTTATATTAGTGATTTAGGATTGACTGGTGCTGTTGATTCAATTTTAGGGATGAAGCCCGATGAGATTATTAAAAAACATGTTACAGGATTACCAACAAAATTTAAAGTAGGAACCGGAGCTGTTAAACTCGAAGGCGCAGTGTACAAACATAAAACAAATGAAATTTTTCCTCTACGTATAGAAGAAGATTTGGATACCCAAAAGGCAGAAGTATAATATGCCATTTGCTGACCTTCATCTTCATTCGCATCATTAGATAAATATACCTTTACGAATTAAAAAAATATTAATGGTGAAATTTTTACTCGCCCTCACATTGCTGAGTTAATGTCAAGTAAAAATTTGATCTACTTATTTCTGGTGGTTCAGATTATCATAACCCAAATAAAAAAGCCAAAATGGGAGAACAGGGGTTAGATAAATAAGCCTTTAAATTATTGATAAAAGAGGGATTAAGTTGATTTTTTCTGCCTTGACATAAAAAACCGGATTTGTTACACTTGTTTTTAGAAGTTTTAATTTAATTTGTTTTAATTATGTGGTTTTGTGTTATAAAATTAACAATATCTATCCGTTTTTTATTTGCTTTTGTTATTTATTTTTTGCGGAGGTGAAATTGTGGAAGAGTTAAAAAAATTCCCTATTGGAGGGGTGCATTTACCTGAAGAAAAGCATCTAACTACTGATGTACCAATAGAAGAAATGGATTTACCTAAAAAAGTAACAATTCCTTTACAGATGCATATTGGCGCTCCCTGTGAACCTGTGGTTTCTAAAGGAGAAGAAGTTGAGAGAGGCCAATGTATTGCTCGTAATGATGAAGCTTTATCAGCTTTAATTCATGCGAGCATTTCCGGTGTTTACAAAGGTATTGTTTCTAAACCGGGTCCTGATGGATCAATGATCGATTGTATGCTCATTGAAAATACCGGTCAAAGTAATGAGGAAAATTTTTTAGAGCCAAAATTTACAAAAAGTGAGTTAAATAAAGAAAAAATTAGAAATAGAGTTAAAGAAGCCGGTATTGTTGGTCTGGGGGGAGCATGTTTTCCCACACATGTAAAATTATCTCCACCTGAAGACAAACCTATAGATACAGTTATAATTAATGGGGCTGAATGTGAGCCTTACTTAACTGTAGATGATCGTTTAATGCAGGAAAAAACCAGCATTTTATTTGAAGGTTTAAACATGATTATGAAAGCAAGTGGAGCTGAAAAAGGCATAGTTTCTAGCGAAATTAATAAGCCCGAAGCCGTAGAAGCAATAAGAAAAGAAGCCGAAAACTGGGAAAATCTAGATGGAGTTCCTCTGGATACCAGATATCCTCATGGAGCTGAAAAACATTTAATTAAAGCCGTACTTAATAGAGAAGTTCCCCGGCGAGGTTTACCTATGGATGTGGGGGTAATTGTAAATAATGTCCAAACAACCACCAAACTTGCTGAGGCTGTCTTTCAGGGAAGAACATTAATAGATCGAGTTATCACTGTAAGTGGTAGAGCTGTTAAAAACCAAAAGAATTTACTGGTTCCTATAGGCACTTCAATAAGTGATGTAATTGATTATTGTGGTGGTCCAGCCGAGGATAAATATTATACAATAATGGGCGGGCCTATGACCGGTAAAAGAGTTGATAACTTAGAAGTTCCGGTTGGCAAGGGCACATCAGGAATAGTTCTTTTGAATGAAAAAGAATATAGTGATCCTGAAAAGCGTGTCTGTATAAAATGTGGCAAATGTGTTGATGTATGCCCTATGTATTTACCGCCAAATCGTATTACTGCATTTGTAAATAATGAAATGTATGAAGAAGCGGAAATTGCTGGTTTAGATGATTGTATTGAATGTGGTGCCTGTGCGTTTGTATGCCCAGCAAAAAGGCCTTTATTAAGATGGATACAAAGGGGCAAAGCTGCTGCTGATAGCTAAAAATTCCGGAGGTGAAAAGTTTTGGCAAATTCACACGAAATGTCAGGGCCGCATATTCGACAATTAGACTCCATTGAAAAAACTATGTGGAATGTGGTTCTGGCTTTAATTCCTGCAATATTCATGTCAATTTATTTGTTCGGAGCTTATTCCCTTTATTTAGTTGCTGCTACAATGTTAACATGTATGTTTATTGAAATTCCTTTTAATAGAAATCTTTCAGGCTTAAAAATGATCTTTGGGGACGGCAGTGCTGCTGTAACTGGAGTTATTTTAGGTTTATCTTTACCTCCGACAGCCCCCTGGTGGATTCCTATAGTTGGTGGTATTGCAGCAATTATAATAGGCAAACAATTATTTGGTGGCCTGGGTAATAATGTATTTAATCCTGCTTTAGTCGGTAGAGCTATAATATCTGTTTCCTGGACTGTATATATGACTCAGTGGGTAACTCCTTTTGATGGAGTTTCCACCAGTACCCCCCTGGGTTTTCCAGGCACTGATGCTTCCCTCTGGGAGCTATTTGTTGGAACAGTGCCAGGCAGTATAGGAGAAACTTCTGCTGTAGCACTGTTAATTGGCGCAGCTTATTTGTATTATAAAGGATATTTAGACCTGCGTATTTCGATTCCTTATATAGTTGCTGCAGGACTTACAGCTTTTATTTTAGGCATGAACCCCTTATATGCTATTCTAGCTGGTTCATTAATTATAGGTGCCTTCTTTATTGCTACAGATATGGTTTCTTCACCTGCTACCAGAAGCGGCAGAATAGTTTATGGGGTTGGGTGTGGTGTTTTCACAATTTTAATCAGAGCCTTTACTGGTTATCCTGAAGGAGTTACTTTTGCAATTTTATTAATGAATGGATTTTCTCATCTTTTTGATACGCTTTTTGAGGGCTATATATTTGGCCAAATACACCTAAAGAAAAGACGGGTAATGCAGGCGGGAGTTATCATTCTTTCCACAATTCTTTTTGCTGCAATTGCTTTTGGTGGATTTCAATTAACAGATAGAGACTTTCTCGAGCCACAACACAGAGTTTTTTCTCAGCACATGAATGAATTCTTCCCTCATGCAGATAGATTTAACTTATTGGAAGATCTCCATGGAGACAGAATGTTATCTGAAGTAAAACAGGGTAACCGTAGAGTCGGGTTTTTAGCATATACTCAAAGAATTGGTTATGATGGAGAAATCGAGAATATTGTAGCAATAAATCCTGAGGGTGAAGTTATAGGTAGTAAGATAATTAATCATAATGAGAGTCCTACTCTGGGGGCTCAAATAGAACGAGAAGATTTTCTCGCACAATTTGTCGGTCTGAGATACGAAGACCTAAATCCTACACTGGGAGCAGGAGATTTTGAGCTGGATGCTATTACCAACGCCACTCATTCTTCCATAGCAGTTGCTCAAACAATTGAGACCTCTTTAGAACTTGTTAATAGACAGTTAGATGGCAACAGATTTGAATATTTTAATTTACCCACCGGTAGATACAGGGGTACAGGAACTGGCTGGGCTGGAGAAATGGAAGTAGAGGTCATAATTGAAGATGGATTTTTATTAGATATCAATGTATTAAGACATAATGATACTCCACATAAAGCACGGAGTGCATTTGAAAGATTAAGTTCTAGAATTATAAGTGCTCAAAGTACTGATGTCGATGTTATTTCTGGCTCAACATTAAGCAGCAACGGGATGCTGGAAGCTGTAGACAATGCTCTGGCGGCAAGGGACATTGTTGTAGAAGAAATTGATTTTACCCATCTATCTGATGGTAGATATTCGGGCACTGCACCTGGTCATGTAGATGATATTGAAGTGGAAATTGAAATAGAAGATGGTGAATTAGTTGATATTGTTATACTCGATCATGCTGAAACTACCTACCTGGCAGAACCTGCTTTAGAAAGATTAATTGATAGAGTATTATCTGAACAGACAACCGCAGTTGAAACAATTTCTGGTGCTACTCAAACCAGCCGGGGCTTTTTAGCAGCAGTTGCTGATGCTGGAACAGTGGAAGAACCGTTTACAGTACCAGAAATAGACGATGTATACACTGGAGCAGGTGAAGGTTATCAGGATGATATAGAAGTTGAAGTAACAGTAGAAGCTGGAGAAATAGTTGATATTCAAGTTATATCTCACGATGAATCGGAGGACATAGCTGAACCTGCTTTTGAGGAGTTAAAAGAACGTATAATTGCCCAACAAAATATCGATGTAGATCTTGTAACAGGTGCAACATTTTCTAGTGAAGGTTATATAAAAGCAGTTGAAGATGCTCTGACAACTGATGAGCCTGAATATGAAGATGGCGAATATACTGCAACAGGTGATGGTTATCAGGATGAAATTGAAATAGAAGTAATAATATCTGAGGGAGAAATTGCAGAAATATCGGTATTATCACACAATGAAACTGATGATATAGCAGGCCCTGCTTTTGATGATCTGGAAGATCGAGTAATTTCTGCTCAAAGCGCAAATGTGGACGTAGTTTCAAGTGCTACGGGCACAAGCGAGGGTTATTTACAGGCTGTTTCTGAAGTGCTTAATGAGGCCAGAATCGATGATCCAGTAGAGCCTGAAGAACCCGAAATGGTCGAAATGCAGGATGGAGAATATACAGCTACTGGAGCAGGTTATAATGATGATATAGAAGTTGCAGTTACAATTGAAAACGAGGAAATAACCGCAATTGAGGTGCTGGAGCATGCGGAAACCGAGGATATAGCCGAACCGGCTTTTGAAGATTTAATAGAAGCAGTAATTGAAACCCAATCTACTGATGTGGATACAATTTCCGGTGCTACTGGATCCAGTGAAGGCTTCTTATCTGCTGTGGATGCTGCTGTAGAACAGTCACAAGTGGAAGTAGAAGATGCCGAAGAGGTTACGGAAGAAGTTGAGACCACTTATCAGGATGGAACTTACACAGGGTCCGCTTCTGGTTACAATGATAATATTGAAATAGAGTTAACTATTAGCGAAGGAAATATTGATTCCATTGAAGTTCTGGAGCATGCGGAGACAGAGGATATAGCTGAACCGGCTTTTGTAGACCTAACAGAGGCAGTGATTGAAGCTCAATCTACTGATGTGGATACAATTTCCGGTGCTACTGGCTCCAGCGAAGGCTTCTTAACTGCTGTGGATGAGGCATTAAATGAAGCTGAAACCACAGAAGCTGTTGAAGAGCCTGAAGCTGAAACTACAATAGAAGAACCTGAAATAGAACTGGCAGATGGAAGGTTTGCGGGAAGGGCTGCCGGCTATAACGACGATGTTGAAGTGGAAATTGTGGTTGAAAATGGCTTAATTGTTGGAATAGAAGTGATTGAACATGATGACACTCCAGATATAGCTGAACCGGCTTTTGATGAAATGAAAGAAAGAGTTATAGCAGCTCAAAATACTGAAGTAGATACCGTATCAGAAGCTACTCGTTCCAGTGAAGGCTTTTTGCGAGCTACTAATGTTGCTATAACCTCTGCTCATGAGGCCTATGAAGAAACAGAAGAAATTGAAGCATTATATGAACCCGGCACATATACTGCAGTAGCTGCAGGGTATAATGATGATATAGAAGTTGAGGTAACTGTTGATGAAAATGAAATAACAGCAATTGAGGTGCTTGAGCATGCTGAGACGGAAGATATAGCTGAACCCGCTTTTGAAGATCTAACACAGGCAGTGTTAGAGAGTCAGTCCACTGATGTGGATACTATCTCTGGGGCTACTGGCTCCAGCGAAGGCTTTCTGGCTGCAATTGATACTGCTTTAAGCGAAGCAGAAGTTCAGGAAGTCGAGGAAGACCCGGAAGAAGTAACAGAAGAGCCAGAAACTCTGTATCAAGATGGGGCCTATACTGGTATTGGATCTGGTTATAATGATGACATTGAAATTGAATTAATTATCAGTGATGGAAATATTGATTCTATAGATGTTCTAGAACATTCTGAAACAGAAAATGTGGCTGAACCTGTTTTTGTAGATCTGTCAGAGGAAATAATTGAAACTCAGTCTACTGATGTGGATACCATCTCTGGTGCTACCGGTTCCAGTGAAGGTTTCCTGGCAGCTGTTGACGATGCTTTAAATAAAGCTGATTCTCAGGAGGACGATGCAGAACAAGAAGAAATTACAGAGGAAGTTGATGCTTTGTATCAAGATGGGACCTATACTGGTATCGGATCAGGTTACAGTGATGATATTGAAATTGAGTTGGTAGTTGAAGATGGAAAAATTAATTCGATAAATGTATTAAACCATGGTGATTCTCCGGATATAGCTGAACCCGCTTTTGAGGATTTACAGGAAACTATAATCAATACTCAATCTACTGATTTGGATACAATATCTGGAGCTACTGGTTCCAGTGAAGGCTTTTTAGAAGCTGTCGATAATGCTATAGAAGATGCTCTGATGGTACAGGAAGAGCCAGCAGTAAATTATGAAGATGGAGTTTACGAAGGAATTGGAGAAGGTTACAGTGACGAAATAACAGTGGAAGTTATAATAAATGATGGCATGATATCTTCTATTGAAGTCTTAAAACATGGTGATTCAGAGGATTTAGCAGAACCGGCTTTTGATGATTTAAGAGAACAAATTTTGGAAGTTCAAACTCCCGAAGTGGATGTTGTTTCTGGCGCTACCAGCTCCAGCGAAGGTTTTATTTCTGCAGTAAAAAATGCTTTAGAAATAGCAGAAAAATAAATTATTAAATTGAAAATTAAGGAGTGATCAAAATATATGAATAAATTTAATAATATGATAGAACAGGTTTTACTGCTGGGACTTATTCCTATATTAGGAGGCAGTAGAAACATACAAACTGCTGTTATTACAACAATAATTTTAATATTAACTGCAGTAATTCTGAGAATCTTTTCTCGTATTATCAATATTGAAAATCTGGCTGGAGCACATTGGATCTTATTCCTTTCCATAGGAATTTCTTTGACATACTCATCTTATCTGTTCACAGCCTATCTTTATCCAGAGGTGTTTCAATTTTCCAGCATGTATCTTCTTCTTATTGGAGTTACCCCCCTAACTTATTATGGCTGTAAATCAGAAGTTACTATAGCTGATCTATGGAAAAGATTCAACATTTTCTTCATAGTTATAATCATTGTTAGCTTTTTTAGAGAGTTAATAGGATTTGGAGCAATACTGGGAAGGACCTTTTTTGAAGTAGGATTTGCTCCTTTAAGTACTTTTCAGAAAGCTCCGGGAGCATTTATCATCCTGGGCACTATTTGGATTTTAATTAGATTTGCTATTGCCAAAAATATAATAGATAAAAGTATGTTTGAACTGGAGGAGGCTGCCGGAAATGAGTGAATTTTTAGGTATATTTCTTGAAAATATCGTTCCTAGAAATTTAGTTTTGATGCATTTTTTAGGAGTATTAATTTCCATCGCTGAAACTAAAGGTGTTAGAAACTCATTAATTAAAGGGATTAAATTTTCTTTAGGTTTATTTTTTGCGGCTGTAATAGGAGTGGTGATAGCTTCTTCTTTACCTCTTCAATTAGAATTTTTTCATCCCTGGATCTTTCTTTTAACCTCCCTGGGAATAGTATTTATTCTTCAATATACAGGTGAATTAAAAGGCGATTTTTACGGGATGCCTAAATTATTTTTGCCACTGGTCCCCATAGTTGGCCTTCAATATATCTTAGTGGAAAGAGGTCTAGGCTTTGAAGTTATGATGATATCAGCAATAGCAAATACGATAGGATTTTATTTCGGATATATACTTATTGCCACTATAAAAGAACAGATTATTATTTCTGAAGCCAATGATATTTTCAAATACAAGCCAGTTTTATTTATAAGTTTAGGCGTATTAAGTATTGCTGCAATGGGATTCGCCTTTATTTACTGAATAAAGGACCAATAAATTATATAATTATAATACTTTGGTTGGATTTTTAAAGGAATTTAAGTGTTTTTGTAGAAAACTATTAATGTGGATGCAGGTAACATTTTAACGAAAATTTAAGTTTTTAAGAGGAGTGGTGAAGTTTGCAGGATATCTGGAATATCATTTCATTAGGAGGACCTACTGCTGTTCCCCTATTAATTGCTTCTATATTCAGTTTAGCAGTCATTATTGAAAAGACCATATTCTTTGCCAGAAACAAACAAAATAATAGGAACCTGATTAAAAAAGTTGAAATGCTTCTGGACGAAGGAGACACCATGTCAGCATATAATCAATTAAAAGGTGAAAAAGGGCCAAATGTTAAGTTGCTGACAACTGCCCTGGCCAATTTAGGTGAAGAACCTGAAAGAATCAGAGAAGCTTTACAGGTGACAGGAGAGAATGAAATTAGAAAAATGGAAAAGCATCTTCAAATATTAGATGTAATAGCTATGATAGCACCACTTTTAGGATTGTTAGGTACTGTTTTAGGTATTATTAGTAGTTTTAATATTTTAGGCGCTACAGCCGGGGTAGGAGATCCTACCCAAATTAGTGCAGGGATTGCTGCCGCTTTAATAAGTACTGCTATCGGCCTTATTATTGCTATTCCTACTGCAATATTTTATTCATACTTTTCCAATATTGTAGAAAGAAGAGCACATAAGCTAAATGAAAGTATTGTAGAAATTATGGATATTGTGAATGATAGAGGTGAAGAATA
>CAZVMQ010000029.1:0-20725 GCA_964628755.1 uncultured Halanaerobiaceae bacterium
ATTTTGTCTCCGGAGAACATGACCAGGCCTGGTTTTTCAGGTTCAAATATCGGAGATTGAATAGCCTGACCGCTTTTGTCGAAAAATATAAAAATATTTAAAAATTTTGGATTCTCTGTTTTACTTGACTTTTCCTGACCATTATTTTATAATACTTGGTGAAGAAAGGTCAGGAAAGATCAAAAAACAGGGAGGTGTCAGTTATGTTTGATCTCATGCCATTTCGCGGTGGTAAAAGCGAAAGAAGAGGCCTTGCACCGACCGAGCGGGTATTTGATGATTTTCTGACAGATACTCTGGATATGTTTCGCAGCAGCTTCAAAACAGATGTAATTGAAAAAGATGAGGAGTTTGTTATTGAAGCGGAATTACCAGGTATGAGCAGGGATGACATCGATATCGAGCTGCAGGACAATATGCTTTCAATTAGTGCAGAACATGAAACAGAAGACGAGGAAGAGGCAGAGAACTATATAAGAAGAGAAAGGCGAACCGGTAAATTTCAGCGAGCTTTCCAGATAGACAATGTGGATGAAGATGAAATTACTGCAGAATTCGAGAATGGTATTCTGCAGGTATGTCTGCCCAAAGAAGAGCCAACTCGCAGTGAAAGACGCACTATAGATATTGAATAAATATCATCTGTCTGACCGGGGCTTTTTTGCCCTGGTAAAATAGGTTTTACAAAATAATTAACCCTGTCTTTCCCGGGTGGTCCCGGGTTTTTTTGATTCTATTAGTTCATTTTTACCTGCGGGGCAATTATTAGCTGACGGGTATAAGGCGCAGGAAAATTTTTAGGCTCGTCAAAACAGGAAAAAACTTTCTGCGGCTCCGGCAAAAAGTATTCTGTGGTTAATTTGTAAATTTGGATAAATAAAAAAACCGGCTGCAATGCCGGTTTAAAAATTTGCTGAATTATTTCTATATATATTTTAACATTTAATATATGATGAGGTGTTATATCTGGGGCCGCCAGGATGAAGGCCGCCTCGATAAAGGTTATCCAATTTTTTCTCGTTCATTATGATGCCTTTTTTGATGCATTCCTGCAAAAATTCTTCTATATCTCTTTTTAGATCTTCCTTATCCTCTCCTTCTGAAGGACGATGTGAAAATCGCTTTTCAAATTCTTTTTTTACATAAGTTTTGAATTTAGGAGAGGGGTAGGAAAAATGATTTTTGTCGTCAATAGAAATTTTGGTTCGCCCATTTCTGATCTTAATGGTTACATCTGGAATTTCTTCTTTAGCCACGAATTCACCCCTCCTTACTCGAATTTTCAGGATAGGAACCTGTTGGCCTGTTGAATAATTTTATCAAACATACTTTTACAGGCCTGTTTTCTTACAGTTCTGTTATCATTATAATAAAAATCTGGGTAAAATACAAAAAAACTGAGACCGGACTTTGTGGTAAATTTTACTGACCGGGTCATGGAAGAGCTTAATGATGACAAAAAATTTTTACAGGTTAAGCATAAAATCGATAGTCCTATTCAGGCTGGACAATGATAGAAAAAAGTTAGACAGCCAGATTATTAGCTAAAAACCTGAAAATAGTTTAGCAGAAAATAAATAACAGCGGCTAAAAATGAGATTGTTAAAGCATAGGAGACAGCCTGATCCCGGCTTTCAATATCCTTCCCCAGCCCCAAAATATTTTTCCAGTAAATCAGGAAAAGCAGACCAAAAAGGACCAGGAAATAAATTACAGTGCGAATTATTAAGTTAATGGTATTCAATACCTGATTCCTCCTCTATTAATATAAATATCAACCCGGGCATAAATTCCAGTTTACCCATCCCTAAAATTATTATAAATTATTTCCACATATGATTAAAGCTGCTCGAAAAATTATATTTTGTGTTTACCCGGAAAAATGTTATGCTATAATTAGCAGAGGACAAAAGCTAATATTACAATTGATATAAATTGTTATTAAGGGGGTTTTTAATTGTGAGCGAAAATTTTTCTCCGGAAGCTAGAAAGCTCTTAAAAGCCGCCTACAGAAATTATAATCATCTTACCATGTTAGACCCGGAAGGAAGAACTATAAGATATGTGGCCGGCACGGAAGTTCTGGCTCCGGAGGAAGAAGAGAAGGCTCAGAAGTTAAACCAGGCTATGGAAAAAGAACTGATAGCCAAAAATTTTATGAGCAAAAAAACTGACACCATAGATCTGACTGAAAAAGGGAAAAAATTGGCTGAAGATTTGTTGAAGTAATCTTAAAAGCAAATATTTCAACAAATATTTATAAACTGGTTAAAACATATTAGGTAATGAATAAAATAATAACTGGTTAGTAGGTGAAAAAATGAAAACAAGTAAGATTAGAAAAATCACTCTTTATGGGCTGTTTATAGCACTGGTTGCAATCAGCACTATGATTATTACTATCCCCATGATAGGCACCCAGGGTTACGTAAATGTGGGAGATACCATGATTTTCATCACCGCAATTCTTCTGGGACCTAAAGCGGGTTTGATAGCCGGAGGAGTGGGTTCTGCCCTGGCTGATTTGCTGCTGGGGTTTGCCTTCTGGGCTCCCTGGACACTTGTTATTAAAGGAATAGAAGGTTTTATTGCCGGGATGTTAGGGCAGACAAGTTTCGCCCGATATAAAAAGATAACACCTCGAATTATTTTAGCGATGATTGCAGCCGCTCTGTGGATGGTTGCCGGTTATTTTGTTGCTGGAGGCTTTATGGTGGGATTTGAAGCTGCCCTGGGTAGTGTCCCCGGTAATTTAATTCAGGGAGGAGTCAGTGTTATTATAGCTCTACCTCTGGCATATGTTATGGGCAAGATTTATCCGAAGCTTACTATATAATTGGAGCAGAGGCAGATTAAATTATTTTTTGGGCAAAAATAAAAAAAGCTGCTTTCGTAAAAGCAGCTTACTGTTGATATTATGGCGGAGGGAGGGGGATTTGAACCCCCACACCATTACGGCTTCACCGGATTTCAAGTCCGGCCCCTTACCAGATTCGGACATCCCTCCAGATGTTGTTCTTCTTCATCATCATAATTCTACAATATTTAGGCTTTTATGTCAAGGCAGAGAAAAAGGTATTGAGACTATTTTGCAGAATAAGATATTAATACTCATGTTTTTTTAATAGTTATTGTGCAGGCAATGCTGGGTGTTATCGCTGTTAAATTTTATCGAGCTATAAGGGGGAATGCAGGTGCAGGTTGAACAGATCAAGAATGAATTTTCAGCGCGGAATGTTCAGGAATTAATCTACGATATATCTACCTACAACAGAGCCAAAGGGAGTGACGATTTTCATCAGGCTGTAAAACTGCTTGCAGATTATTTACCTGTGAGTGAGGTAATGACTTTTTCCAGCAATAATTCCTACAATAGCTGGCAGGTGCCAGAGGATTTTAATCTTGAAGGGGGATATCTTCGTTATAAGAATGGCCCCTATCTAATAAATTCACTTGCCAGTCAGCCTACAGGTGCTCTTTTCCTTTCCGATTCCACCAGGGGGAAAGAAACTCTGGAATTATTTGATGCCGGCCCGGGGGAATCACCGGAAGATTATCAGGGATATAACTCAGAAGCAGCAATAATGGCGGATGGACATCCCACGCTGGTTTATTATCAGGCTGTTAAAAAACGGGGGGCGCGCTGTTTGTTATTATCTCATATGCGCTCGGAAAATGCCGATATCGGCCGCACCCGGGAACAGATGCCCGGGGCTGTCAATTATACTTCTTTACCTGCAATAAAATCTGAAGAGGAAGAGGCTTTTGGCTTTTCCCTCAGCTGGCGGCAGATGAAAGAACTCAGGCAAAAACTTCAAAAGCAGGATAGTCTATCCCTGGAGGCTAAAATAACTAAAAAACCAGGAACCGGAGAACTGGAAATTATCAAAGCGACTGCCGGGGAAAACAATGCTGAAAAACGGCCCTTATTGTTGACTGCTCATTTGTGTCACCCCCGTCCGGGAGCAAATGATAATGCCAGTGGAGCAGCTCTGCTGGCGGAACTGATGAGAGTATTCCATAAATTTTCTCTAAACCGTAAAATTGTCGCAATTTGGGTGCCGGAAATGTATGGGCCGGCGGCCCTGTTGGAGCAGCCAGAATGGCAGGATTTTGCCGGAGTTATAAACCTGGATATGGTGGCTCAGAATCAGGATTTGACCGGTTCTACCCTCAATATTTTTAGTACTCCCTGGTCAGTTCCCTCTTTTATTTCGGAATTAGCTGCTCATCACCTGGAAAATAAGAGTTTTAAAATAAGGCAGCAGCATTATGCTGGAGGCAGCGATCATTTTATTTTCTCCAATCCCAGCGCCGGAGTGCCGGGGATTTCTTTGACACAGCTGCCAGATAAATTTTACCACACAGATCAGGACACACCGGACAAGACTTCTGCTGCTACAATAGATTGGGTCGGTGAAGGGGTAATAGATATTATATCTGATCTGATTGAAATGTCCTCAGAGAGTGCTTCGGCGACAGCCGCCAGAATTGTAAAAAATTATCTGGAACATGATAAAAACAAAGAGCCTGAGCTGGTTTCAGAGTACCGGGCATTTTTGGCCCGAGAAAAATTATACCAGCTGGAGGCACTGTCGGAGCTAGGCCCGGAATTAAAATGGCTGGAAGAAGAAACGGACAATTTTAGTTTGCCCGATTATCGCAGTGATTTTCGCAGTGTCACCGGGCCTATTGCCAGTGACTGGATGGATGCGAAAACGAAAATAGAATATGTCAAAAATAGGCGGCAATATAAAAACTGGGGCAATTTTATCTTTGAACTTTTGAATTTTATGGAGTTAGGTTTTGCCAGAGAAGAAGCTATGGAACTGGCCAGAGCTGAGTTTGATCTGCCGGCTGAAGTTAAAGAAAAAGCTGATAGTTTGCTAAACGGGCTGCAGGAAAAGGGGCTGATTAATATATGAAATATTTTCATAAGCTGGTAGGAGAAAAAGTTTTTCTTTCTCCTTTAAATCAGGAAGACGGGGATAAATATGCTGAATGGATAAGTGATCTGGAAGCATCGCTATGTCTGGGAGCAGCCGAACAGGTTGTAAGTTTAAAGAACCAGGAAGAAAAACTGAAGGAGATGATGCAGGAAGGTTATAATTTTGCCATAGTGGAAAAGGCGCTGGACGAACTCCTGGGAAGCTGTGGACTGTCAGATGTAGATAATATCCATGGGACAGCTGAACTGGGAATATTTATTGGCAATAAAAATCACTGGGGCAAAGGTTATGGCACTGAAGCCTGTAATCTCCTGGTAGATTTTGGCTTCAATATTCTCAATTTAGATAATATAATGCTGACAGTATATGAGTATAATCAGCGGGCTCTGGCCTGTTACGAAAAGTTAGGATTTAAAGAAATTGGCAGAAGGCGGGAAGCCAGGGAGGTTGGAGATAAAAAGTATGATGAAATATATATGGACCTGCTGGCCCGGGAATTTTCCGGTAATCTGTTGAATAAAATCAACCTGGATAAATAAACTTCCGGCCCGGAAGGGAATAAAGTAATGTCATAAAATTTTTTATATTATTATATCAAGTGAAACCTTTAACTTTAAATAATAATATGTTAACATCTAATTGCTAATAGACCAAAATGGGGGGGATAATATTGAGTAAATTAGTTGAAATTCGCTGGCATGGACGTGGAGGCCAGGGAGCAAAAACTGCTTCAAATTTGGTCGGTAAAACTGCTTCTAAAATGGGCAAAGATATTCAGGCTTTTCCTGAATATGGTCCGGAAAGAATGGGAGCTCCGGTTCAGGCTTTTAATCGCATAAGCGATCAGGAATTTACCAAACACTGTCAGATAAGTAATCCTGACTGTGTAGTGGTGCTTGATCCTACGCTTCTCGATGTTGTTGATGTAATTGATGGAGTTCCTGAAGACGGGGTATTGATAGTTAACAGCAAAGAAGATGGGGAGAAAATAAAAGAAAAGTTAGGATTTTCCGGAGAGGTATGGACAGCAGATGCTTATGAAATTTCTCAGGAAGAGATGGGGCGTCCCATACCCAACACACCCATGGTCGGGGCATTTTTAAAGGGTTCTAAGCTTCTGGATTATGAGGAGTTCATGGAAAACATTAAGCCTGTTTTAAAGCAAAAATTTGGTGATGAAAAGATAGCTGAGAAGAACCTTGCGGCTATCAAAAGGGCTTATAAGGAGGTCAAAAATCATGAGAGTTAAACCCGGAGATGGCTATAAAGATATTCCGGAAGGTGGATTGGTAGTAGAACCCGGTAATTCCAAAGAATACAAAACCGGTGGCTGGAGAACCCAGCGCCCCGAAATTGATCAGGAAAAATGCACTGATTGTTTTATGTGTGCTATTTTTTGCCCGGATTACTCCATCGAACATGAAGATGATCAGGTGACTGGTGTTGATCTGGAGTACTGTAAAGGATGCGGCATCTGTGCCAACGAATGTCCGGTCGATGCTATTGAAATGAAACAGGAGTAAATAATATTTAAAACAAGCGTAAATTTTTAAGGGGGGAAAGAAAATGACCGAAAAAGTTAAGACAGAAAAAGTTGCCATGATGGGCAATGAAGTCATGGGAGAGGCCATGCGGCAGATCAATCCCGATACAGTTTGTGCCTATCCCATTACACCCCAGACTGATATGGTGCAAAACTTCTCTCAATATGTTGCCGATGGAGAGGTTGATACAGAATTTGTTACAGTGGAAAGTGAACACAGTGCCATGAGTGCTACGGTGGGAGCTGCAGCAGCCGGTGCCCGTGCTATGACTGCTACTGCTGCTAATGGTCTGGCTTTAATGTGGGAAGTTTTATATATTGCTGCCAGTTCTCGTCTTCCCATAGTTATGCCGGTGGTTAATAGAGCATTAAGTGCTCCGATAAATATTCATTGTGATCACAGTGATTCCATGGGAGCAAGAGACTCGGGCTGGATTCAATTGTACGGTGAAAATGCCCAGGAAGTTTATGATAATGCTATACAGGCAGTTAGAATAGCAGAGCACAAAGATGTTAGATTGCCTGTTATGGTTAATCTGGACGGTTTTATTATCAGTCATGCTGTAGAAAATATTCAGATGCTGCCCGATGAAGAGGTGCAGAATTTTATAGGAGAACATGAGCCTAATTATTCACTGCTTGATGAGGAAAATCCTGTTACGGTGGGACCGCTGGCCTTACAGGATTTTTACTTTGAATTTAAAAAGCAGCAGGCGGAAGCCATGAAAAATGTTCCCGGCGTAGTGAAAGAAATTGGAAAAGAATTTGGCGGCAAAACTGGAAGAGAATATGGTCTGTTGGAAGAGTATCGTCTGAATGATGCTGAAATTGCTATTATAGCTCTGGGATCTACTACAGGAACCGCCAGACATACTGTTGATGAGCTGCGAGAAGAAGGAATAAAAGCCGGACTGCTAAAACTCAGATTATTCCGTCCCTTCCCGGCTGAAGAGATTGCCAGTGCCCTTTCACATGTTAAAGCTCTGGCTGTTCTGGATCGGGCAGATACCTTCTCCAATACCGGCGGCCCACTTTTTGCCGATGTGAGAAATGCCCTATATGATAATCACTCTGATATAAATGTAGTGAATTACATCTACGGACTGGGTGGTCGCGATATTGATGAGGAACAGATTCGTTCTGTTTACGAAGATTTAATTCAGATAACTGATGCTGAAAGAGTCGATTCTGCCGTTAACTATCTCGGAGTAAGAGAATAGGAGGTGTAAAAACATGAATCTCAAAGAATATGCCCAAAAAGAAACCCGTTTAAATCCAGGTCATAGACTATGTGCAGGCTGTGCAGCCAGCAGCGTGGCCCGGATGATAATGAGTGCCAGTGAAAATCCTGCTGTGGTGGGTTGTGCTACCGGCTGTCTGGAAGTTTCAACTACGATTTATCCCTATACTTCCTGGAAAGATTCTTATATCCATAATGCTTTTGAAAATGTGGCGGCAACCATCAGCGGTGTGGAAGCGGCATTTCGTTCCTTTAAAAGACAGGGTAAAATAGACGGAGATTTTGATCTGATCGCATTTGGCGGGGATGGTGGCACTTATGATATAGGCTTTCAATCTCTTTCTGGAGCCATGGAAAGAGGGCATGACTTTGTTTATGTTTGTTATGATAATGGTGCTTATATGAACACCGGTATTCAGCGGTCCAGTGCTACCCCCAAAGGTGCCAGTACCACTACATCTCCTGCCGGCCGGGAAATACCGGGAAAGGAACAGAGCCGCAAAGAAATAACTGACATTGTAGCAGCACACAAAATAGATTATGTGGGGCAAACGGCCCCCTGGCGTCCCCAGGATGTCATTAATAAAGCTAAAAAGGCATTTGAAGTTGAGGGGCCTGCATTTTTGAATGTTCTGGCTCCCTGTCCAAGAGGCTGGAGAAGTGAAAACGATAAGAGTATAGAAATTAGTAAAATTGCTTCTGAAACCTGTTTCTGGCCTTTATTTGAAGTAGAAGAAGGTGAATGGAAGTTAAATTATGAGCCCCGGGAGAAAAAGCCGGTGGAAAAATGGCTGGAGACTCAGGGGAGGTTTGATCACCTTTTTGCTGACGGCAATGAGCATCTGATAGAGGAAATCCAGGAAGAGGTAGATGAACGCTGGAATATGATCAAAGATAAATGTAAATCCTAAAATAATAAAGAGGAAATAGGTTGGGCAAATAAGCAGCATTATCGCAAGTTTTGGCAGATGAGTTTCCATAATACTTGTGATAATCGGCCTCCGGTCCACAGGGATCGGAGGTTTTTTTATATTGTATAATTTGCTCAAACATTTTAACTTATGTTAAAATTAAGTGCAGACTGTTGAAAAATTTCGGCATTTTGTAAAGCAGTTTATTTGACAAACCCCGGGCAATAAAGTAAGATAATAATGAATTATGACTGATAATAATTTTTGAAAAGATAACTGAATATTTTTAGCTTTTGCTGTTTGCAGGTTTTTATATAAAAGGAGGCCCCGGAATGAAAATTGGAATTCCGCATTCTTTGCTTTATTATTATTATTTCCCTTTTTGGGAAGAATTGTTTACAGATTTAGGTCAGGAAGTCGTGGTTTCGGAACCTAATAATGAACGGATAATGAATAAAGGTGTAAAATATTCCATTTCGGAAATTTGTGTGCCCATGAAAACTTTTATCGGACAGGTTCTAGAGCTGGCCGAGCAGGATGTAGATCGGATCTACGTTCCGCGCATTAAATCCATTCAGAAGGATGTAACTCTCTGCCCGAAGTTCTTGGGTCTACCTGATATGATACGAAACTCTCTGGATGGTATGGAGGATCTGTTGCTGGTTAATACTATTGAGCAAAATAGCGATGATATTTCTAAGGTCAAAGATTATGAGGTCTTCAAGGAAGAATTAGATGTTTCGCAACAGGAGTTAGAGCAGGCCCTGGATAATGCCAGTGAACGCTGGCAGGAATATCGTTCAATGCACAAACAGGGTTTTACCAGTGATATACTGCTGTCAGAACAGGAAAGAAGTCTGGAGACTGGAGATCTGACCATAGGACTTCTGGGATATGTATATAATATTTATGATAAATTTGTCAATATGGATCTACTGGGCAAACTCAGGGATATGAATGTAAATGTGGTTACTTTTGAAATGATTGATGATGAAGTAATTCAGCAGGAAGTTGCGCAGATGGACAAAAAAATGTTCTGGGAATTTACCAATAAACTGCTGGGGGCCGGCTATCATTTTCTCAAATCTGATGAGATAGATGGCATTATACATGTTACAGCTTTTGGCTGTGGTCCCGATTCGATACTGGGGCCATTTTTAGATATTGATTCTGATAAGTATAATAAACCGTTTATGACTTTGCGTATTGATGAGCAGACCGGGGAAAGTCATCTGGTCACCCGGGTGGAAGCATTTATAGATCTGCTGCGTTTGAAAAACAAAAAACAGGCCCGCTCCCAAAAACAACAGGATAATGAAGAGAGTGAGATAGCATGAAAGTAAGCTTTCCTTTTATGGAATCACCGGTTGTTTATTATAAAATTTTAGATATGCTCAATCATGATGTGGTTAAACCTCCCCGGCCAACCCAAAAAACCTTCAATCTGGGGGTAAAATATGCACCAGAATTCGCCTGTTTCCCTTTGAAGGTAACTCTGGGAAATATTATTGAACTGCATGAGATGGGTGTTGACACAATTTTAACCAGTGGTGGTTATGGCCCCTGCCGGGCGGGATATTACGGAGAAGTTCAGCAAAAAATCCTTGATGATTTAGGCCTTGACATTGACATAATAATTTTTGAGCAGGTAAAAGGAGACTGGCAGGATTTCATCAATAATGTCCGTATATTGAAGCAGAACACCAATATATTCAATTTGCTGAGAAGTGTATATATAGGTTATAGAATTGCTCATTCTCTGGACAGGATGTTAAAATTACTGCATAAAAGGCGGGCTCACGCTGTTGACAAAAGAGCGATGAGTGAATTGTGGGATGAGATTCAGGAGAGGTATCTCACTGTGGAATCCAGCAGTGATGTGGATGATGTGGAAGAATGGGCCCGCAACGAAATTGAGAGTCAGGAACTTGAGATGCCACCGGAAGCGAAAAGATACAAAGTCGGGGTAGTAGGAGAAATTTATGTGGTGATGGAAGGCTCGACCAATAATTATATTGAAGAGATGCTCAATGAAATGGGAGTAGAGGTAGAAAGGTCTCATTATCTTTCTGAATATATAGACAGTCATATGGTTCCCTGGAAAAAGAAACAGTATCAGCATATACTGGATAAAGGTGAAGAGTATTTTGAATATGTTATTGGCGGTCATGCCAAGCGCAATGTAGGACATATTATTGATTATAAACAGAGGGGTTTTGATGGAATAATTCATCTTAAACCTTTTGGCTGCCTGCCCGAGGTTGTATCCCAGAGTATGCTGGATAGGATTTCAGAGGATCTGAATATTCCTATACTGCCAATGTCCATTGATGAACAGACTGCGAAAGCTCACATGAAAACCAGGATCGAAGCTTTTATGGATCTGATTAAACAGAAGAAAGAGGAACGGATGAAAGAGGAGGAAATAGCGTCATGAAGGATTTATACTTAGGAGTAGATATAGGTTCAGTGAGCATCAATATTGTGGGAATTGATGCTGACAAAAATATTCAGTTCAAATTATATGAACGAAATCCCGGTCAGCCGGTAGAAGTAGTTAAAGATGGTTTGAAACGCCTGAATAAAGAGGTTAAAGATGAATATGAAGTTTCCGGAGTAGGAGTAACAGGAAGTGGACGCCAGCTGATAGGTTATATTCTGGGAGCAGATATAGTCAAAAATGAAATTACTGCCCACGCTACGGCTACTATTGATCAGGTGCCGGATGTCGGCACTATTTTTGAAATCGGCGGCCAGGATTCTAAACTGACAATAGTGGAAGATGGTATTGTTACAGATTTTGCCATGAATACGGTCTGTGCAGCGGGAACCGGTTCATTTCTGGATCATCAGGCTGATAGGCTTGGAGTTGAAATTGAAGAGTTTGGAGAACTGGCTCTGGAAGCAGAAAAAGATGTCCGCATTGCCGGGCGCTGCACAGTTTTTGCCGAGTCTGATATGATTTCCAAACAACAATTTGGTTTTACCAAACCAGAAATAATCAACGGCCTCTGCCAGGCTCTGGTCCGAAATTATATGAACAATCTGGTCAGGGGTAAAGATCTACCGCCTAAGTATGTTTTTCAGGGGGGAGTGGCGGCCAACTCGGGTATTAAAGCTGCCATAGAAGCTGAGATTGATAATGAAGTTATTATTCCCGAAAACTTTGATGTGATGGGCGCCATTGGTATTGCTATGCTGGCGCGCGAGGAGATAATGTTCTCTGATAAAACTACTGATTTTAAAGGGTTTTCCCTTACCCATGACAATTTTGAGACTACCAGTTTTATCTGTGGAGATTGTGCCAATGAGTGTGAAGTTATCAGAGTCAAAGCTAATAATCAAACGATAGCCATGACCGGTGATCGTTGCGGTAAATGGGAAGAGAGCCCGCGCGATATGGATCAAACCGAGGAAAATCTGGCCTGATTAATAGTGGATTAATATCAGTTGACAGGCAGGTCGTAGCCGGTAAATTTAGGCAGGAAACTATATAACCCGCGAAGCAGAGTCGCTTGCGGGTTTTTTGCTTTTATATTGTTGTGAAGATTATAATTTTAGATTTGGGGAGGAGGGCTATAAGATAATGCAGAAAGATTTAAAACAGGTGCGAGATAACATTTCTCAGGTTATCATGGGTAAAAATGAGGTCATTGAATTGCTATTAATTGCCCTGCTGGCTAAAGGACATGTGTTGTTTGATGATGTGCCGGGGGTGGGCAAGACCAGGATGGCAGCTTCTCTGGCCCGCTCTTTGGGAGTTGATTTTTCCCGGGTCCAGTTTACCCCTGATTTACAGCCTGCTGATATTACAGGGCTTTATTATTACAATCAAAAAGAAGATGAGTTTAAGTTGCGGCTGGGGCCGGCTCATACAAATATATTGCTGGCAGATGAAATAAACCGCGCTGTCCCCAGAACTCAGGCGAGTTTGATGGAGGTAATGGAGGAAAGACAGATAACTATCGAGGGGAAAACCCATCAGCTGCAGGAACCATTTTTGGTGGTTGCTACGCAAAATCCCGTAGAACTGGAAGGAACTTTTCCTCTGCCGGAAGCTCAACTGGATAGATTTCTTTTTCGCTTACAGGTTGGTTATCCTGAGCTGGAAGCAGAGAAAGAAATTTTGCGCAGTTACCGACAGCAGGATCCGTTTTTTGAACTGGAAAAAGTTATGAGCAGGGAAAAAATACTTAGCCTGCAGCAGCAGGTGCAGGAAGTCAGTGTTAATGAACCAATAATTGATTACATAACCAGACTGGTCAGAAAGACCAGAAATGATGAGCGGATTAAACTGGGCCTGAGTCCCAGAGCTACTCTGGCTCTGATGGCAGCAGCCCGGGCGAGAGCATTGCTTTATCAACGGGATTATGTTATACCAGATGATGTGCAGGCAATATTTCCCTGGACGGCTGCTCACAGGTTACTGCTAAAAGATGAGGTTTCTGTGCGGGGAATTGAGGCTGATGATATTATAGAAGAAGTGGTGGCCGAAGTAGAAGTGCCGGTGGAAGGAAAAGGGGGACAAAACCTCAGTGCACAAACATCTTAAAGCCTGGCTGATTGTCTTTTTGATTTTGCTGGCTGTGGGCATTTATGTAAGTTTACTGCCACTGATCTGGGGAAGTTTGCTGGCTGTATCTTTATTGTTGTTGTCATATATCTGGAGCTATTTTGCCTTACATAGAATGGATTTAACAGTTGATTTTTCCAGCCATAAAATTACTGCCGGGGAAGAAACCGAATTTGTGGTTACCCTGGAAAATTGCAAACCTCTGCCGGTTTTTTGGTTGAAAGCTTTTACCTATCTATCCGGAGGCATTGACTTTAAAGAAGATGGTTATCTGCAAAATGTGCCGGGCAGCAGACAGTATTTTGAAGATATTTTTAGGTTGAACTGGTATCAGAGGGTAAAAAGAGAATATAAACTTAAGCCTGCGAAGAGAGGCAGATACGAGATTACCAGATCGGAGTTAGCCTATAAAGGTTTTTTGGGACTGGTTGCGCGCAATAAAGGTTTTGATTCTGCAGCGGAATTGCTGGTTTATCCCCGGCTATATCCGGTTGTGGGGAAGGAATTTTTGCCCCGCCAACCTCTGGGGACAAATATGAGCAGCGGCTGGATTTTTGAGGACCGGACAAATATTGTCGGAGTAAGAGATTACCAGTCTGGTGACGATTTTAAAAGAATAAACTGGAAAATATCCGCCCGTCATAATAAATTGAAATCTGATATTTATAACCCTTCTCTGCAGAAAAATGTAGAGATTTTGCTTGATATAAGGACTTCCCGCCACAAATGGGAGGGCTATTCCCCGCCGGTACTGGAAAATTTGATTTCCCTGACAGGTTCGCTGGCCCAGGATTTACTGCAGAAAAATTATGCAGTGGGACTGGTCAGCAATGGTATTCTGAAGAAGAAAGGTTATTTGCGAATTGAACCCGAACAAAAAGCGGCTCAACTGGAAAAAATGTTAACCTGTCTGGCTTCACTGCGACCGATTTATCGCTATGATATTGAGCATCTGATTGATAAAATTACCGGGGAGTCAGAAGTAATACTTATAACCGCAAGACCTGATTTGCTGCAGGGAAAAAGCAAAAAATTTCCTTCCACCACCCGACTTCTGGTGCCTGGATCCAGAACTGATGGTTTACCTGCAGGTTTTAGGCTGTATAAATGCAAGTTTGTGAGGGGGAGTGAAGGTGGATGTTATCAGATCCAATCTCATCTCAATAATAAATAAATTTATTTTTTCTGGAATAATATTATTGATGCTGCGCAATCCCCTGGTGATTATGATTGCTGAATTAGAGGGTTTTTCCCCGGCCGTTGAAGTTGAAATATGGGTTTTCCTGACGCTCTCCTGGTTTGGTATAGGTAATTTAATCGTCAACAGGATGATTAAAAATAAGTTAAGACAGCAAATTAGCATTATTTTATTGCTGGTTTCTGCCGCTATAATTCCTATCTGGCTGGCCTGGCCCTATGCGTTTTTTCTGACATTAACTTTAATTTTATACATAATTTCGCTGCGCGGCAATATGTATGACAGCAGAATTGATTTCAGTACCGACCTGCCCTGGATTTTATTTTTCTACTTGCTTTTGCTGGTGGCTGCAGGAAGCCTGGGAGCAGTTCCCGCTTTAGGAGAAGTGATACTGTTGATTTTGCTGGTTATATTGTTTGGCATTTTCCTGCAGATCAAACAGGAGAAGTTTGCCAGCTCAGCTTCTGCTTTTAAGATTTTTTTGCCCTTTTTTGCTTTTTTATTAATCATAGCTTTTGTTTTGTCTTTGCCCTTTAATATTCAGGTTTATTCTGCAATTATTACCCTGGGTAACTACATATATGAGGGAATTTTTGGCCTGATCGATTTGATTTTTGTGCCTGTATCCTACCTGGTATTAGTGGTTTATTATATTGTTCGCTGGCTGCAGAGAATCTTCGGTGGAGAACCTGAAATTATGGAAGAGCTGGGGGGGTTCGAGGAAGCACCGGAAGAGCAGCTGGAACTGGCCGAGCCTGCCTCCGAAACAGTGGCGGGAAATGTTGCAGCAATTATTTTTATTATTTTGCTGGGAATTTTTGCCTGGTGGTTTTTGCAAAAATACTTAAATTATGGAGCAGAAAAAAACGAAGATGTAATAGAGACCAGGGAAAATTTAGATGCTGCCCGACTGTTCAAGCAGGATGCAAAGAATTTTTTCAACAATTTACGCAGTCGATTAAGTTGGGAGGACAAAGAGCCGCAATATGAGCTCAATGACCCCTGTCAAAAAGTTCGACATATATATTATTCCTTTTTACAGAAAGCTGAGGCCACAACTTTTCGCTCCCCCGGGGCTTCACCCCGCCAGTACTGTGAACAGCTGACCGAGCAGGAAATTTGGCGGGAATATAAGTCCGCTTTGCACCGCTTGACCAGGCTTTATGAGAAAGCACGTTATGGAGAGAAAGTAACTGTTGAAGAGGTGGAAACAGCAGAACAGTTGTGGAGAGAAATATCCAGGATAAATTTGCGTTCTGATAATTAAGTCATCTTATAATTAATTGACGGCAGAAGTAACTCATTAGAAACCAGGAGGAGGATAAAAATATGGAAAATTTGACGCTTGCCTTTTTATTAACCCTATGTGCGGGACTTTCTACTGGTTTGGGCAGCATATTTGCTTTTTTTACCAAAAAAACCGACCTGCAATTTTTGGCGACATCTTTGAGTTTTTCCGCCGGTGTAATGATTTTCATCTCTTTCGTGGAGCTGTTTGAAGAGGCCAATGAGGAGCTGACTGCTTATTTTGATGGGGATATGGGATTTGTAGTTACTATTATAGCTTTTTTCGCCGGGGTCATTCTTATAATGTTAATTGACAGATTGGTGCCTGAAACTGATAATCCTCATCATGCCTGGGATGCGGAGGAAGTAAAAGCTCTAGCTGAGGACGATGCCCAAAGCATGGAAAAAGTACTGCCTCCCGAGGACCAGAAGGAGCTTGGTCGGGTGGGAATTATGTCGGCTGCGGCAATATTCATTCACAATTTCCCCGAAGGTCTGGTCACATTCGTGGCCACTCTGGCCGATCCGGCGCTGGGCATATCCATAGCTATAGCTATAGCCCTGCATAATATTCCGGAAGGCATTGCGGTGGCTATTCCCATTTTCTATGCCACTGGCAGCAGGGTTAAATCGATATTATATGCTTTCGGAGCAGGTATAGCAGAGCCTATTGGAGCGATCATAGGCTATTTTGTTTTCAGGGAATTTTTTGATGAGCTTACTTTTGGCCTCATATTTGCTTTTGTAGCCGGGGTTATGGTCTTTATCTCGATAGATGAACTGCTACCCACTTCCAACAAATATGGTGGTGAAGGACATCAGGAGATATATGCCTTCATACTAGGAATGGGTATTATGGCTGTCACTCTTATTTTCGTGGGATAATTATATATTAACTGGGGATAAATTCTAAAATAAATTAAAAAAGCCACCAGTTTGCTGCTGGTGGCTTTTAGGATCCATTGATTAATTTTAAGATTTTTATATTACTTTTGAAAATGAGATTCTATTTCTGGCATCCAGGTGGAAATAGGAATATTTTGCGGACATTTATCTTCACATTCCTGACACTGGATGCAGGCCGAGGCTCTTTTTTCTTCATCAATTTTTTCATATGATTCCAGCATTTCCTGGAAATTATCATAAATATGAGATTGGTTATAATAGTCGAAAAGTCTGGGAATCCACACATCTTCCGGGCAGGGTACACAGTAGTTACAGCCGGTGCAGTTGACAGGTTGTAACTCTTTCATCTTTTCGGCAGCCTTTTCCACCAGCTCCAGTTCTGATTCCGGCAGTTGACCGGGTTCGGCCCGGGAAGCAGTCGAGGTATTTTCCATAACTTCTTCCAGTCTGCTCATTCCGCTCAAAACCAGAGAAATTCTTTCATCATTCCAGAGCCATTCCAGAGCCCGGGCAGCAGGGGAAACATCGCGAGAGCTTTCTGACCAGATATCAGCAATTTCCTCCGGAGGTTTGCGGGCCAGAAGTCCCCCCCGCAGGGGCTCCATTACAATTACATCCAGCCCTTTTTGCCGGGCATATTCAAGCCCCTTTTCTCCGGCTTGATATTCTGTATCCAGATAGTTGTACTGAATTTGACAGAAATCCCACCCGGAAAAATGATCTATGATTTCTGTGAACAGGGGATATTCATCGTGAAAGGAAAAGCCCAGATAATTAATTAAACCTTCTTCACGCTTCTGCAGCAGCCAGTCGGTAACCTGGAACTTCTTTAAATTTTCCCATCGTTCTTCTGTCAGAGAATGAAGCAGGTAAAAGTCGATATAATCCAGCTGCAGTTTATCCAGCTGTTTTTCCAGATAACAATCAAGGTCTTCTTCCTTTTCGATTAAAGGAGAGGGAAGTTTGGTGGCGATGTACAGTTCCTCTCTATCATTTCTCTGCTGAAGATAATTACCCAGGAAATTTTCACTTTCCCCTCCGTGATAAAACCAGGCTGTATCCAGATAATTTACTCCATTTTCAATGGCATAATCCAGCATTTCTGCAGTTTTTTGGCCTTTGATGTTTTCTCGTTCATCACCTTCAGTGGGGAAACGCATGCAGCCAAATCCCAGAGCCGAAATTTTCTCTTCACCATTTTTGGTCTGGCGATAATGCAAATTTATTACCTCCTTTTAAAATTTTTGCGGGGGTAGAACTGCTGAGAAGTGTGGTGATAGTTAGATTAAGAAGAAACAGGTTTTAATTCAGCCGTAAAATGACGCAGAATATCAGGTTCATAGGTAAATTCCAGCCCCCGTAATTTTTCCGCATAATTTTTGATTTCCCCCAGAGCATCTGCAACGACCTGGAGATGATTATCGGTGTAAACCCGGCGGGGAATGGTTAATCTGGTTAGTTCCAGGGGAGCTTTTAACTGCTCACCAGTTTCAGGGTCTCTGCCCAGCAGAAAAGAGCCGATTTCAACTCCTCGGACTCCAGCTTCAAGATAAAGGGCATTAGCCAGAGCCTGTCCCGGAAACTGATGATAAGGGATATGGGGCAGAAATTTGCCGGCATCTACGAAAATTGCATGTCCACCTGGAGGTGTTTGTATGGGAATATTTCTTTCCTGCAGCAGGCCGCCCAGATATTCCACCTGGCCGATTCTATGCTGCAGGTAATCATAGTTGATACCTTCTTTTATACCTATGGCTATAGCCTCCATATCTCTTCCAGCCAAACCGCCATAGGTGGGAAAGCCTTCCAGGGGCACCAGGCGAGATCGCACCTGTTTATAAAGATTTTCATCACTGTTGATGCCTATTAAACCGCCAATATTGACAATCGCATCTTTTTTGGCGCTAAAAGTAAAAGCATCAGCACAGGCAAACATCTCCTGAACTATTTCTTTAATGCTCCAGTCTTCATATTGTTCTTCTCTGGTTTTGATAAAGTAAGCATTTTCGGCAAAGCGGGCAGCATCCAGAATAAATGGCAGATCGAACTCCCGGGCAATTTGACTGACCTCTTTAATGTTGGCCATTGATACTGGCTGGCCGCCGGCACTATTACAGGTTACGGTCATAATGATAAATCCAATTTCCTCTAAAGGAGTATTCTGCAAAAATTCTTCTAATTTATCAGTGTCCATATTGCCTTTAAAAGGATGTTTTTGCTGAGAGTTATAGGCTGCTTCTATTACACAATTATGAGCCCGGCCCCCGGCCAATTCAACATGAGCTTTGGTAGTGTCAAAATGCATATTATTGATTACATATTGACCTTCTTCTAAGAGGGCAGGAAAAAGCACCTGTTCTGCTCCCCGGCCCTGATGGGTGGGAAGTACAAATTCATGGCCGGTAATTTTCTGAACTGTTTCCTGGAGATGATTGAAACTGCGGCTGCCAGCATAAGACTCATCGCCTTTCATCATCCCGGACCACTGGCGGTCGCTCATAGCTCCGGTGCCGCTGTCAGTTAATAGATCGATATAAACCTGATCTGCATCCAGAGCAAAAAGGTTATAACCGGCTGCTTTTAATGCCTGTTCTCTTTCGGGCCGAGAAAGCCGGGAGAGGGGTTCGACCATTTTTATTTTATAGGGTTCGGCTCTATTATCCTGATTTTTCATATGTTCTTACACCTCCTGTTTTATTTTCCTGCATGTTAATTATACTGTTATACCGACAATAAAATCAAGAGAATTGGTTTAAATTGAAAAATTTGACAGGTTAAAAGGATTAATATATACTTAAAATACGTATATTTATCCAAAATAATTATTTTTTTCAGGAGGTTATTAGAAGAGATGACTAAAATGGAATCTATGGATGGTAATACCGCTGCTGCCCATGTTGCCTATGCGTTTACTGATGTAGCAGCAATTTATCCTATCACTCCTTCCTCTCCCATGGCCGAAATGGTAGATGAGTGGAGTGCTCATGAACGCAAAAATATTTTTGGGCAGGAAGTGAAGTTGACAGAAATGCAGTCTGAAGGTGGGGCAGCCGGGGCTGTTCATGGTTCTCTGGCTACGGGGGCGCTAACCACAACCTTTACCGCCTCTCAGGGTCTTCTGCTTATGCTGCCAAATATTTATAAACTTGCCGGTGAACAGCTGCCGGGAGTTTTTCATGTTAGTTCCCGGACAGTGGCAACTCATGCGCTCTCTATATATGGTGATCATTCCGATGTTATGGCCTGCCGTCAGACCGGTGCAGGTATGATTGCGGCCGGAGGAGTTCAGGAAGTTATGGATCTGGCTGGAGTAGCACATCTTGCCGCCCTGGAATCAAGTTTGCCTTTTATTCACTTTTTTGATGGATTTCGTACCTCACATGAAATTCAAAAGATAGAGGTGCTGGAATATGACCAGCTGGCTGAACTGCTGGATCAGGAAGCAGTAGATAAATTCAGAAATAAAGCCATGAAACCTGAAGATCCCGTTACCAGGGGAACAGCACAAAATCCTGATATATTTTTCCAGGCTCGCGAAGCGGTTAATCCTTATTACGAAAGGACCCCGGATATAGTTGCAGATAAAATGGAGGAAATAAGTGAGTTAACCGGGCGTACCTATCGACCTTTTAATTATTATGGAGCTGAGGATGCTGAACGAGTGATCATAGCTATGGGATCTGTTACTTCCACTGCTGAAGAGACAGTAGATTATCTTCAGGGTAAAGGGGAAAAGGTAGGGCTAATTAATGTTCATCTTTATCGACCTTTCTCTCGCAAATACTTTTTGCAAGCTCTGCCTGAAAGCGCCGAAAGGATTGCGGTTCTGGACAGAACTAAAGAACCCGGGGCAGTTCGTGAACCTTTACATGAAGATGTTCGCTCAGTATTTTATGACAGAGAAGACCAGCCTCTGATTGTTGGGGGAAGATATGGTCTCAGCTCTAAAGATACCAATTCTTCTCACATTAAGTCGGTGTTTGATAATCTCAAGCAATCGGAGCCTAAAGATAACTTTACTGTGGCTATTAAAGATGATGTCACTTATACTTCCCTGCCTGTTAAAGAAAACATAGATTCCACTCCTGAAGGAACTACTCGCTGTAAATTCTGGGGTT
>CAZVMQ010000030.1:0-19669 GCA_964628755.1 uncultured Halanaerobiaceae bacterium
CAGCTGAATCGTAATCAGCAGGTTAGGGGTTCGAATCCCCTCATCGGCTCCATTTTTATAGCTCCTGCAACATAAATTTTGGGGACTATCTACCTCAAACTTCGGGACCACCGGGATAATTTATTGTTACATAATACTCCAGCAGTATGTTTTTACCTATATTTTGTTTTGCACCTGCTGTGCAAGGGGGAACCCTTAAAACATTTCTTCCTGCAGTTTCATCTCCATCCCACCTTAATAATTCCGAAATCACCACAATATTCATAAGAAGCTTTTGCCACAATTTCTTGTAATTTATACTCAAATTTGTTACACTTAAGGGGCTATTTTATAATTGCCATTTTCCTGTAATTATCAGTATAAACAACCTTAACTAAAAACAGGAAAGGAGTGGAGAATGAGGAACACGCCATAACACCAAAAAATATTACATGGACAGTACAATTATGCCACAAAATGGAGAGATGAAATATTTATCTGGAAAGGAAGAGATAAATGAGAAAACCTGTAAAATACGCCTTAATTATAATTCCGATTTTGTTAATTGCGATTTTATCTTTTATTATTGTTAGCAGCTATTTTGAACATAGAGAACTGGTTCAACAGGAAAAAGAAGAGTATCCGGCTCCCGGCCTGCAGGTTGAAGTCAATGAAGCTGGAGATCAGCTGCATGTATATACAGCGGGGGAAGGTGATCGGACTCTTGTTTTTATGTCCGGACTTGGCACCAGTTCCCCATATTATGATTTTAAGGCACTTTATGAACATTTACAGGAGGATTACCGCATTGCTGTAGTTGAGCGTGTTGGTTATGGCTGGAGTGATATCACTTCCAGTTCCCGGGATCTGGATACAGTACTGGCGGAAACGCGTACTGCTCTGGCCGCTTCCGGAAGCAACCCTCCTTACGTTCTCTTTCCACATTCTCTGGCCGGTATGGAAGCAATATATTGGGCCAATCTTTATTCCGAGGAAGTCGAAGCAATTATTGGTCTTGACCCCCTAATTCCAGAATATTATGAGCAGACAGAAGAAGCCCCTTCTCTTTCCCGGGTGATTTCTCTGCTGGCCCGCACCGGTTTAATGCGTCAGCAGCCAGATGTTTGTCGTAATAATTTTGAAGCCATCAAAAAAGGCCGACTTACAGAAGAAGAAATAGCAGCTGCCTGTTCTATATTTTATCGTCGCACCCTGACCTCTAACATGTGGGAAGAAGCTGATAAAGTGCCGGCTAATGCACAACTTGTGTTAGAACAGGGGGAACCGGATATACCTTTTCATGTATTTATTTCTGGAGAAGGGGAAGATATGTGGCAGGAAATATTACAAACTTTTGCTCAAGCTACAGGAGGCGAGCATTATATTTTAGAGGCCGAACATTATATTCATCTGGATGAACCTGAACTCATTGCGGAAAAGAGCCGGGAGTTGCTTGCAGGAATTAGCTCAGATTAAATAATGCCGGCTATTTAATAGCGGATGATTATGTATGATATAATAAAACAAAAGGCTTTTCAGTTGTTTTCCACCGGCTTTTAAAGGATTGACGGGGTTAAATGGTTTGTTTTAACCAGCAGGGGGGGTTAAAAGTGAAAATACCGCTTTCAGGCCCGGATCTGGGCCTCAGGGAAATAGAATTGAATCAAGATGTACCTGACTCCGGCCCGCTCCAGCCGGGGGCCAGTCTGGAAAAATTTGAGGAAAAGCTGGCTAATTATATTGGGGTTGATTATGCCATCGCTGTCAATAGCGGTACCAGCGGTCTGCACCTGCTGGTGGGGGCTCTGGATATTGGCGAAGGTGATGAAGTTATAACAACTCCTTTAAGCTTTACGTCTTCCAGCCACTGTATGCTTTCCAACGGGGCCCGGCCAGTCTTTGTCGATATAAGACCTGACACCGGTCATATAGATGTGAACAGAATAGAGGCTGCTATAACTGAGAATACCAGAGCAATCCTCCCTGTAGATGTTTTTGGTCAGCCAGCTCCCCTGGAAAAAATAAAACAGCTGGCTGCAAAATATGATCTTTCCGTGATTGAAGATGCAAGGGAGGCTCTTGGCTCTCAATACAAAGGGAGCATGACCGGCAGCCTGGCTTCTGGCAGTGTATTTTCTTTTTTTCCCAACAAACAGATGATATCCGGCAAGGGCGGAGTAATTGTCACTGATAATGACAGGCTGGCTGCTGAATGTAAAAAATTGCGAAATCAGGCTCTTACCCGAAGTACAAAATGGTTGAGTCATATGAGAGCAGGGGACAACTATCGGCTTGATGATATATGTGGTTTGCTCGGGTCGCTGCAGCTGGATAGAGTTGATGAGTTATTGGAGAGAAGAAGAGAGGTGGCAGAAAAATACAACAAATTACTGGCCGGGATTAAAGGAATCAAACTCCTTACCATCCGGGAATATACCAGTCGGATGAGCTGGTATGTATATGTGGTCAGAATAACCGGCAGACATGGGAGAAAGAGTAGAGATGAGGTTATGGCCAGTCTGAGATCTGAAGGGATTGGTTGTATTCCCTATTATACAGCTATCCATTTACAGCCAAATTATTTTCTTAATTTTGGGTATGATGAAGGCGATTTTCCCCTGGCTGAAATGATAGCGGACCAGACTTTATCCCTTCCTATTTACAGCGATATAGATGAGGGGCAGATCGAATATATTGGGGAAAAACTGGTAGAAGCTATTAAATAAACTGAGAATTTCCGGAGCGGGACCAGACGGAAAATTGAAATTGTTAAATCCTCGGGTAATTTTCCAGCACCTTTATTTCAATTTCCTGCTGAAAAAGTTGATTGACAGTAAAATTGAAGTTTTCCGAATATTCGCTGACAAAAATTTTGTGTAACTGTTCTCCAGGAGATTTGTAACTATCCACCATTAAATTCGAATTACTAAGGGCTATTTCAACCGCTTTCACTGTTTTCTGCACTGGATTAACCAGGGTAATATCCTCCCCCATAATTTTTTTTATTGAATTACTTATGAACTGGAAATGAGTACAGCCTAAAAGTAAAGTGTCAATTCCCTGCTGCTTTAAAGGTCGTAAATATTTACGGATTGTGATTTCAGTTTTATCAGTATGAATCTGTCCCCTTTCTATCATTTCTGCCAGACCGGGACAGGCCTGATTTATTACTTCTAATTCAGTATTTATTTGTTTTAAAGCTTTTTCATGAGCGCCAGATTTTATTGTACCTGTACTGCCGATGACGCCAATTTTTTTATTTTTTGTGGCTTTCAGGGCTGCCCGGACACCAGGAATGATGACACCTATAACCGGGATCGGCAGAATTTTTTTGAGGTGTTTAAGGGCAGCAGCAGTGGCTGTATTGCAGGCTATTATCAGAATTTTTATATTTTTGGTCAGCAAAAATTCAGCGATCTCTGTAACATATCGTTTTATCTCTTCGCTGGATTTTGTTCCATATGGCATCCTTTTTAGATCAGCAAAATAAAGCATATTTTCAGCTGGAAGTTGAGCAAAAATTTCTTTAACGACGGTGAGACCACCTATGCCTGAATCCAGGGCCCCAATAGGAAAATGTGTTTTGGACATGATTATCTACTCCTGCAGGATATATTTGAAAGGATAATAAAATTAATATTTCAGCTCATCAACTGTTGTTTTACGAGCTAATAGTATCTGTTAATATGTTCTGGATTTTTACGGCAAAGCCTTTTTTTGATTTAAGTTTTTCTTCCGTCAGCAGCAATTTTATGGAAATGTGTAATTAATTACTTGTAACTAAAAATAGTTATTGATAAAATTAACTTAGCCTGTTATATGAGCATAAAACTGCAGATTTAAGGAGGATGATTATGGAAAGAACATTTATTTATTTTGTATTCATCATGATCACTATGTTTGTTTTGGCGGCTGGCCCAGCTCTATCAGACAGCCCCCCTATAATTGATGAGGAGATGAGAGATATGAAATATAAAACTGCTACATTTGCTTTAGGCTGATTTTGGGGCCCGGACTCTTCCTTTGGTATTTTGCCAGGGGTAGTTAGGACCCGGGTAGGTTATGCCGGCGGCATAATCGAAAATCCCACCTATGAAAATATAGGTGAACATGCTGAAACTATTCAAATTGACTATGATCCCGATTTGATTAGCTATGAGGAATTGGTGCAGAAATTTTTTGATGAGCACAATCCTTTCAGCCAATCTTTTTCCAGTCAGTATCGCTCGGCAATATTTTATCATAATCAGGAGCAGTATGAGACTGCCCGGCAGATTAAGGCTGAACTGGAGCAGAAACAGGGGAGGTCAATAAAAACAGAATTTAAGGAATTTAGCGAATTTACGCTGGCTGAGAATTATCATCAGAAATATTATCTGCAGCAGCGCCCCGGTTTCAAAAATCATTATCTGGACGATATGACCTGGCAGGAATTCATAAATTCTACTGCTGTTACCCGGGTTAATGGTTATATTGGAGGTTATGGCAGCAGTGATCAGTTAAGGGATGAAATTGGTAATCTGGGGCTGAGTTCTGAGCTGCAGGAAGAGCTGCTGGATAAATATAATCTTGATATATCCGAAGTTGAAATAAGCTGTGGTGGCTGTTGTGGTGGTCTTAGTGCCGAGGAAATTGAAGTTCCGCAGGACCCAGAGGCCACAGATGCTGAGTTAAAAGAGAGTTTGACTGAAATGCAGTACAAAGTCACCCAGATGGATGCCACAGAACCTCCTTTTGATAACGAATTTTATGATCATGAAGAACCTGGAATTTATGTTGACATTGTTTCTGGTGAGCCTCTTTTTAGCTCTCAGGATAAATTCAAATCGGGAACAGGCTGGCCCAGTTTCTCCAGGCCTCTGGTAGAAGACAATATTGTGGAAAAAGAGGACCGCAGTCTGTTTATGACAAGGACAGAGGTCCGGAGCCGAGAAGCAGATTCTCATCTTGGTCATGTCTTCAGTGATGGGCCTGACCCCACCGGTCTGCGTTATTGTATAAATTCTGCCGCTCTCCGATTTATTCCGGCTGAGGATTTGATTGCAGCGGGATATGAGGAATTTGCTGATGATTTTGAGGCAGCATCTTCCTCTGCGGATTAAATTTTCCGGTTAGAATGATGAATTCTTTTAGAATAATCCAAAATTATTAATCCAGAGCAAATAAAGCAAAATTTAAACTATGCAGATTAAACCCCGCCCCGGGAAAATCAGGGCGGGGTTTTTTCTGAACCGCCAGCCCTAATTCAGCCATGTTTAATGGTCTGTTTGTAATTAAAACCTATGTTTTGCGCTTGCAGGATTATTACAGCTGTTATTGAATCAAATAATAACATAAAATAAAATTTCTGAAATAAATATTATCTAAAAGCTTGAGATCAATGGGTTATGAAAAAGTGAATTTTGGATGGAGGGACTCAGGTGAATAATCTTAAAAAATATTATTTAAATTTATTATCTTCTCAGGAAAAAGAGCAGGTCATCAAAGATATTCGAGATTTAACGGTGCTGGAAATTAATCAGGATACTAAATTAATTTTTGCGGTGGATTCTGATGGCGGTATCGGCAGTAAGGAACTGGATGCTGTTCAGGTAGATAACGAACTGCTGGGATATTTTGCTGCCCGGGTCCCCCTGTTTGAAATTATAGCAGCTAATTCCCGGCCTCTTTTTGTGATCGATGCTCTCTGCGTAGAAATGGAAAATTTCGGAGAAAAAATTATTGCCGGTATAAAAAAAGCCTGCAGCAGAGCTGGCTTTCCCGGGCTTTATATTACTGGTAGCACCGAGGAAAATGTACCTACCAGGCAGACCGGGGTTGGTTTAACCGCGGCAGGTGTAATCACTGGAGCTGATTGGACTATAGGCAGTTCACAGCGAGGAGATATTCTGGGGTTGGCTGGAGTTCCTAAAAGTGCTCCTGAAGATGAGGTGCGGATTGATGATTCTGAAATCATTTCTTTTGCAGATTTGCTGAAAATTCGAGAAAGCCCAAAAGTAAGGGATGTTTTACCTGTGGGATCTAAAGGTGTTAAATTTGAAATTAAAGAGCTGTGCGATTCAGCTGATCTAACATATGAATTAAATTCAAATAACAAAACTGATAGTCTCAAACTTTCATATTCAGCCGGACCCGCGACCTGTTTGGTGTTTACTGCTGCTGATAAAAATACGGCCGTAAATTTAAATAATCAACTACAGGCTCCTGTAACTGTACTCGGCAGGATAAAATAATTGCAGGCAAACTGAAATCAAAATTAATTCAGGCAGAACAAGAAATAGATTAGAATTATTGATTTTTCAGATTGTTATAATTATGAATTTTGCCAGGGGCTACTGGAGGATAATAGGAGGAGGTCGGTAGGTTGGATCGCAACCTACCGACCTGCTACTATTATGCTCCTATGTAAGTCCGGAAATACAAAAAATATTGAAATATCTAAAGATCACGGTCTGGTCAGTTCTTCCGGCCTAATGGCGGGATTTTTTCTACAAATCATACTGGAGTGATTTTTGATGATTATTTCTAATCCGGGGAATTTAGCAGGCAATACCCCTATTTATAGGTTGAACAACCTGGTTCCTGGCGGTTTTCCAGACATTTTGGTGAAATTGGAATACTTTAATCCGGGGGGGAGTGTGAAAGATCGTCCGGCCAGAAACATGATTATAGCCGCGGAAAAGAATGGGAATTTACCTTCAGAAGGTGGCGGATTGATCATCGAAGCAACCAGTGGTAATACTGGAATAGGTCTGGCTCGCTCTGCAGCAGTAAGAGGTCATGACTGCCTGCTGGTTTTGCCGGAGAGCGCCAGCCAGGAAAGACGAAAATTGATGCAGGCTTTTGGGGCTGAATTAGTGCTCACTCCTGGTGAAAAAGGGATGAAAGGTGCATATGAACGCTGTCAGAAATTGGCGGAAGAATATCCTCATGGTTACAGACCCGACCAATTCAGTAATCCCGCTAATCCTGAATCACATCGCAGAACTACCGGCCCGGAAATAATGAAAGCAACCGGAGGTAATTTTCAGGCCCTGGTGAGTTCTGCCGGAACCGGGGGGACAATTACCGGTACAGGTGAATATGTAAGAGAAAATATTTCAGATGTTGATATATATACTTTTGAGTCTGAAAATTCACCGGTATTAAGTGGGGGAGAACCGGGAGACCATAATATTCCAGGAACCGGTCCAGGATTTGTTCCGGAAATTTTAAACCAGGAAATTTATGATGAAATACTGCTTGTGGATGAGTCAAATGTTTATGATATCAAAAGACAGCTGGCCTGGCAGGAAGGCCTGCTGCTGGGGCCATCCTCGGCAGCCGGAATATTAACAGCTCTGCAGATTGCTGATCGATATAAGAAAAGGGACAAAATTATAGTAATAGCGCCTGATAGCGGGGAAAGATATCTCAGCTTTGATAGATAGCGCTTATCTCCATTTTATGAAAACATATTTTGGCTTATACATTATTTCTTCTTGATTTAATGCTGGATTTAATGGTACAATTTTTACCGGAGTGGCAATAAGTTATATTCAGGTTTTTTTATTTTATCATCCAAAGACAGGGGGGGTATCTTTGTCAGACAATTTAAATCTGCAGCATAATTATCTGGAAAAAATCAAAGAAGAAGAGATTGAAGTTACTGTTTATTTAAAAAATGGAGTTCAGATCACGGGAAAATTAGAAGATTATGATGAATATGTAATTTCCATCAGAGATAACGGTGGACTGCAGATGATTATGAAAAAAGGTATTACTACCATAGAGCCGGCGCAATCGATTAAGAATTATTTTCCCGAAAAATTTTAAGTTTTTCTGTTCAAATCTTTAAATTTTTGTTAGTAAGTGGTATACTACATAAGTAACACGTATAATTAAAATCTGGTTAAATAAGTTTGCCCATTATTTTAATTATTTTCAAGGGCAAATTCAGTTAGATCGAGAGGAGGCTAAACATTAAAAAGCATAGTTTTTATTTGCTGGTATTTGTTCTGATGATAGGACTCATGTTAAGCGGGACTTACAGAGCACAAGCACAGGAAATTTCTGTTGCTACGGTAAACATGCAGGAAGTTTTAATGGTCCATCCTTCCGTACAGGAAGCCCAGCAGGAATTACAGCAGAGACAGATGGAAATGATGGCTGAAATGGAAGAATTAGATGAAGAGGAACAGCAGGCCCAGCAGCAGCAGATGCAGCAGGAGATGCAGATGCTTCAGCAGGAGCTTCTGGAAGGTGCTATTGCTGATGTAGAAGAGGATATAGAAAGAATTTCCCAGGAGCTGGGTTATGATGTAGTTATAAATGAACAGGGTATAATAACCGGAGAAGAAGTGCTTGCTGCTGAAAATATTACCGAGCAGATATTGGAAGAGTTCAATGGTGAAATGGAGATGGAACCTGACTTTTAAATTAAACTTTTAAATTGAAACTTAGCTTTAAACCAGGACTTAAATTTCTGGAAGAGATTTTAGTTAAGCCCAACTTTTACAGCACCCCTGACAGTTAATAGTCAGGGGTTTTTCTTCGGCAGTTTACTGCGATAATAAATATATTTTTAATTGGTAAGGAGGAGTTTTCGTACTTACTATAGAAATATAATAATAGGATTTTACAGGCCATAATAGGCCTGAACCTTTTAATTTCAAACAGGATATTACTTTAAACAGGAGGGGATTAAAATATGCGCAAAAGAAACCGCATTTTAGTTACAGTTCTGCTGGTTGCTGTAATGACTTTTATGGCTGGCTTTCAAGTTCAGGCTCTTGATACTGAGATAGGGGAAACTGAAGTTTTTCTCAATGGAATTAGACAGCATGTTAGAACTATGGAAACCAATCTGGGGAATTTAATTACCGATATCATCAGGGAAAATACTGGTGCTGATATAGCTGTTTATAATGGTGGCGGTATCAGGGATTCAGCTGATTTAGGCCCTATAACCCTGGAAGATGCAACTGAAATTTTGGCTTTTGAAAATAATGTTGAGACAGTTAGGATGAGCGGTTATGATGTCGTGCAGATGCTCGAGCATGCTGTCAGTTCTTATCCGGAAGTATCAGGCAAATTTTTACAGGTGAGCGGTATGAGATTTTATTTCGATCCTGCTGAGCCGGCCGGTGAAAGAGTAAAAGATGTATATATCGGAGGAGAAAGACTTAGATTTCGTAATGATTATGTTGTAGCCACCAATGATTTCCTGGTTGCCGGTGGAGATGAATATCACATGTTTGAAAGGTCCGAGCACCTGGAAACATTTGATACGATAGATACACAGATGTTCATCCAGCATATCCAGGAAGAAAGTCCCCTCTTCCCTAAAGTAGAAGGAAGAATTGTAGTCCTGACTGATTAATACCACTGCAGTAAGTTATAGTGATTGGATAAAAAAATTAAAAAGTGAAAATTTTGCCCCCGGGTATGCCGGGGGCTTTTCTTTTTTGGGAGCGGCATGATATAATTAAAACATAGCTAAAAATATTATCCAGATAAATAAAATTTTTGCTTAATTGTTAGGAGGAAGCAGGGATGTTATTATTTAATGATGATAAAAAAAAGAATAAATTTAGATTTGAGTATATTCTATTTGCCCTGGTCCTCATATTTTTATTGACTATAGCAGGTAGCGAAGAAATTCTTGCTCAAGAAACAGGGCAAGAAACAGAAGATATCGCCTCTGCCCGGGGAATGGTGGTTAGAGTAGAAGGAACAATAACTTCGGGAACAACCAGAATGCTGCGGGCCAGCCTGGAAGAAGCAAAAGAAGAAAATTATGATTTCATGCTGGTTGAACTGGACACTCCGGGCGGGGTGCTTGACCCAACCTTGAAAATTATGTCTGATTTTTTGGAATCTTCTCTGCCCATTATAACCTATGTTTCACCTTCGGGGGCAATTTCTGCCTCAGCAGGCAGCTTTATTTTACTGTCAGGGCACAAAGCTGTCATGACTCCAGGTACCAGTACCGGGGCAGCAATGCCCGTACAGTTTTCTCCAGGAGGCACCCGGGATGCAGCTGATGAAAAGACCATAAATTTTATTGAAGGTCATATAAGAAGTGTTGCCCGGGAAAGAAATAGAAATGAAGAAATCGCAGGTAAGTTTGTGACCGAGAATTTAACTCTGACGGCAGATGAAGCTCTGGAAGAAGGAATAATCGACCTGATCAGCAGATCGCGGCAGGACCTGTTGGAATCGCTGGATGGAGAAGAAGTATTTATCCGGGGAGAAGCCAGAGAGTTGCGAACCGACGGTGCCGAGCTGACAGTTAGAGAGATGGACATCTGGGAGAGAGTGGAAAATTTTCTGGGCAACCCCCAGGTTACTTTTATTTTAATGCTGGTAGGTATCTATGGAATTATTATTGGTTTTTCTTCCCCGGGAACTTTTATTCCTGAAGTTGGTGGGGCTATTGCCATAGTTTTAGCTCTATATGGACTGGGAATAATTGAATTTGATTATCTGGGTTTAATGCTGGTAGGCCTGGGTATTTTCTTTCTGATTGTGGAGCTTTTTACACCCACTTTTGGGATTTTTACCACCATTGGAGTGGTGTTGCTGGTTTTGGGTGGTTTCATGTTCCCCGGAGAGCCGCTTATGCCGCCGGAATGGTTTGCAAATTTCCGGATGCTGGTTCTGGGTATAGCAGCTATGTCGGTGATATTTATTCTGGTGGCCCTGAAGAAAATTTTGGCTTCCACCCGTATGGAAGTTAAACACGGGGACAGCAGGTATCAGAATAAAACTGCCCGGGTTATTGATGAGGTTAATCCCCGGGGGCAGATCAAATTTGCAGGTGAAATCTGGCAGGCCAGATCTGAAAAGGAAAAAATAGCAGAAGGCGAAATTGTAAAAATTGTAGGAAGAGATGGGATGGTGTTTATAGTTGAAAAGATCGAAGATGAGAGGTGATCACTAACTTAAATGGAACAAAAAATTACCGGCAGGATTTTATCTGATCTCTGTTTCAAATTATAACTTTTTCCGGGAGGGATTGGGATGTTTAATATTGAAGGAATACCGTTTTTCTATATAGGTTTTGCTATTTTATTTCTGATTATTTTAAGTCAGGCTATCTATATTATCAAGGAATATCAGCGGGCTGTTGTCTTTCGTCTCGGTAGATTTGTATCGACCAAAGGTCCGGGTCTGATTCTGGTGATTCCTATTCTGGATCGGGTGGTAAAAGTTCCCCTGAGAACTGTAGTCTATGATGTGCCAGAACAGGAAGTAGTTACCAAAGACAATGTCACCTGCCGGGTTAACGCTGTGCTTTATTATCGAGTGGTAGATCCGGAAAAAGCCATTATAAATGTGGAAAAGTATCATCAGGCTACTATTCAGCTTGCTCAAACTACCATGCGCAGTATTGCCGGTCAGGCTGAACTGGATGAACTGTTATCAGAGCGGGAAAAATTAAATAAAGAACTTCAGCAGGTCATTGATGAAGCGACAGATCCCTGGGGTATAAAGGTGAGTGCGGTGGAACTCAAAGATGTTGTTATACCTTCCAGTATGCAGCGGGCTATAGCCAAACAGGCAGAAGCTGAAAGGGAAAGAAGAGCAGTAGTCATTCAGGCTCAGGGGGAAAAACAGGCGGCCCGCCAGATAGCTGAGGCTTCGGCAATTTTAAATGCTCAGCACGGATCGATGAATTTGCGGACTCTGCGCACGATTTCTGAAGTTGCTTCCTCTGAGGGTTCAACCGTTGTGTTTCCGCTTCCCATGGAATTATTAAAATATTTTGCCAGCCGGGAAGATGTTGACCTGCCTGAAGGTAGCTCCATGCTGGATGTAAAAAAGCTGCTGGAGGAGACAAAAGAAGAGGTGAGTGACTTAGAAGAAATGGAAGATAATTTGGATGAGTCGGGAGCAATCGACTCTGATACTGACATAGAGCCTGAAGAGAGAGATTAAGATGAGGTGTAAATTAAAAATTCAGGAAGATATGACAGGAAATCAAAACCTGGCTGAAACGGCTTAAAGATTTGTGATTTGGACTGCGTATTTTCCTATCATATAATATTAATAGTCTACAACTTTATTGTGTTTTAGTAAATAAGGCAATTTTTAGTTAAATTTGGAGAGTGAAAGTTGGTAGAATAGTAGCATATGATTAATTCTGGCAATATCTTTTAGACAAAAATGAACAGGCTATAAAAATTTCACTCAGGAGGTAATAATATGGGTTATGACAGAATAGTTTCTCTTTTAGGTGAGGAAGCGGATTATTTGCTGGAGCATGAAAGTGAGACTGTACCTGTTGAGCAGCTGGTTACACCCGGTCCCGATGTTGTGGATAGAGTTTATGCTCAGTCCGATAGGCCTGCTCCTGTATTGCGCAATCTGCAAAATATTCTGGATCATGGCCGCCTGGGAGGGACAGGCTATATTTCTATACTGCCAGTTGATCAGGGAATAGAGCATTCAGGTGGAGCTTCCTTTGCTCCCAATCCCATTTATTTTGACCCTGAAAATATTGTTAAACTGGCAATAGAAGGTGGCTGTAATGCGGTGGCCTCAACTCTGGGAGTTTTGGGCAGTGTTTCACGCAAGTATGCTCATAAAATTCCTTTTATAGTTAAGTTGAATCATAATGAACTGCTCAGCTATCCCAAACGTTATGATCAGATTTTCTTTTCCAGTGTGGAACAGGCTTTTGATCTGGGAGCTGCAGGAGTAGGAGCAACAATTTATTTTGGTTCTCAGGAAAGCAATCGGCAGATTCAGGAAGTAGCGGAAGCTTTTGAGTATGCACATTCCCTCGGCATGGTCACTGTACTGTGGGCCTATTTGCGTAATTCGGAATTTAAAACTGAGGAGGAGGATTATCATACTGCGGCAGATCTGACCGGTCAGGCCAATCATCTGGCGGCAACCATTGAGGCCGACATAATTAAGCAAAAACAGCCTGAAACCAATGAGGGTTATAAAGCAATTGGTTTTGGGAGAACAGATGACCGCGTATATAGTGAATTAACTTCCGATCATCCCATTGATTTAACTCGCTATCAGGTTCTTAATTGTTATAATGGTAGAATTGGTCTGATTAATTCAGGGGGAGCTTCCGGAGAAAATGATCTAGAACAGGTAGTTAGAACTGCTGTAATTAATAAGAGAGCCGGTGGTATGGGACTTATAACCGGACGTAAAGCCTTTCAGAAGCCTATGGAAGCTGGAATTGAAATACTGCACAGTATTCAGGATGTGTATTTAAGCGAAGAAATTGATCTTGCCTAAATTTTAAGCAAATAAATCCAGCAGATTATTATAGGTCAAATAGTTTTATCTGGCAAATTGCGGGGTTATTAAGTCCCCGACAAAGTAAAAAAGGCTCCCATTTTTGTTTTTCACATGTGGGAGCCGCTTTTTCTATTCGTTTATTTTTTTTAGATCTGCTATACAGCTTTCACAGATATCTTTGTCCCGGTAGTTAATTAGATTTTCAATATTGCCGCAGAGGTGACATCCGGGCTGATACTTTTTCAGAATTACCGTCTCTTCCTCTACATAAAATTCGAGAGGATCTTTTTCTTCTATATTCAGGGTCTCTCTTAATTCTTTGGGGAGGACAATACGTCCTAAATCGTCGACTTTACGTACTATACCTGTAGCTTTCATGTAATCCCTCCAGATTAAGAAATTTTACTAAATCTAATGATTATGAATCACTTAAATTTGGTTCCTTTCTGTTATTCATATTACCTTAAATTTACTTTATATTCAAGTTTTGCTCTAATTTAGTTATTCATTTACCCTGTAAATTGGTTTTCAGCCGCCGGTACAATCTATATATGAGAAAATGGGGGATTATAATGATTGATTTAAATTTACTTCTGTTGATTTTGCTCTGGTGGGTAATTGGTTTTTTGACTTCTCTGGGTAATGAACTGGAAAAGTCCGGAAAGAACGAAAAAAACGGCAATCAGGAAAGCCCAAAATTTTATTCACAGAATATAACTCGAAAGAGTTTGATTAAACATTTTATGCTTGGCCTGGCTGGACCCGTGCTATTAATTTACAGAGTATTTTTTAGGAAATAATCATCTGAGGCTGAGGAAGGCGAGGAAGTGTTATAGGCAGTTAAGTTTAGTATGAGCAAGGAAAAAATGCTTAAAAAAATTTGACTTTGAGGACAGGAATTAGCCGCCCAGCCTAAAAGTATATTATGTAGGACAATAAAAACAGAAATTACCAGAGAAGGAGTAGTCAAACATGACATTAACCAAACTGGCAAAAATTAAGTTAATACTACTTTTTATTTTTGTGTTTATTTTAGTTATGAGCAGCAACAGTATGGCTTTTGACCTGGGGGCTTATTCAGCTATTTTGGTTGAAGCCGACACCGGTCAGGTGCTTTATGAAGAAAATGCCGATGAAGAGCTTCCTCCTGCCAGCATCACAAAAATTATGACTATGTTGCTGACTATGGAAGCAGTGGAGGACGGAGAGATTTCTCTCTCTGACCCGGTGACTATCAGTACCAGGGCTGCAGATATGGGGGGATCTCAAATTTTTCTGGAAGCTGGTAGTGAGCTGACAGTGGAAGAACTTATGAAGGCTGTTACCATATCTTCTGCCAATGATGCCACTTATGCTCTTTCTGAATATGTAGGAGGTACTTATAGTTCATTTGTGGAAATGATGAATGAAAGAGCCCGGGAACTGGGCATGGAAAATACTAATTTTGTCAATTCAACGGGTCTCCCGGCAGAAAATCATTATACTTCTGCCAGAGATATTACTAAAATGGCCCGGGAGGTCATTCAATACCCTGAGATACAGGAATGGGGGCAGATCTGGGTTGATTATCTTCAACTGGATGATAGGGAAGCTATGCTGGCGAATTTGAATCGTCTGGTCCGGGATTATCCTGGAATGGATGGCATAAAAACTGGTAGAACAGAAGCCGCTGGCTACTGCCTTGCCGGCAGTGCCGAACGGGAAGATTTAAGATTGATTTCTGTGATTATGAATGCTGATTCTGACGAAGAAAGACAGGATTTAACCCGTGAACTTCTGGATTATGGTTTTGGCAATTTTGTTCAGGAGGTTTTGCTGGAGCAGGATGAATTGGTTCATAATATATCTTTTCCTGGCAGCAATCAGGGAGAAGTTACTGCCAGAGCGGCGTCAGATTTGACAGCCGTGAGGGAAAGAGGGGAAGACCCTGAGTTTGCCAGAGAGGTGGAGACAATAGAAGAATTTGAATTTCCCATAGCTGCCGGTGAAAAGATGGGGGAAATGATTATTTATCAGGAAGATACAGAAATAAACAGAGTTGATCTGCTGGCCGAAGAGGAGATAACCCGGGCTGGTATAATTTCTAGATTTTTTCGGTCTATCAGTGATATGATAGGTGATTTATTCTAATTATGGCACCAGACGAGATGGCACAAAATAATCCTTTTCTTTTATCTGCTTCTAGACCTCCACTGGTGATAGCTCATCGGGGTGGGGCAGGTTTGAAACCGGAAAATACCATGAACGCCTTTACTCAGGCTGCCTGTATGGGATGTGATATGCTGGAAATAGATGTGAGGCTGACAGCTGATGGACGACTTGTTGCTCATCATGATGCTGCAATAGACAGAATGTCAGAGGGCAGCGGCGAGGTAGCTAAAATGACTTATCAGCAGCTGAGGGAATTTAATTTTGCCTATAATTTCGAAAATATTCCTGGAGAAGAAATTGCTTCCGCCCGGGAAATAAATGTCTCAGCAGCCAATAAAGCCAGCATAACTCTCCTGCAGGAAGTCATGGAGAAGCTGCCGGATATTCTGTTAACAGTTGAGATAAAGGATGAAGGAGATTTAGGCCGGAAAGCTGTAGACCGGCTGATGAAGCTGAACCAAAAATTTTCTCATACTGATAAGCTTATTGTGGGCAGTTTTCATGATGAAGTTTTAAGTTACTTGCGGTCTAGATATTCTGCAGATATAAATATTTCAGCCTCCAAAAAGGTTGTTGCCAAATTTGTAGTTTCCAATCTTTTTAAACTGGACAGACTTTTAAATTTCAACATAGAAGCTCTGCAAATACCTAATTATTACCATGGGTTTAAGCTGGCCCGACCAGCGCTGATTAAGGCGGCTCATAGAAAAAATATTGCCGTTCATTTTTGGACTATAAATGAGCGGGAAGAGATGAAAAGGCTGATAGATTTAAATGTGGATGGAATTATGACAGATAGGCCTGATATTTTGCTGGATATCATTAATTGATTAATTTGTATTACACAAAAAAATAACATCCCCGGGCTCTTAAGAGTTAAATCCGTAAATTCGATTAGGCCCGGGGTCTGTCTATGGGGATTTAGTGGTCCGGAATTAGTTGTCTTCTGCAAATTTATCCGGGCTAAACTTCGAATTTTTCGATAGACTTTTCCAGTTCTGCCGCCATTTCTGCTAAATTTTCTGAAGCATTGACAATTTCCTGAGTGGTGGCACTCTGCTCCTGACTGGAAGCTGCTACTTCTTCAGCATTACTGGAGGCCTCGTCACTGACTGCAGCGATTTCAGTCATGGCTGCACTGACTTCATTGCTGTAAGCCGCCATTTCTTCAGACCTGTCAGCTATCTCGGCAATAAGTTCGGTTAGATTATTGGCTGCAGTTTCTATAAACTGGAAAGAGCTTTCAGTGGTTTCTATAGCTGAGACGCTATTATCCACCACTTCTTCGGTCCTCTGAGCTGTATTTATTGCCGCCTGTATTTCAGACTGGATTTCCTTGATTAAATTTGCTATTTCCTCGGAAGCTTCACCTGATTCTTCGGCCAGCTCTCTGATTTCATCAGCCACAACACTGAAACCCTGGCCAGCTTTGCCGGCCCTGGCTGCTTCGATAGCCGCATTGAGTGCAAGAAGGTTGGTCTGTTCGGAAATACCATTGATGAGCTGAATTATTTCACCGATTTCCCGGGAGAGCTCACCTAAATTATTAACTTTTTCGGCAACCAGCCGGGACTGTTTACTAACTTTGTCTATTTCCTCTCTGGATTTACTGACAGATTGATTGCCTTTGGAGATATTTTCCAGCACATTATCGGCCTGTTCGTCCATTTCTTCGGTCATATCATCTACTGTATTGATCTGTTGGCTGAGGTTTTTCACATTATTTTCTGTTTCATCTATCTGGGCTGACTGTTCTTCGGCGCCGGAGGCGACTTCCTGAATAGCCGTCCCCACTTCTTCAGCCGAAGCAGAAATTTCCTCACTGGTTGCGGAAAGCTGCTGGCTGGCTGAGGATAGATTTTGAGTAAGGTCTTTTACCTGGGTTATGATATCATGAAAATTATTTTTGAGATTGTTTAAAGCTGCCGCCAGCACGCTTATTTCGTCATTGGTGTTTAACTGCAGATCAGCCTGATTTAAATTCCCTGCGGCAATTTCTTCAGCAAAATTTGTAGCTTTTTTAATGGGTCTGGTTATTTTTTGAGAAGCAGCAATAACTGTGATGCTGACCAGGATGATTATGGCAGCAGATGCCAGTAATATTCCCTGCCTGAAATCAGCTATTTCTTCCTGGACCTGAGCTTCATTGTAAAAAGCCTGTAAAGAACCCAGCTCGGTGCCATCCCCGGAGATGATATTACTTTCCAGGGAGAAAATATCTTCATGCTGATCCAGTTCCTCCAGATTTTCTATATTTTCGGGGATTGCCTCCTGGCGGGTGAGCTCCATTTCACCATCAAAATAATCCAGCTCCATATGTAAAATGTTGAAACGATCATAAAAATTTTGGATTTCATTTTCCAGACCTTCATCATCACCATGCCAGATGGGACTGGCACTTGAAACAGTAACCATGTCGAATTCTCGTTCTACATTTTGATGAAATTCTTCATTGATGCGATTTTCCTGATAGTTTAACAAAATGAAAATAACTACAACAAAAGCGATAATGAGTACTCCAATAGTGGCAGCTAAAAATTTATTCCTGATACTGCCGGAGAGTTTTTTCCACATATTCTCAACTCCTGTAAATTATTTTTTGAATTATTTGTCGCAGATATGGATATGTTACTGACAAAACCAGGAAACTTTTAAGTGCAGATGCCAAAACCGGGAATTTATTTACCAATTGAATACAAAACTCATGAATATAATAACAATAATCAAGAATTATATCAATACTAACGAGCGTTTTTTATTGATATAACAGGCTTTTAATGTTAAGATAATCTCAACAGCTCTCAGGTTAAAAGCCATCATGATAAAGCAGGAGAAAAACTATGTAAAAATTATTTTGAGAATAATTGCAGAAAGGTGGGAGCAGGAATGCCCAAAAAATATAAAGCTATTCTAGCAATTTTTGTTATATTTCTGGCATTGGGAGTCGGGGTTTTTCTTTCCTATCAATATCAAACTGTCATCCGGGAAGACCTCGGGGAAATGGAAAGAACAGAGGAAACTGAGCCAGAAGCCGCTCCTGAAACTTTAGAGTGGGATGATATATTTTATGGCGAAGAAGATGGGGTTATTAAGCTGGCGGTAACCGGGACAGAAAATGACAGACTGCTTTCAGAAGACCATCCTTCCCGTCCTAAAATTTCTCCCCAGGGCAGTTACCTATCGTATATCGCTCCCTCTGAATGGGAGCAGGTTGGGTCATTATATAAATATGACCTAACAGAAGATGATATTGTAACTTTAGTGGAGGGGGCTGACCTGCCTGAACAGCATACTGTCAAAGATTTTTGGTGGCTGGATGAAAGTACATTGCTTTTTATCGGCGGATTTGCCTATGGTACAGTATCGGTAGGTGGAAGTCTTTATGGACTGGATTTAGAGACAGAACAGATAGTGGAAATTTTTGCTCAAACAGAAAGAAGTGAAGTTAAAAATATAGAAATTATAGAAGAAGAGGAACAAGTTCTGCTGGAGATAGCAGAATTTGATGAGGACTTCATCGAGCATGAAGTGATAAATGAGTATATTGAGTTGAATTATGTTTATGAACAGGTGGGAAGTCCGGAACAGTAAAGAAATAGCAACTCCATCACAATCAAATGATATTTTGATTTATTATATTTTTGTCACAGTCTTATCTTATTTTTCGTTCCATCCGGACCGGATAATCCGGCAAAAATTTACTAATGTTTTGTGAATGAGTTTTGTAAGCACTGGAGGTGTATGGCATGGCCCCAATACTTTATTATGGTCTGGGCACTGTATTTGTTTTTTTTGGGCTGGTATTTTTCTCGGTTGGCAGTATTTTAAGTGGTGGTCTCTCTTTTTTAATAGGCATATATATTGTCAATCGTGGGGTAGTGGTGAGCAGAGATAGATACGAGGAGGCCAGAAAGCTTGCGGAAGAAGAGGAAAAATTTGCTGATCAGAGTTCCGAACAAAATAAGGACAGACTGAATCCGAAAAATGATGCTCTGGAAAATGAGCCCGAAAAAAATATGTCCGAAAAGGGGGAAGACAATGAAAATAGTTAGGTTTAAGACTGCTGATAACAGGATAGCTTACGGGAAAGTAGAGGAAGGAGTAATTTCTCGTATAGAAGGCAATATATTCTTTGATTTTTCTATAACTGAAGATAAGCACGAAAAAAGTGAAGTTGATTTGCTGGCCCCTATAAATCCTCCCAATATTATTGCGGTGGGACTAAATTATTATGATCATGCCCGGGAAACCGGCCATGAAATACCGGAGGAGCCTGTTTTATTCTTAAAAG
>CAZVMQ010000031.1:0-19143 GCA_964628755.1 uncultured Halanaerobiaceae bacterium
TTTAATTTCAGGTGTTTGACAATACAGCTATTTCAGCATAAAATGAAAGGTACAGTTTGTCAGGTAAGCTGGACGGTCTTTTGGAATTATTTTGTGTAAAGGTGGGAGTATTTTGGGGCATAAAGTAATGATAGTTGATGATGCTGATTTTATGAGATTAACCCTGAAAAATATTTTGGTAGATTCTGAGTTTGAAGTTATTGCCGAAGGGAAAGATGGTCAGGAGGCAGTGGAAAAATATAAGCAGCTATCACCCGATATAGTTACCATGGACATAACCATGCCGGGAATGGATGGTCTTACTGCTGCTAAGAAAATAATAGAATTTGACGGGTCAGCGAACATCATTATGGTTAGTGCCATGGGCCAAAAACACATCGTCATAGAAGCTATAGAGGCCGGAGTTTCAGATTTTATTGTCAAACCTTTTAAAAAAGATAAGGTCATAAAAGCTCTGCAGAGGAGCTTGCCTGATAATTAGGAAAAATGTTTATTGATTTTAAATTATAATCAAGTTATAATAAAATAAAGGAAAACATTTAAAACCTGAAAAAATTATACCGGACAGCTCTACTGGGGGGAAGAAAGTGGATAAAAAAGTTTTGGTAGTTGATGATGCAGCTTTTATGCGGATGACTTTGAAAAAGACTTTAGAAGCAGAAGGATTCAATGTAATTGCTGAAGCCGAGAATGGCGAAGAAGCTGTAAATAAATATCGGGATAATGAACCTGAATTAGTTACCATGGATATAACCATGCCCGAGAAGGATGGTTTAGAGGCAACTAAAGAAATTTTAAATCATGATCCTGGGGCCAATATCATTATGGTTAGTGCCATGGGCCAGCAGAAGATGGTGATTGAGGCAGTAGAAGCCGGGGCCAAAGATTTTATTGTTAAGCCCCTGGAAGAAGATAGAATAATAGAAGCTATTGAAAAAGTTTTTTCTTGAAGATTTATTTTTCAGCAGTTCAATTAATATAAATACATATAATTAGGAGGGCTTTTTGTGGGCAAAAATTATAATTACCAGGATCGGATTTTGAACTATGTAAGGAAAAATGAAATTAAGGTGACAGTCTATCTAATTAGTGGCTATCAGTTGAATGGTTTTGTAGAGGGCTTTGATAATTTTACCGTAATTCTCAAAAATAATGGCAAAAATAAATTAATATTCAAACATGCTATCTCTACAATAGAACCTGCCAGTTCAGTTGAGGAGGCTTTACCTGAGGTTGAAAATTAAAGACAGGTAAAGAGCAAAAGGGGAGTTCAAGCATGCGGGCTGTAGAGGTTTCCTGACTTCCGCCAGATAGAGTGCTGCTGGCGGGTTTTATTTTTTAGTTAAGTTAAATAACTAATTAACACTTTATCACAAAAATTTCCCTGCAATCAGTTAACAACTCTTTATTTAGTGAAATTATATCCTGATAGTTTGCAGATTATCAAGGCGGGTGAGGTTATATGGAGGAAAATTTTAAATATAATGCTGAGGAAATAGCTAATGCAGTTCTGCATGGAGTGGGACTGGGCATGGCCATATCCGCCCTGGTAGTTCTTATTATTGTGGCTAATTTATTTGGGGGCTTAATTCATATTATCGCTAATAGCATATATGGTTCTACTTTGATTATACTTTATCTGGCTTCCACCTTATATCATAGCTTCCCCCGGGGTAAAGCTAAATATATTTTAAAAATTATAGACCATTCTGCTATTTTTCTCCTAATTGCCGGCACCTATACTCCCATAACAATAATATTTCTGCGGGGCATACTGGGATGGACTATTTTTTCTATAATCTGGGTGATAGCGGTGGTCGGAATTGTGATAAATATCATCTGGTTTGATAAAGTTAAAAAGCTCTCTTTATTTTTATATATCATCATGGGCTGGTTAAGTATTTTCACCCTCAGGTCCTTGCTGCTGGCTTTAAGCCGCACCAGTATTATCTTTCTTATCCTGGGCGGAATATTTTATACCTCCGGGCTGATTTTTTATCTCAAAGATGATTTAAACTATAATCACGCTATCTGGCATATTTTCGTGCTGGCCGGCAGCACCTCACATTTTTTCACTATTTTATTTTCTTTAATTTAATCAGGGCAATTTTTTTATTTATTGATACCAGAGTCATATTAATAATACAGGCAGGTGATTTATTATTTCCCGGGAACTAATGGAGATTTTGAATTTAGATAAGAAAAATTATAAAAAAGCCGCTGAAGGAGAAAAGATATTTGCGGCCGGGGAGCCGGCCAGAGATATTTATTTAATTTTGCAGGGGGAGGTAGGACTATATCCTGATTTTGCTGAACAGCAACGGGAAAATGCCCTTGATAGAATTGATTCCGGTAAAATTTTGGGCGAGATGGCTTTGCTGTCCGAGGCTGAAAGGAATTTTTCGGCGGTCTGTCTGCGGGAGACAATCTATGTTTCATTATCTCCGGAAGATTTCACCAGGTTTTTACAGAAAAAGCCGGAATTCAATGAAAAAACTATTATGGCATTAAGCAGGAGACTGGATAAACTCTCCCGCATTTTTATTAAAACCGGCAAAGAAACTTATCAGCAGGAAGTTAACAGTTCAGATGCTGAAAGTATTGATAAGCGGACAGATAATCAGGTGCAGGAGGAAGCTGCAAATACGGGAAACGAAATAAATAAGGTTGAGGACGAAGGTGTTTCCCGAAATAAGGATGAAAGTGTTCATGAGGGTGAGGATGAATTAAAGCAAAAGCCAAATCGGCAGGGTCAACTTTACCTGGCGGGACATGGGAATTATTCGCAGACAGCTCCGAAAGAATTTCAATATTATACCTATGAAAAGAAAATTGAATGCCCTGTCTGTGGTAATAAATTTGCTGCTGTTAAAATTCGCAACTCCAGATTATCACTGCAGGAATTGCGCAATGATCTGCGAAAGATATTTAAAAATTTCAAGCCAGCCTGGTATTATATCTGGGTTTGCTCTGAGTGCTATTATGCTGCCCCCCGTCAGGAATTCTCCGGGCTGGCTCAGGGGCATGAGGAAAAAATAGAGAATGAGTTTCAAGAATTTGTAGAGGAAAAGGCCGGAGGAAAGCTCAATCCGGGTTTTAGTTCTCCCCGGCATTTATCAGAGGTTTTTCTGGCATATTATCTTTCTCTTGCTCTTTTTGAATTCATCCCGGTAGAACATAATAAGCCTGCCGGCTGCTGGTTAAGATTGAGCTGGTTATATGAAGATCTGGGAGAGGAATCGCTGCAGAAAACTGCTGCAGTAAAAGCGATGGAAAACCTAAAAAAGTATTATTATGAAGAATATTCCGGACAGCTGACCGGAAATGCCGAACATAAATTAACGCTGCTGCTGGCCAGTTTAATGATTGATCATGGTGAAGACCCCCGGGAAGCTCTGCCTTTACTGGATGAATTAATCCGGGATGGTACCATCAAAAAAGTTTATCGAGATCTGGCCCGCGATAAATTTGCGGAACTGCGGGACAGATAAAAATATAAACGACAAATATAAATTAAATATCAATTTTCCCTTGATATATTTTTGTCTGTGGGTTATAATACAGAAAACTGGATAGGTTGTAAAAACCGAGAAGGGAAGTGAGTAGCTTTAATCCTCTCCATTAAGCGAGCCGGTGCTGGTGGAAGACCGGCGGATGATTGAAGTGAACACGTCTCCCGGAGTTGCCTTTCTGAAAATTTTCCGATGATAGCAGTAGGAAAAGGCCGTTAAACCGGCGTTAAAGGTTAGAGCGAACATTGTCGGACCATGTTAGTTTGTTGGCCTTTATGGGTTATATGGTTCGCATATGTTAAGTAGAGTGGTACCGCGGAAATTAATCCGTCTCTTACCCGGGTTCTGGGTGAGAGACGGATTTTTGTTTTTAAATAAATTAAATCTATTTTCGAGGAGGAGTTAACTCATGGCAGTCCTTAACCCTATTTTATGGGCCGTCTGTATGCGAGGTAAAGCCAGCATAATATATCAACTTTTTGATTTTTCAGCTGCAATAAATCATCTACAGGCTTAAATAATTTCCAGCCCAATTTGTAAATTTTGACTGATATTCAATCCAAAATTTGTATAAAAAAATATTGATTCTGGAGGCAATAAATCATGAGTAAAGATATAAATTCTGTTCTGCTGGCTTATTCAGGTGGTCTTGACACTTCTGTTTCTATTAAATGGCTGCAGGAAAAATATCAGGCTGATATTATCACCTTTACGGCTGATCTGGGGCAAAAAGACTTTGATGCAAAATCTATTCAGCAAAAAGCTTACAACACAGGTGCAAGTGAGGTAATAATTGTAGATCTGCAGCAAAAATTCATAGAAAAGCAGATTTTTTCGGCCCTGCAGATACAGGCCTGCTATGAAGACAAGTATCCTCTGGCCACCGCTCTGGCGCGTCCATTAATAGCAGAGGAAATGGTTAAGGTTGCGCAAAAATATGATATCGATGCTGTGGCCCACGGCTGTACAGGTAAAGGTAATGATCAGGTTAGATTCGAAACCGCCTTTTCGGCCCTGGCTCCAGAGCTGGAGATAATAGCACCTTTGAGAGACTGGGGTTTTACCACCCGTGAAGAAGAACTGGATTATACAGAAGAGCATAATATTCCGGTGAAAGCTACCAGAGATTCACCCTACAGTATAGACGAAAATCTCTGGGGGATAAGTGTAGAATGTGGCCCTTTAGAAGATCCCTGGCAGCAGCCTCCAGAAAATGCCTATCAATGGACACAGGCTCCGGAAGATGCTCCCGGGGAACCAGAGGAGATTGAATTAACTTTTGCTGAAGGTAAACCGATAGCTATCGATGGAGAATGTTTTGGCCCGGTAGAGCTGGTGGAAAAATTGAATACCATCGGTGCTAAACATGGCATAGGTAGAGTGGACATGGTGGAGAACAGGCTGGTGGGCATTAAATCACGTGAGATTTATGAAGCTCCAGCTGCCAAAATTCTGTTGAAAGCCCATAAAGAACTTTCAGAACTGGTCCTGGACAGGGAAACACTGCATTTTATGGACAGAATCAGACCGAAATATTCTGAATTAATTTATAATGGTCTGTGGCATTCACCGCTGCGTCAGGCTCTGCAAAACTTTCTGGCCAGCTTTAAACCTCAGATTTCCGGCAAAGTGAAAATAGAGTTACATAAAGGCAATTTCAGGGTTACTGGCAGAAAGTCCGATAATTCGCTTTATGATAACGGATTGGCCAGCTATGACCATAAAGATACCTTTGATCATGAGGCGGCAGCTGGTTTTATTAAACTCTGGTCATTACCGCTGCAGGTAGTCAAGCAGAATAATGACAACTTACAGGGCCAGAAATATCAGAGTTCTGGCGTACAGGACCAGAGTCAAATAAAGAACAGGCCGGGAATTTAATAAATTAAGCCAGACTGAACCCGATTAAATATTGCAAAACGGAAGGAGAAGATAATTTTGCCACTATGGGGAGGAAGATTTCAGGAAAATACCGGAGGGAAATTTGCTCGTTTTAATTCATCACTTCCCTTTGATTACAAGCTTTATAAATATGATATAAAAGGCAGCAAAATACATGTTAAGATGCTGGCCCGCCAGGGGATAATCAGTGAGAAGGAAAAGGAGAAGTTATTATCCGGACTGGAACAGGTCAGAAAGAAACTGGCGGCAGCTGTGGAAGCTTCCCGGCCGGGCCAAAATATCGAGCAAAATTCATCCCCGGATATAGATTTTGCCGCTGAGGATATCCATACTCTGGTGGAATCCATGCTCAAAGCTGAAATTGGGGAAACGGCAGGGAAACTGCATACAGCTCGCAGCCGCAATGATCAGGTGGCTCTAGATTTGAAATTATATCTTCTGGATAATTTACAGGAGATTAAGCAGCTGTTAAAAAAGGTTATAAAAGGGCTTATTGACCTGGCCCGTGAACACACAGAGACAATAATGCCCGGATATACCCATCTTCAGCCTGCTCAGCCCATAACTTTTGGCCATTTGTTGAGTGCACACTGCCAGCAGCTTAGACGCGATTACAGCCGGCTGGAAGACTGTCAGAAACGCATGAATAAATCACCGCTGGGGTCTGGAGCACTTGCGGGCACAACTTTTGCAATTGACCGGGAGTGGACCGCAAAAAAATTGGGGTTTAGCCAGGCCACGGAAAACTCTCTGGATGCAGTCAGTGATAGAGATTATCTGCTGGAATTCACCAGTGCTGCCGTCACAATAATGACCCATCTTAGCTCCCTGGCCGAGGAGATTATTGTCTGGAACTCCCGGGAGTATAATTTTGTAGAAATAAGCGATAAAGCTGCCACCGGCAGCAGTATTATGCCCCAGAAGAAAAACCCCGATATTCCCGAGCTGATCAGGGGTAAAAGCGGGCGGATTTTGGGCAGCTATACTCAGCTTGCCCACACTTTAAAATCTCTGCCTCTGGCCTATAATAAAGATCTGCAGGAGGACAAAGAAGGGGTGTTTGACACCGTAAATACACTGACAGATGTGCTGGAGGTTCTGATTGAGTTCATCCCCGAGCTGAATATTCAGCAGGAAAATATGGCTGCCGCCGCCAGCAAAGGATATGTAAATGCCACCGAGCTGGCAGATTTCCTGGCCGATAGGGGTGTTCCGTTCCGCCAGGCCCATGAGGCTGTCGGTGAGGTTGTAAAATATGCCCTGGAACATGATATAAAGCTGATCGATATTGAATTTAATACTTTGCTGGATATGCTGCCGCTTAACAGAAAGGAAGTTGAGCGCCAGGAACTTTATCAGGCCTTAAATATTGAAAATGCGGTAACCAAAAAGGATATTAAGGGGGGGCCTGCCCCCTCCGAGGTAAATAGACAGTTAAATGATCTGGAAAACTGGTTAAAATAACTAAAATAACTGTAGATTTAACTTTTTCAGGCAGGAATTTTATTTTATTTACTGAATTAAAATATAACCTAATTAAATAATAAAATAAAAGCTATTAAATAATAAAACTAAAGCTTGGTTTTGCGAAGAAAGGGGTATGGATATATGGACGGGGAAATCACTGAATTTGAACGTGTACTGGTGGCCAACAGAGGAGAAATAGCTATCAGAGTTTTTCGGGCCTGCCGGGAACTGGGTAAAAGATCGGTGGCCATTTATCATGATGTGGACAAAACAGCACTTTTTAGAACTAAGGCCCATGAATCTTACGAAATAGGCAAAAATCACACTCCCTTAAAAGCATATCTGGCTGCAGATGAAATCATCGAACTGGCCGACAAAAAAGGAGTGGATGCCATTCATCCTGGTTATGGATTCTTATCAGAAAATGCTGACTTTGCCCGGCAGTGTCAGCAGGCTGGCATTGAATTTATAGGTCCTGAGCCGGAAATGCTCAGCCGTTATGGCAATAAACTGGCGTGTAAATCACTGGCCAGAGAACTTGATATACCTGTAATTCCCGGGACTGAAGATCCGGTTACCAGTGAAGAGGAGATAAAGAAATTTGTTTCCCGGCATGGCTATCCAATTTTAATTAAGGCTGCTGCAGGTGGAGGCGGCCGGGGAATGAGGGTGGTCAGAAATGACAGTGAACTCAGTAAGGCTCTCAATGAAGCCCGCAAAGAGGCAGGCCGGGCTTTCAGCCAGAAAGATGTATTTCTGGAAAAATATCTGCCCAACCCCCGCCATGTGGAAGTTCAGATACTTGCTGATAAACATGGCAATGTGGTACATTTATTCGAAAGAGATTGTTCAATTCAGCGCCGGCACCAAAAGTTGATTGAATATTCTCCAGCCTTTTCTGTGCCGCAGGAAGTCAGAGATGATATGTACAGGGATGCGGTAAGATTGCTGGGGGAAGGAGGTTACTGCAGTGCCGGAACGGTGGAGTTTTTAGTGGGAGAAGATGGCAGTTATTATTTTATAGAGGTCAACCCTCGAATACAGGTTGAACATCCGGTGACGGAGATGGTGACAGGCATTGATATAGTCCAGGCCCAGATTCATATTGCGGAGGGACATAAACTTTCTGATGACTGTATAAATATTCCTGACCAGAACTCGGTTACCAGAAGAGGTTATTCGATTCAATCCCGGGTTACTACCGAAGATCCCAGGCAGGATTTTAAACCTGATACGGGACGGATTGATTTATATCGTACCAGCTCCGGCAGTGGTATCAGGCTGGATGGTGGCAATGGTTTTACCGGCTCCATCATAACCCCTTATTTCGATAGTTTGATAGTAAAAGTAATTTCCTGGGATAGAACTTTTCAGGGGGCAATTAACAAAGGGGTGCGTTCTCTAGAAGAGATGCAGATAAGCGGAGTAGCCACCAACCGGGATTTTCTCATAAATGTCCTCAATCACGACGATTTTGCTGCCGGAAGAGCTACCACCGGTTTTCTGGAAGAAAACCCCTGGTTGAAAATTGACAGTGATAATTTTGACCAGGAAAGTGGTATTCTTAACTATATCGGCGATATAATTGTGAATAAAACCAGAGGTCAGAAACCTGATTTTGATCAGGCTAAAGTTCCTGAGGCCGGAGGCGAAATTCCCGCAGGCAGCAGAGATAAATTCAGAGAAATGGGTAAGGAAGATTTCTGCCGCTGGATTAAAGATCAGGACCGGCTTCTGATTACCGACACGACCTACCGGGATGCCCATCAATCTCTGCTGGCAACCCGGATGCGAACCAAAGATATGCTGAAAGTAGCTGATTCTACGGCCAAATTAGCCTCTGATCTATTCTCTCTGGAAATGTGGGGAGGAGCCACTTTTGACGTGGCTTACCGTTATTTGCAGGAGTCGCCCTGGGAGAGAGTTGAGGCCCTGAGAGACAGGATTCCCAATATATTATTCCAGATGCTGCTCAGAGGCTCAAATGCCGTAGGTTACAGTAATTATCCTGATAATGTGATCAGAAAGTTTGTCGCTCAGGCAGCTGAAGCCGGCATCGATCTGTTCCGTATTTTTGATGCTCTCAACTGGTGGCCGGGAATTCAGGTGGCTTTAGAGGAAGTAAAAAATCAGGGATGTCTGGCAGAATGCACTATATGTTATTCAGGTGATATTCTTGATCCCGCAAGAGACAAGTTTGATCTCGATTATTATCTGCGCAAAGCTCAGGAGCTGGAAGAATTGGGCACAGATATTATTTGTATAAAAGATATGTCAGGACTTCTCAAACCCTATGCCGCCAAAAAGTTAATAACCGCTCTTAAAGATGAGGTGGATGTCCCCATACATCTGCATACACATGATACCAGTGGTAATGGGCTGGCCGCTATGCTGCAGGCCAGTGAAGCAGGTGTTGATATTATCGATATGGCATTTAACAGTATGGCCGGACTTACTTCCCAGCCTGCCCTTAATTCTTTGCTGGCAGCATTGGAGAATACTGAACGTGAACCTGAGCTGGATTATCAGCAGCTGCAGGGTATTTCTGATTACTGGCAGTCAGTTAGACCTGTCTATAATGAGTTTGAATCTGATTTAAAATCGGGAGCTGCCGAAATTTACCGATATGAGATTCCCGGCGGGCAGTATTCTAACTTAAAACCTCAGATTGAAAGTATGGGACTGGGGCACCGTTTCAAAGAATTCAAAGAAAAATATAGAGAAGTCAATTTTCTCCTGGGAGATATTATAAAGGTAACTCCCACTTCCAAAGCGGTTTCTGATATGGCAATATTTATGATGCAGAATGACCTTACAGCAGAGGATCTGGTGGAAAAAGGTCAAAACCTATCATTTCCCGAAACTGTTGTTGATTATATGCAGGGGCTTATGGGGCAGCCAGAAGGTGGATTTCCCGAGGACTTAAGAGAGGTTGTCTTAAAAGATAAAGAACCGATTGAGGGAAGACCGGGAGCCACCCTGGAACCTGTAGACTGGCAGCAAAAAAGTGAGGAGCTGGCTGAATTGCTGGATCGCGAGCCCGAAGAGCAGGAACTGGTTAGTTCAGCTATTTATCCCAGGGTTTTTAAAGATTATGTTAAAAAGCGGGAGAAGTTTGGTGATCTCAGCTGTCTGCCCAGCGATGTATTTTTTCATGGTCTGGAAGAAGGGGAGATGGTTGAAATAGAGTTAGCAGAAGGCAAAAATATGGTGGTAAAATATATTGGCAGCCGTCCGGCTGAGAATGGAGAGCAAAGCTTAACTTTTGAAGTTAATGGCCAGCGGCGGGAAGTGATTATAGAAGACAAAAATCGCCAGGACGCCTCTGCCGATGTAAAAACCACTCGAACTGCCAGTGAGGACGAGCCGGGAGAAGTTGGAGCCAGTATGCCAGGTACAGTAGGTGATATTAAAGTAGCGGCAGGTGATGAGGTGGAAGCCGGGAATACAATTATGCTGCTGGAAGCCATGAAAATGGAAACAGAGGTAATAGCGCCAGTAACCGGAGAAGTACAAAAAGTTCTGGTATCAGAAGGTGATGATGTGAAAAATAAACAGCTTCTGTTGATTATTGAATAATTATTGAATAATAGCTCTAACAATTTTCGGGAAACATAGGAGGAGAATAGGAGGAGGTCGGTAGGTAAGCATTACAACCTACCGACCTCCTCCTATTCTGTTACTATAGTTCGGTCTTTATATAAACAATGATTGGTTATATTTTCACCCCTGCAGGGATAATTTTTCGGAGTAAAATTATTTTACGCCCGAAAAAAAGGAAATTTTTTATATTTGCTAAATTATTTATTAGGAGGGTTCAATAATTTGCAAAACTATCGCCGGGAGGTGAAAAACATGCAAAAAACTGCCCGTAACAATAAGAATATAAAGCAAAAAACTTTTTTTATCACTGCCATATATATTTTTATGATAACTATGAATTTTCTGGCTAATTTTCTACCTTTAAATGATGTAACCACAGAGGTTATTTCTGATCGTTATGAAAATATTTTCACTCCTGCCGGATTTACTTTTGCCATCTGGGGGCTTGTTTACCTGGCTCTGGGGCTGCTGGTAATTTATCTCATTATAGGTGTGCTCAAAGGTTACGAGAGATCGGAACAGATTGTAAATAAAATATTCTGGCCTTTCGTGCTTTCTTCTCTGTTCAATGGTTTGTGGATTTTTGCCTGGCATTATGATCAAATTTTTCTCACCTTGCTGTTAATGGTCGGCATATTGTTTTCTCTGATCTGGCTATATCGCAAACTGAAAAGTCTGCCTTTTGCAGCTGATCGCTATCTTCTGCCTATCAGTATCTATCTGGGCTGGATATCGGTGGCTACTGTGGCCAATGTAACAGTATTTTCAGTCTCTGTTAACTGGGGGCAGCTGGGATTTTCGGATGAATTATGGCTGGCAATTTTGCTGTTAGCAGTCTTGCTAATTGCTGCCTATATGTTGTATAATCAAAATGATGTGGCTTTTAATCTGGTGATTTTGTGGGCTTTAACCGGAATTTTTGCTGCTCGTTTAGAGGCGGCGGAAGGGTTGAATCTGGCAGCTTTTTTACCATTATTGACAGGAATATTGCTGCTGGCTTTACTGATAAACTATTATAGATTAAAACAAAAATTCTAAAAGTTTCTGACAGATACAGTGAGGGGGTAGAAAATGAAAATAGTTTCATTCAGAATGAAAACTTCTCTGGTGATGGGAGCACTGCTGGGTGTGGTATGTATTATAGGTGCCGGAGCCCGCACGGGAATTTTGGGAAATTACCTTCATTTATTTGCTCTCTGGTATAACCGTCTGCTCATGGGGGTTGTTATCGGCCTGGCTTCCAGCAGTAAAAGACGAATTGCAGTGATTAGAGGAGCAGTTTTAGGGCTGCTGGTTTCACTTGCTTTTTATTTAACAACAGGATTTGCAGATCATGTAACCTTTTTAGCGGGTATTGTTTATGGTGTTATAATAGATTATATTGCCAGTCGTCATTCAGGTTTTGTCAATAAGATATTAAGCAGAATAAGAGGCAAAAAAGTTAAACAATAAAATAATGTACTGCTCATCCAACTATAGACAATAAGAGGTGTAATAATATCTATGCAAAAACTGGATAAAGAGGACAAATTACAGGCTTTCTTTTCACAGGACAAAATTGCCCATGTGAACACTGCCGGGGTGATAAATTTAAAAGATGAATATGAAATTTATGTTGATGATAAAGAAGAACCTTCCGCTTATTTACTGCAAAAAGGTAAATGGCATATAATAAATACTGCCGATACCACTGTTAATCGAGCAGCTGCAGGAATGGTGGAGGAAATTTTAGCAGAGGGTTCGCCAAAATTTTCCGGGGTTCTCCATAAATTTTATGAATTGATTGCCGGTAAAGCTGATATTGAATTTGCAGAAACCTGTTATCTGTATTATATGAAGCCGGAGAATTTTGTCTATGAGCCCCCGGAAGTTGCGGTGGATTCACTGAAAGTTGAAGAAGCTGAAATAGTGAATCATTATCACCCCTATAGTGAAGATGTACCGGAAGATATTAACCGCATTAAAAAATTGATTGAAAATTTTCCTGCATATACGGTCAGAGATAGGGAAGGAAATCCTGTTTCCTGGGCTTTACTGAGAGATGATGGCTCTTTAGGTATGGCCCATACTCTAAAAGAACACCGACGTCAGGGATATGCTTATGCCATAACAATTGAACTGCTGCAAAGTACAATTGAGCTGGGGCTTACACCCTATCTGCATATTGTTACTGACAACTCCCCTTCTATTTCTCTGGCTGAAGATCTGGGGTTTAACCGCTATGATGAAAGAGTCGTCTGGTTTGGAGTGGAAGAGGAGAGCTAAAAATGACAAATTTTAAGGGAGGCATACAGCATGAACTGGAAAAGATTGGCGGTGATTATAGGGTTGAGTTTGATTATTACTCTGGCTTTTCCTGTTTCTAATTTGTCCGGGGAAGAAATTGTACAGCAGGCTAGATCTGCTTTTCATGAGGGAAATTACCAGCAGGCAGAAGAGCTATGGTTAGAAGTACTGGAAACGGAAGATTATCAGTGGGAAGCCAACTTTTTTCTTGGCATGACATATCTGCGACTTGACGATTATGAGAATGCGGCAGATTATATGGAAGGAGCCTATCAGAGGCGCCCCACAGATTATTCTACTCTGGTAAATTACGCCCGCATATTATATAATCAAGATCAAATAGAAGCAGCAAGAGACATTCTAATGGAACTGCCGGCTGATCTGCGCCGGAGTGATGAACAATATTATAATATCCGGGGGCTGCTGGCAATGGCTGAGGGAGAGCTGGAATTAGCTGCCAGTTCTCTGGAAGTAGCGGTGGAAATCAACCCGGAAAATCCTCATGTCCGTAATAATCTGGGTCTTACATTCATTAGAGATAATAGACATGAAGAAGCTGTTGAGCATTTAGAACATGCTGCAGAACAGGAACCTGAAATTGCCTATATTTATAATAATCTGGGTGTGGCTTATGAAAATTTAGGTCGTTTACAGGATGCCCGGGATGCTTATGAACAGGCTTTAGAGATAAACCCTGATTATATAAGCGCCGAGCTAAATTATGATCGCGTTCAGTCCAGATTAGCAGACCAGTGATGACAGATGAATTCATAGTTTTTTAAGACTAAAAATTTTTAGGTTTTCAGCGGAGGTCGGCAGGTGTTTCTGTCGACCTTTTTCTATATTTTAAATATCAGGCAGGAAAAATAATGTTTATAAGGAAATATGATTGTGGTGGTAGCCTAATTTTTCAAACTAAAAATCAATCTTAGCAAAGATGATGGGGTTATTAATCATGAATTTGATCGCGAAAATTCAAAAAAGCAAATTACAGTTTAAATTTTTGATGCTGCTTTCCACCACTTATCTGGCTTCAGGCATAAATATGCAGGGTTTGCTGTCAATGATGCCTTTTCTTCGAGAAGAATTTGCTCTGACCAGGGCGCAGGCTGGTCTGTATTCCACGTTTTATTTTTTAACCGCTACTATAGTTGCAATTATCAGTGGTAGTCTGGTTGATAGATTCGGGTCAAAAAAAGGCATGGTATTTGGAGCTACCTCTATAGGTCTGCTGATGATAATTCATGCGGCAGCACCTAATTTCATTCTGATATTGATCCTGGCTCTGCTGGCCGGCATAGGATTTAGCATTATTACTCCTTCGGTAAATAAAGCTATTATGCGCAATGTTGCACCTGAACGCCGGGCAGTATCGATGGGGATAATGCAGTCTGGCGGTGGCATTGGAGGCTTTTTGGGAGCCAGTTTGCTGCCTTTACTGGGAGTGAGAATTGGCTGGAGGCTGGCCATTTTATTTTCCGGGATCTTTGCGGTTGCTATAGGAATATTTATTTCTCGTTATTTTAAGGAAGAGGAAGATGAAAGCAACAGGGCAGAAGCTGCGAGTTCATCTGATCAGAAGCAAAAATTCGGGGGAAAACCAGATTTAGCCGGTCAGGCTGGTGCTGGAGAACAGGAGACTTCTCTTTCTTTTAAAGATTCTTTTCTGCATTTGCTTAATAATAAAAAATTGCTCTCCATCTGTGTTATGGGTTTGGTTTTTAGCCTTGCCTCCGGGGCAATACCCACGCACTATACTCTGTATTTAACTCAGGATTTAAACATGTCCCGGACTCTGGCCGGGCTGTGTCTGGGAATTTTACAAATAGGTGGCATAATTGGGCGCCCTTTCTGGGGTGGTTTCAGCGATAAAATTTTAGAGGGCAATAGAAGTAAAGGTTTGATTATTATTGGCTTCACTCTGACAGCTTTAATATTTATTTTCAGCTTTTTTATTACCCGATTAAATCCTCCGGTATTAGTAGTTTTTTTGTTTTCCTTTTTGTTGGGATCTGTGGCCTGGGGCTGGAATGGTCTGCATTTGACCACTGTAGCTGAGCTTGCTACGGAAAAATTTACCGGTATGGCTACCGGTCTGGCTTTAATTTTTATTCGGACGGGAGTAGTGATAAGCCCTCCAATTTTTGGACATCTGGCTGATGTTACCAGCACTTATTTTTACAGCTGGCTGGTTTCCGGTCTATTTATCTTACTATTCACCAGCATATTTATGGTGATCTTAAGACGCGTATTTTCCGGATAAAAATTAATAATACTACAGCAAAATCTGGCCATTATTAGCAGGGTGGAACATTGCCCCTGCTTTTTTTATTTGACAATCTTTAGTTAATAACTTATAATTAACTCAGAGATAAAACCCCCTTGGGGTATAAATAAATCTGGAGGGATTAATTTATGAGTACCACTACTGAGAAAGAACTCAAAAAAATAACTTTTTCTGTGGAAGGAATGACCTGTGCTTCCTGTGCCCAGCAGGTAGAAAAGACTCTGGCCAGTGCTGAAGGTATTGAAGAAGCCAGTGTGAATATTAACAATGAAAAGGGCACTATAAGTTATGATCCTGATATTTTTGATTATGCCGATCTGGAGCAGTTGGTGGAGCAGAGTGGTTATGAAGTGCGAAAAGATAAGATGGAAATACCCATTGAAGGTATGTCCTGTGCTGCCTGTGCTCAGGCTGTAGAGTCAAGCATTGCTGAACTGGAAGGTGTAATTGATGTCAATGTTAATCTGGCCACTGATAAAGCTTTGATCGATTATATGCCCGATATGGTGGGGAATAGAGAACTTATAAAAGCAGTACAGGATGCAGGATATGAGGTCAAACAGAGGAAAGAAGCTCAAACTGAAAAAGACGATGAACTTACCAGGGAAGAAAAAGAGTTGAAAAAGGCCCGCAATAAAGTGTTCTATGCCTTTGTTTTTACTGTGCCAGTTTTCATTCTTATGTTTGGTTCGCTGTTTGGAATAACTCTTCCCATTGCAGAAAATGCTCAGGGATTATTAGAGGCAGCCCTGGCTTTTCCTGTGGTCTTTATACTGGGTTATAAAACTCATAAAGGGGCAATAAATTCTGTCCGTCATGGTGGGGCTAATATGGATGTACTGATTACCCTGGGTACTTTTTCTGCCTATGGTTATGGCCTTTCGGCTTTTATGTTCGACATTGATAGATTTTTTGGCCTGGCTGCCGGTATAATGGCATTTCATCTTCTGGGTAAATTTTTGGAATCCAAAGCCAAAGGCAAAGCTTCTCAGGCGATAAAAAAATTGCTGGAGTTAGAAGCTGATACTGCCAGACTTTTAGTTGAGGGGGAAGAAGTTGAAGTGCCGGTGGAACAGGTAGAAGTTGGAGATATAATGATGGTGAAACCGGGCGAGAAAATTCCTACCGATGGAGAAGTTATAGATGGCAGAAGTGCTATAGATGAGTCCATGGCTACGGGTGAGTCCATGCCGGTGGAGAAAGGCAAAGGTGACAAAGTTATAGGTGGAACTATAAATAAACAGGGCGCTTTACAGGTAAAAGCCACCAAAATAGGTGAAGATACTTTCCTGTCTCAGGTTATAAAAATGGTAGAAGAAGCTCAGGGCTCAAAAGTCCCTATTCAGGCCCTGGCTGATAAAATCACTTCCTATTTTGTGCCAACTGTAATCGGACTGGCTCTGCTGACGTTTATTTTGTGGCTGGTAATAGGAGGAACAGGCGCCGTGACTGCCGGAGTATTTGCCAGCATAGCTGTGCTGGTTATTGCCTGTCCCTGTGCTCTGGGCCTGGCGACTCCCACAGCCCTGATGGTAGGAACCGGTAAAGGGGCTGAAAATGGGGTATTGATAAGAGACGGAGAAGCTGTGCAGACTATGAAGGATATTACAGCCATTGTTCTCGATAAGACCGGAACGATTACTAAAGGTGAACCAGAAGTCACAGACATTGTGGTTGCGGAAGAATTTAGTGAAACTGAATTGCTGCGGATATCTGCCAGCGCCGAAAAATCTTCTGAACATCCTCTGGGGCAAGCAATTGTCAAAGCAGCAGAAGAGAGAGAGCTTGAGCTCGAGAACCTGGATGATTTTGAAGCCCTGGTAGGTAGAGGAATAAAAGCTGTGATTAATGGTTCAGAAATACTTGTCGGCAACCAAAAGTTAATGGCCGAAGAAGATATAGATATTGCTGCTCTTAAAGATAAAGTCAAAAGTCTAGAAGAAGAAGCCAAAACAGCAATGCTGATAGCTTATGAGGGTAAAGCTGTGGGAATAATTGCAGTAGCCGATACTCTTAAAGATGATTCCCGGCAGGCTATTTCTTCTTTTAAAGATATGGGCTTAACTACAATAATGATTACCGGTGACAATGAGAGAACAGCCAGGGCTATCGCCGATAAAGTTGGAATTGAAAAAGTTATTTCCGAAGTAATGCCGGATGAAAAATCTTCGGAGATCAAAAAGCTTCAGGATGAAGGTGAAAAAGTGGCCATGGTTGGCGATGGAATCAACGATGCTCCTGCTTTAAAACAGGCCAATGTGGGTATCGCTATTGGTACAGGAACCGACATCGCTATCGAGTCGTCTGATCTGACTCTGGTTAGAGGTGAGTTGAGTGCTGTGGTATCAGGTTTAAAATTAAGCCGTTTTACTTTTGCTACCATTAAACAAAATTTATTCTGGGCATTTATTTACAATACGGTGGCAATACCGGTGGCAGCTTTAGGCTTCCTTAATCCCATTATAGCTGCCGGTGCCATGACTATAAGTTCAATTAGTGTCATTCTCAATTCCACCCGGCTTAAAAATAAAGATATCTCACTGGACCAGGAGAGAGAAGAAGAGCTGGCTTCAGCCAGTATAGGGCAAAATTAAAATAAAGTTATACTTTAAGAATAACAGCGCCTGTATTATAATCAAATTACAGGAGAGTGAGAGTCTTCATTGTTTAGTTTAATTCAGGACTGCACTGTCTAACTTTATCTTCAGGCAGTGCAGTTACATTTTTTTCCTGAAATATATTATATAAGGGCTGGTGAATTATGGATTATTTAATTTACATAACAGTTATTGGTTTTATTGCCGGTGTTACAGGAACCCTGGGCGGGGGGCTGGCGGTAATTGCCTTTAAAGAGATTAAAGCGAAATTTTTATGCGTGATTCTGGGAATTTCAGCCGGTGTAATGACTGTTATAGTTTTTCTTGATTTAATTCCAGAAGCTATAGAAGAGGGCACTTTATGGACAGCTTTGCTGGGACTTTTTCTGGGGATAATACTGATATATATTCTCGATATTACCTTTCCCCATCAGCATGTGGTGTCTAAAGAAGGGGAAGAAGGCAAATATTTAAAGGCAGGCTTGCTTTTAGCAGTGGGGATTGCCCTGCACAATCTGCCAGAAGGTCTTGCTATTGGAGCCGGTTTCACAGCTGATGCTGCTATGGGTTTTAGGCTGGCTCTATTAATTGCTCTACATAATTTTCCCGAGGGTATGGCTGTGGCAACCACTCTGGGAATAGCAGGTTTAACCAACGGAAAGATAGCTTTGATAACTATTCTGGCAGGTGTCCCTATGGGTATAGGTGCGTTTTTCGGGGCCTATGTAGGACGAATTTCAGACTTTGCTTTATCGACTGCTCTCGGCTTTGCTGCCGGAGCGATGCTTTATATAATATTTGAAGAGCTCATACCGGATGCTCACGAGAAAGCCGGGGGTCATACTCCCATTATGGGCATCCTGGCCGGAGTAATTATGGGAATAGTGCTAATTGGTCTCCTGCATTAAAAACCGCACTGGAAATTTTAAGATGAAAAAGGATGAAAAGTAGGGCGGTGACAAAATGGGAGAAGAACTCAGGCATCATAGATTTTACTGGTTGAATTTGCTGCCCACCATTATATCTGGACTTTTCGGAGTGGGAGTTTCTTCGCTTGTTTTGCAGCACTGGTTTCCTATGTTGGCTTCTCTAGGAGCCTGTTTTATTTTCTGGGGGCTGGGACTGGAAACCAGGCTGCAGTGCAGCCATTGTCCCCATTATGATGAATCAGAAGACAAAATTGAATGCTGGGCTCTTAAAGGGTATCCGAAATTATGGGAGTATCGTCCGGGAAATTTAAATAAAAAGGAGAGAGGGATTCTCTTTTTCTGTTATGGACTTGTTGTGGGCATACCACTGCTGTCGATGTTTTATTCTATAATTTTTATATTGATTAATTTTACCGATTTCTCACTGGCTCTTTTTCTGGGAATGGTGGGACTTCTTTTTGCTTTTATTGTCAGTGGAATTCATATGCTTAAGGTTAAGAGAGAAATTTTTTGTCGAGAATGTTTAAACTTCACCTGCAATTTGAACAAAAACTCTCAAT
>CAZVMQ010000032.1:0-18777 GCA_964628755.1 uncultured Halanaerobiaceae bacterium
CAGGAAAAGGAGGGAAGAGAATGTCCCAAAAGGAAAAAATCAGAATAAAATTAAAAGCATATGAACATGATCTTTTAGATAAATCTGCCAAAAAAATTATTAGCACAGCTGAGAGAACAGGGGCCAGAATTTCCGGTCCAGTTCCACTTCCGACGGATAAAGAAGTGTTTACAGTTTTGAGGTCACCTCATATTCATAAAGATGCGCGAGAACAATTCGAGATGAGGACTCATAAAAGATTAATTGATATAAAAGACCCGAGCTCTAAAACAGTGGATGCTTTAATGAGATTGGATCTTCCAGCTGGTGTGAACATTGAAATTAAACTTTAAGATATAGGGTGAGATTGGAGGTGAGCACAATGGCAATAGGATTGATTGGCAAAAAAAAGGGTATGACCCAGGTTTTTTCAGAAGAAGGTGAATTAATTCCGGTAACAGCTATTGAAGCTGGACCCTGTGTTGTAGTTCAGTTAAAAACCGAAGAAAATGACGGATATGAAGCAATAAAACTTGGGTTTGAAAAAGTAAAACCAGCCAGACTCAACAAACCAGAACTGGGACAATTTAATAAACTTGATGTAAAACCACGTCGACATTTAAGGGAATTCAAAGGAGAAATCGAGTCATATGAGCCTGGAGATGAGCTCGATGTTGAAATGTTTTCCACCGGTGAGAAGGTTGATGTAACTGGAATCACCAAAGGGAAAGGTTTCAGTGGAAACACCAAACGATATGGTCATAGTACAGGCCCGGAAAGTCATGGTTTTGGTTTAAATCGTGCTCCTGGTTCTGTAGGAGCTCTGGGGCCTGAAAGAGTGTTTAAAGGACAAAAAATGCCGGGGCGTATGGGCCATGATAAGACTACAATTAAAAATTTAAAAATCGTAAGGATCATGCCCGAGCGCAATGTAATGCTGGTTAAAGGTTCTGTGCCCGGTCCTAAGGAAGGAATTCTGGAAGTTAAAAGGGCCGAATAACTTATTCTCCGGCAGGGAAGGAGGAGATTTATAATGCCTGAAGTAAAGAAAGTTGATCAAGAAGGAACCGAGTTAGATAATATAACACTGAATGAAGATATATTTGCAGAAGATATTAATGAACATGTAGTGCATAAAGTGGTAACCGCTCAATTGGCGGCAAAAAGGCGGGGAACAGCTTCCACAAAAGAAAGACATGAAGTATCAGGAGGCGGTAGAAAGCCCTGGAGACAAAAGGGCACCGGCCGAGCCCGCCATGGCAGTATACGTTCACCATTATGGGTTGGCGGTGGAGTTACTTTTGGCCCTAAACCCAAATCTCATAAAAAAAAGGTAAACAAAAAGACAAAAAAGCTTGCATTGAGGAGCATTTTATCGGCTAAACTGGCAGAAGAAGAATTGATGATAGTAGATGAAGTGAGTTTTTCCAGGCCTAAAACCAGAGATGCGAAGGAGTTTCTACAGAATTTAGGTGTGGAGGATAAAAAGGTTTTGGTTATTTTACCTGAAAAGGACAAAAACACCTATCTGTCCATGCGAAACCTTCCTGACGTGAAAACTATGGTGTTAGAAGCTATAAATGCTTATGATCTGCTTGATAATGATATGATTATTATGCCAGAAGCCGCCCTGTCCGATCTTGAGGAGGTGGTTTTCCATGGATGATCTTCGTGATATTATTGTAGCGCCAATTATTACTGAAAAAAGCATGCAGCAGATGGAAGAGGATAACACCTACACTTTTCAGGTGGACCCGGATGCCAATAAAATTGAAATCAGGAAGTCAATTGAGAATGCTTTTAATGTAAAAGTGGAAAATGTAAACACTATGAATTATCGGGGAAAAAGAAGACGCCTGGGATACAGTGAAGGTAAAAGACCAGACTGGAAAAAAGCAGTAGTAAGACTGGCTGAAGGAGACGATATTGAGCTTTTTGAAGGAGTTTAAATTAGCTAAAACAGCAAGATGTATGATAAGGAGGGTGAAGAATAATGGGAATCAAAACATTTAATCCCACCACACCTTCCCGACGGTATATGACAGTTCCAGATTTTGCCGATATAACAAAAACGGAACCAGAATCAAGTTTAACTGCACCAATCAAAAAATCTGGAGGTCGCAATTCTGGAGGAAGTATAACTTCCAGGCGTCGGGGTGGTGGCCATAAAAGGAAATATCGTATAATTGATTTCAAACGTGATAAAGAAGGTGTGCCAGCCACAGTGGCCAGCATAGAGTATGACCCCAATCGGTCAGCTCGTATAGCCCTTCTCCATTATCATGATGGAGAAAAGCGATATATTCTTGCTCCCGATGGAATTGAAGTCGGGGACGAATTGAACACCGGAGACAATGCCGATGTTAAACCCGGAAACGCTTTAAAGTTAAAGGATATACCGGTAGGAACAATAGTTCACAATGTGGAATTGCAGGCCGGAAAAGGTGGCCAGCTGGCCCGGGCAGCAGGTGCAATTGCTCAGGTTCTTGCTAAAGAAGAAAAACACTGCCATGTCAAACTTCCCTCGGGTGAAGTTAGATTAATAAATAAGCACTGTAAAGCTACAGTGGGTCAGGTAGGAAATATCGAGCATGAAAATGTAGTTTCCGGTAAAGCTGGTCGCTCACGCTGGCAGGGCAAAAGACCCAGTGTGAGAGGTATGGTCATGAATCCTGTGGACCATCCACACGGTGGTGGAGAAGGAAAGTCACCACCAGGCAGACATCCTGTTACTCCCTGGGGACAAAAAACCATGGGTAAACACACTCGCAAACGGAAAAAATCGGATGAAAGTATCGTAAAATCTCGCCGCAAGAAGAATAAATAAAAGAAAGGAGGGGAGTAATTTTGGCTGAAGCTGCTTTTCAAAATGGTCCTTTTGTAGAGAAAAAGTTGATGGCAAGAATTGAAGAGATGAACGATAGTGGTGAAAAAGAAGTAGTACGAACCTGGTCTCGCAGCTCAACTATATATCCTGAAATGGTGGGACATACAATAGCGGTACACGATGGACGCAAACATGTTCCCATTTATATTACTGAAGAGATGGTAGGACATAAATTGGGCGAATTTGCTCCCACCAGGATTTTCCGAGGACATGGAAGACACACAGAGAGGTCTACCGCACTTAAATAAACTTTTCAAGCCCGCCGTCTGAGTCCGGGAGATTTCTTAAGAAAGAGGAGGGTTATGATGGAGACAAGAGCAGTAGCCAAACATCAAAGAATTTCTCCGCGCAAAGCTCGCCAGGTCATTGACCTTGTGCGCGGTAAAGATGTAGATGAAGCAAGGGGAATATTAAAAAACACCCCTAAAAAAGCTTCAGAAATGATAGAGGAAGTAATCAAATCAGCAGCTGCTAATGCTGAACACAATCATGATATGCTTATTGATGATCTCTATATATCCGAAGCATATGTAGATGAAGGGCCTACTATGAAACGTTATAAGCCTCGAGCGATGGGGCAGGCCTCTATGATTAGAAAAAGAACCAGCCATATTACCATTGTGGTCAGTGATGAAAAAAAGGAGGGATAAATTTTGGGTCAAAAAATCCATCCCCACGGTCTTAGAGTTGGAGTTATAAAAGATTGGGATGCTAAATGGTATGCAGACAGAAATAATTATTCTGAACTGCTGCATGAAGACATTGACATTAGAAGCCATATCAAGGAAAAAATGTTTGAAGCCGGTGTTTCCCGGATTGTAATTAAGAGAGCAGCCAAAAGACTAAAAATTGACATTCACGCTGCTCGACCGGGTATGGTTATCGGCCGCGGTGGATCAGAAGTTGATGCACTGCGAGAAGAAATAGAAGAAATGTCAGGACGCAATGTCCAGATAAATGTTGTGGAAGTGGAAAATCCTGAACTGGATGCTCAGCTGGTCGCGGAAAATATAGCCGGTCAGCTGTTACAGAGAGTTTCATTTAGACGAGCCATGAAACAGGCTTTGAATAGAGCCATGAGAATGGGAGCTGAAGGTTTTAGGGTTAAATCCAGCGGGAGATTAGGCGGAGCAGAAATGGCCAGAAAAGAAGGTTATCACGAAGGGGCTGTTCCTCTTCATACCCTGAGAGCCGATATTGATTATGGTTTCGCTGAAGCCAATACAAAATATGGAAGTATTGGAGTTAAAGTCTGGATAAATCACGGAGAAATTTTGCCCGATGTGGAGGACGAACAAGAGAATCAGAATGAATGATAGCTTGAAAGGAGGCAGCAGAGAATGCTTGTTCCCAAAAGAGTAAAACATCGTAAGCACCAGCGCGGTAGGATGAAAGGCAAGGCAGTCCGGGGTACAAATGTGACCTTTGGTGAGTTTGGTCTGCAGGCCTTAGAACCTGCCTGGATTACCAATAGACAGATTGAAGCTGCCCGTATAGCTCTAACCAGATTTATCAAAAGAGGGGGAAAAGTCTGGGTTAAGATTTTCCCTGACAAACCCGTTACCGCTAAACCAGCAGAAACTCGTATGGGAAGTGGTAAAGGTGAGGTTGAAAAATGGGTAGCAGTAGTAAAACCCGGTAGAATAATGTTCGAACTTGCAGGTATTGAAGAAGAAGATGCCAGAGAAGCAATGAGATTAGCTGCTCATAAACTTCCTATTAAGACAAAATTTGTAGCCAGAGATGGTGGTGAGATCCATGAGAGCTGATGAATTGAGAGATTTAACTGATTTAGAACTGGATCAGAAACTGGATGAATTCAAAGAAGAATTATTTAACCTGAGATTTCAGAATGCCACAGCTCAGCTGGATAATCCCATGCGGATCAAACAGGTGCGCAGGTCAATTGCCCGAATCAAAACTATTAAAAGAGAACGAGAACTGGGTATAAGACAATCGTAACATTAAGAAGGAGGTGTCCTGATGGCCCAAAATAGCCAGGGGCGCAAGGTGGAAATAGGTGAAGTTGTTAGTGATAAAATGGATAAAACTGTAACAGTGGAAGTAATCAGAAGAAAACAGCACGACCTTTACAAGAAAACTATAAGACGTGGCAAAAGATTTAAAGCTCATGATGAAGAAAATCAGTGTCGAGTAGGAGATAAAGTTGAAATCACTGAAACTAGACCCATCAGCAAACAAAAACGCTGGCGGGTAACCGAAATATTAGAAGAAGCAAAATAAATATCAGTCTGCAAAGGAGTGATTAAGATGATTCAGGCTGAAACGAGCCTCAAAGTTGCCGATAACTCTGGGGCCAGAGAATTAGTCTGTATAAGAGTTCCGGGAAGTACTGGCAAAAAATATGCCGGTATTGGGGAAAAAGTTATATGTTCAGTAAAAGAGGCTATACCAGATGGTATGGTAGAAAAAGGCGAGATTGTCACTGCTCTGGTGGTTCGCACCAAAAAAGAGACTAAGAGGCCGGATGGTTCCTATATTAAATTTGATGAAAATGCTGCAGTCATAATAGATGATGTTGATAACCCCAAAGGAACCCGGATTTTTGGCCCGGTGACCAGAGAGCTGCGCGATAAGAACCATATGAAGATTATATCTCTGGCACCTGAGGTACTTTAGCAGTCAAGGGAGGGGTGTAAAGTGAAAGTAAAACAGGGCGATATGGTTGAAGTTATATATGGTAAAGATGTCGGAAAACGCGGCAAAATCTTAAATGTTGACAGAGATGAAGAAAGAGTTATAGTTGAAGGTGTCAATATTGTCCACCGCCACATGCGGCCTACGCAGGATATGTCTCAGGGTGGAATTATAGAAAATGAGGCACCTGTTCATGTTTCCAACGTGATGCTTGTTTGTCCTGGATGTGACAAAAAGAGCAGAGTAGGTTATGAATTTACCGAAAGTGGAGATAAAGTTAGATATTGCAAAAAATGCGACGAAATTATTGATGAATAAGTATAGCAGAGAAGGGAGGGTGTAATTATGTCGGTTTTAGCCCAGCGTTATAAAGAAGAAATTCGCCCGGCTCTTAAAGAAACTTTTGATTACGATAACATTATGGAAGCGCCCCAGCTGGATAAGATTGTGGTTAATGTCGGTCTGGGAGACGCTAAAGAAGATCCTGATCTTCTGGATTCTGTGATGGAAGACATGGCAAATATCACCGGTCAGCAGCCGGTCGTTACCAGAGCCAAAACTGCCATAGCTAACTTTAAAATACGTGAAGGTATGCCCGTAGGTATGAAAATAAATTTGCGTGAAGAAAATATGTATGAATTTCTTTATCGGCTGGTCAATATTGCTATGCCCAGAATTCGTGATTTCCGGGGAGTATCCCGCGATTCTTTTGACGGAAGGGGAAATTTCAATCTGGGTATTAATGACCATACAATTTTCCCGGAGATCGAAGTGGATGAAGTTGACCAGGTTACCGGTCTCCAGATTACAATTGTTACTACAGCCGAGACTGATGAGGAAGGCTATGAGCTGTTAAAAAGAATGGGTATGCCATTTAATGATTAACTAATCTTCTCTACCAGCACCTGGAGAAACATTCAGTGCTGTTAGTAAAGAATCTTTATAAGGAGGGATTAAGTTTGCCTCGAAAAGCACTGGTAGAAAAAGCTAAGAAAGAACAGAAATATTCAACTCGAGGAATTAATAGATGTGGAAGATGTGGTCGAGCAAGAGGTTATATGAGAAAATTTGATCTATGTCGGGTATGTTTCCGAGAATTGGCTCATAAAGGTGAAATACCAGGAGTTAAAAAGGCCAGCTGGTAATCTGAAAAGGAGGTGTTTTTATGAACAGTGATCCTATTGCTGACATGCTTACAAGAATTCGGAATGCCAATCAGGCCCAAAAAGATGTGGTGAATATTCCTGCTTCAAATATAAAAAAAGGGATAGCGGAAATTTTGGATGAAGAAGGTTTTGTTGATGATGTTAAACTAATCGAAAGACACCCCCAAAATGATGTAAGATTATATCTCAAGTATGGGAAAAATGATGAAAAAGTTATTACCGGATTAAAGCGAATCAGCAAACCGGGTTTAAGGGTCTATGTAGATAAAAATGAAATACCGGAAGTTCTTGGCGGATTGGGTATTGCAATTCTATCTACATCAAACGGCGTGATGTCAGATAAAGAAGCACGAAAGAAAGGAATCGGAGGAGAAGTCCTCTGTTATGTCTGGTAAGAACCCGGATAATTTTGAGGGAGGTGAAGTAGATGTCCAGAATTGGTAAGCAGCCCATAGAAATTCCAGAAAAAGTCGATATAGATTTTACGGAAGAAGAGGTAACCGTATCCGGACCTCTAGGACAGATGAGCAAAGATATCCATAGTGAACTTAAACTGGAGAAAGAAGAAGATAAATTGCAGGTAGTCATACTCAATGAGAATAAAGAAACTCATGCCCTGCAGGGCATGATGCGCAGCATTATTAATAGTATGATTGAAGGTGTAACAGAAGGATTTACCAGAGAATTAGAGATGAAAGGTGTAGGATATAGTGCAAGTTTGCAGGGTGATTCTTTAAAATTAGAAGTGGGTTATTCCCATCCAGTAATAATAGAATCACCGGGTGAAATAGAATTTGAAATAGAAGATGGAACAGATATAAAAGTAAAAGGTATAGATAAACAGCTTGTAGGTGATGTAGCTGCCCGTATCAGGTCAGTCAGAGAACCCGAGCCGTATAAAGGCAAAGGTATTCGCTATAAAGGTGAAAATATTCGCCGCAAAGAAGGTAAAACTGCTGCAGCTACAGGAGAACAATAATTGAGATGTTTAATTGTAAAATGTAGATGGGAGGGATTTTTCTATGAGCCAGCTGGATAAACGGGAAGCCAGAAAAAGAAGACACGATAGAATTCGTCAGGATATCATGGGTACCCCCAGCAGACCACGAATGTGTGTAAACCGCAGCCTGAAAAATATACACGTACAGGTAATAGATGATCTGCGCAGAGAAACTCTGGTTTCTGCCTCAACCAATGAGCCCGAATTAAGTGATGAGTTCGAGCACGGGGGTAATAAAGAGGCAGCCCGGGTTGTGGGCGAAGCAGTAGCAGATCGAGCTCTGGAAGAAGGAATAGAAAAGGTTGTTTTTGATAGAGCAGGTTACAAATATCATGGGCGAGTAAAAGCGCTTGCCGAGGCAGCGCGCGAAGCAGGATTAGAGTTTTAAAGCAAAGGAGGCGAGGAAATGATATATCATCCAGAAATTGATCCCGAAGAACTGGATTTAGATGAAAGAGTTGTAGATATTAATAGAGTGTCAAAAGTAGTAAAAGGTGGAAGAAAGTTTAGTTTCAGTGCTCTGGTGGTTGTCGGTGATGAGAACGGTTATGTAGGGGCTGGATATGGTAAAGCCAATGAGGTTCCTCAGGCTATCAGAAAAGGCATAGATGATGGCAAGAAAAATTTAATCGAAGTTCCTATGGTGGAAAACACTATTCCCCATGAAATTAATGGAGTTTTTGGCGCCGGCAAAGTTCTACTTAAACCCGCAGCCCCGGGTACCGGAGTTATAGCTGGCGGTCCGGTTAGAGCGGTGCTGGAATTAGCCGGTATAAGAGATATTTTGACTAAATCAATCGGCAGTTCCAACCCCATTAATATGGTAAAAGCCACCATTGATGGTCTGGAAAGACTAAAAGATGTCGAAGAAGTAGCGCGACTTAGAGGAAAATCAGTGGAAGAGATCAAAGGATAAAAATAAGTTTTAGCAGAAGGAGGTGCTGGAATGAAACTCCATAATCTCAGTCCTAAAGAGAACTCCAAACAAAAAAAGAAAAGAGTTGGCCGTGGTGTTGGTTCCGGAAGAGGCTGCTTTTGTGGCCGCGGAGTAAAAGGGCAGAATGCTCGTTCCGGTGGTAGAGTTCATCCAATTTTTGAGGGTGGACAGACCCGTCTTTTTCGTCGGCTGCCCAAGGTTGGCTTCAATAGGACTAACAAAAAAGAAGTCAGCATAGTTAATGTCAGACAGCTAAACAGCCTTTCTGCCGACACCCAAGTAACTCCCGAACTTCTGGAAGAAAAAGGAATCATATCTAAAGCTGCTGATGGGGGAGTTAAAATATTAGGTGATGGTGAACTGGAAGTTTCTTTGACAGTGAAAGCCCATGATTTTAGTGAATCCGCGCGGGAAAAAATCGAAGCCGCCGGTGGGAAGACAGAGGTGATTTAGTGTGCTAAATGCTCTTAGAAATGTTTTTAAGGTCGAAGAGTTGCGCAAAAGAGTATTATTTGTACTGGGTGTGATGTTAGTTTACCGCCTGGGAGCTCACATTCCTGTGCCGGGAGTAGACATTGCCCGGGTCCAGGAGATGCTTTTTGCCGGAGATGGAGCCGGGGGAGCTCTGGAGTTTTTTGATATGTTTGCCGGAGGAGCTTTAAGCAACTTTTCTGTCTTTGCTATGAGTATAACTCCCTATATTACAGCTTCAATTATTTTACAGCTGCTCCAGGTTGTAAGCCCTCGTCTGGAGGAGTTAGCCCGTCAGGGTAGAGAAGGTAAAAAGAAAATTGCTCAATATACCAGATATCTAACCATAGTTCTGGCAATTATTCAGTCTATAGGTATAACTTCCTATATTGCTCAGTTCGGAGCTGTGCCCGATGCCACTATGTTTGATTGGATTTCCATCATAATAAGTTTAACAGCAGGTACTACTATTTTGATGTGGCTGGGTGAGCAGATAAATGATCATGGAATTGGTAATGGTATATCTATTTTGATTTTTACTTCGATCATAGCTCGTTTTCCCATGGAACTGGCAGAAACCTGGACGTTATTCAGAGCGGGTACAATAACAATATTTAACCTTGCTTTATTTGGGGTGCTGGCAGTAGTCATCGTAGCCGGTATAGTCTTCATACAGCAGGGGGAACGCCGGATTCCCGTACAGTATTCCAAACGTATCGTAGGACGTAAAGTATATGGAGGACGCAGTACCCATATACCTATGAAAGTTAATCAGGCCGGAGTATTACCGGTGATATTTGCTTCATCTGTGCTTTTATTCCCCGGGGTTTTATCCCAGATACTGCCTTTTGAATGGGCAGAAGGTTTAGCTGATTTGATTCGACCAGGATCGACGCTATATTTGGTATTATACGCTGCTTTAACCTTCTTCTTTACCTATTTTTATACAGCTATTACCTTTAACCCGGAAGAAGTTGCAGAAAATATGAAAAAGCATGGAGGTTTTATACCCGGCATAAGGCCAGGTCAGGCTACCATAAATTATCTGGATAAAATTCTGGTAAGAGTTACCCTGGTAGGGGCAGTATTTTTGACAGTAGTCGCTCTCCTGCCTTTTGCTATGCGGCCGCTTACCGGTGTTGACATAGCTTTTGGAGGTACATCACTGTTAATAATGGTAGGTGTTGCCCTGCAAACCATGCAGGAAATTGAATCCCACCTGCTCATGCGACACTATGAAGGATTTATGGAATAATAACAAGGAGGTACTCCTATGAATTTGGTGCTGCTGGGATTGCCCGGTGCTGGTAAAGGTACCCAGGCCAGTTTGCTGGAAGAAAAATACAATATCCCTCATGTATCTACCGGGGATATGTTTAGACAGGCGATAAATAATGAAACCGAACTGGGCCAAAAAGCTCAGGAATACCTTGATGCAGGTGAGTTAGTTCCTGATGAAATTACTATCGGTATTGTCAGAGAAAGATTATCCGACCCGGACTGTGAACAGGGTTTTATTCTGGATGGTTTTCCCCGGACAATTCATCAGGCGGAATCTCTGGATGAGATGCTGGCAGATATGGAGCGAGAGCTTGATATGGTTGTATTTATGTCCCTGCCCGAAGAAGAACTAATTACCAGACTTACAGGTAGGAGAATTTGCCCTAACTGTGGGGCGAATTATCATGTAGACTATAATCCTCCTGCCCGGGAGGGAGTCTGTGATGAATGTGGTGAAGAATTGATTCAGCGCAGTGATGACCAGCCGGAAACTGTTGAAAAGCGCCTGCAGGTTAACAAAGAAAAGACAGAAAAATTGCAGGATTACTATCAGAACAAAGAGCTGCTGGTAGAGCTGGATGCAGAAGGAGATGTGGAAGAAGTAAATCAACGTTTTGTTGAGCTATTGGAGGAAAAAATGCAATGATAGATAGAAAGTCAGAGCGAGAAATCGAGAAAATGCAGGCTGCCAATAAAATTGTGGCGGAAACCCACGAATTTTTGGCTGATAAAATTCGTCCAGGCATCAGCACTGCCGAACTGGATAAACTGGCTGAAGAATTTATTAGAAATAAAGGTGGAGAACCATCTTTTTTAGGATATCAGGGGTATCCAGCTTCTGTTTGTCTCTCTATTGATGATGAAGTAGTCCATGGAATACCCAGTGAGGAAAGAGTTTTACAGTCCGGGAGTATAATTAGTATAGATATCGGCGTATACTATCAGGGTTTTCATGGCGATGCTGCCCGAACTGTACCGGTGGGCAATGTCAATAGTGAGACGGAAAAATTGCTGGAAGTAACCAAAAATGCTTTAGATAAAGGCATTGAACAGGCGGTGACCGGCAACAATCTCACCGACATTTCTCATGCGGTTCAGGAAGAAGCAGAAGCAAATGGATTTTCTGTGGTCAGACAATATGTCGGTCATGGGATAGGCCGAGATATGCATGAAGAGCCGCAAATTCCCAATTTTGGACCGCCAGGACAGGGGCCAAAATTGAAAAAGGGAATGACCCTGGCTATAGAACCAATGGTCAATATTGGTGGATTTGAAGTTAAAACCAGAGATGATGGGTGGACAGTGGTAACAAAAGATGGCAGCCTTTCCGCCCACTGGGAAGATTCTATCGCTCTGACTGAGGGAGATCCCCTGATTATGAGCAGGCTGTAAATTTCTTTGACTGATTGGTCAGATGTGCTATAATAAAGGGTAGGCCTGAAGTGACGGAAAAATTAACAGGTCTGTACCTTTTGAACAAGGGGGAATCAAGCTAATTATGACTGATAAAGAAGAACCCATTGAAGTGGAAGGTGAAGTGCTGGAACCTTTACCCAATGCCATGTTCAAAGTAGAGCTGGACAATGGACATGAAGTTCTGGCACATGTTTCTGGCAAAATGCGTATGAACTATATTAGAATTCTGCCCGGTGATAGGGTTACAGTAGAACTTTCTCCCTATGATTTGAGCAGAGGTAGGATTACCTACCGACATAAAGCTGATTAAAAATTTTAAAGGCAAAATATTCGCTGGAGGTGTCAAAGATGAAAGTCAGACCCTCAGTTAAGCCCATTTGTGATAAATGTAAGGTTATTAGGCGCAATGGCAAAGTAATGGTTATCTGTGAAAACCCCAAACACAAACAGCGCCAGGGCTAATAGGAGGTGAAAAAAGATGGCAAGAATTGAAGGTGTCGATCTTCCCAAAAACAAAAGAGCAGAAATTGGTTTGACCTATATATATGGTATTGGACGTTCTCGTGCCAATGAGATTTTAGATGCAGCCGGAGTTGATCCTGATACTCGTGTAAAGGATTTAACGGAAGCAGAAATAGCAAGGCTGCGCAGTGAAATAGATGAATATCAGGTTGAAGGTGAACTGCGTCGACAGGTAAAAGCTGATATACAAAGATTAAAAGATATTGGCTGTTATCGTGGTATAAGACACAAGAAAGGTCTGCCTGTAAGAGGACAGAGAACAAGAACAAATGCTCGCACCCGCAAAGGACCTAAAGATACTGCTGTTAAATCTCGCGGGTAATAGATAGTAATAAATAGTCAAAGGAGGTTTTGGAATAGATGGCTGCAGCAAGAAAAAAATCCGGTAAAAAAGAACAGAGAAGAGTTGAAAAAGGTCAGGCTCACATTAAATCTACATTTAACAATACTCTAATAACCATAACAGATACAGATGGTAACGTTTTAGCCTGGTCCAGTGCCGGGAAAGCTGGCTATAAGGGTTCACGCAAAAGTACTCCTTTTGCTGCCCAGGTGGCTGCCGAAAATGCAGCAGAAAAAGCCATGGAAAATGGACTCAAGGAAATCCAAATATTTGTTAAAGGTCCCGGCTCAGGCCGAGAATCTGCAATTAGAGCCTTACAGTCAGCTGGACTGGAAGTAACTTTGATAAAAGATATTACTCCAATTCCACACAATGGTTGTCGTCCTCCCAAGAGGAGACGGGTATAACTACATTTATTAATCAGGAGGTGTAAGTAAAAAAGATGGCAAGATATACAGAGGCAAAATGTAAGCACTGTCGCCGTGAAAGTGAAAAATTATATTTAAAAGGTGATAGATGCTTTAGTGATAAATGTGCATTCGAGAGACGACCATATGCCCCGGGTGAGCAGGGGGAATCTCGCAGGAGTGATTCAGAATATGCCAATCAGCTGCGGGAAAAACAAAAGGTAAGAAAAATGTATAGCCTGATGGAAAATCAGTTTCACAATTATTTTCAAAAAGCTGAAAGGCAGCGCGGAGTTACCGGTACGAATTTTCTGCAGCTGCTGGAAACCCGACTCGATAATGTTATCTATAGAGCCGGACTGGCTATGTCTCGTGATCAGGCCAGACAGCTGGTAAACCATGGACATGTTCTGGTCAATGGCAGAAAAGTAGATGTTCCTTCCCGAGATATGCAGGAAGGTGATGAATTTAGCATTAAAGATGCCACCCGTAAAAAGGAATTTATGCAGGACATTCGCGAGAAAAATTCTGACTATAACCCCCCGGAATGGCTCAGTGTAAATATGGAAAAAGTCGAAGGTACCGTGATAAGAATGCCAGACCGTGAAGATATAGAACATCCAATTAACGAACAGCTTATAGTTGAGTATTATTCTTTATAATACCAGCAGGGTGTATTTTTCTTCTGATGTGAAAATGGTAAGAGAGGGGGATTGTGCACGGATATGATAGAAATTGAAAAGCCACAAATTGAAAAAGTAGAAGTTGATGATAAATATGGAGAATACAAAGTTAGCCCTCTGGAAAGAGGCTATGGCACTACCCTGGGTAATTCCATGCGCAGAATTTTGCTTTCTTCTCTGCCGGGTGCTGCCATAACTTCGGTGAAAATTGAAGGTGTCAGGCATGAATTCACCTCAATTCCCGGAGTGGTAGAAGATGTTACAGATATTGTCCTCAATCTTAAGGATGTCATCATAAAATATGACGGTGAGGACCGGGAGAAGATGAATCTGCACGTCTCAGAAAAAGAGGTTGTCACAGCCGGAGATTTTACTATGTCTGGTGATTTAGAAATAGTTAATAAAGATCATAAAATCGCCACACTGGCATCCGAGGGCGAACTCGATATGGAAGTTACAGTTGAAAAAGGAAGAGGTTATGTTACTTCCGAGCAGAACAAAGAAAAATTTGATGAAGTTATGGGTTTAATTCCCATCGACTCATCTTTTAGTCCGATAGAGAGAGCAAATTTCAGGGTGGAAGATATCAGGGTTGGCCAGATAACTGATTATGACTGCTTATTTATGGAAGTTTACACTGATGGCAGCATTCATCCTGATGATGCTATAAGTCTTGCCGGTAAAATAATGGTAAAACATCTGGAGCTATTCACCAACTTAACAGGAGAAATTGATGACGTAGAAATTATGGTAGAGACTGAAGAGGAAGAGAAAAATGAAATATTTGATACCTCAATTGAGGAACTCGAGCTTTCAGTTAGATCTTCCAATTGTTTAAAACGAGCCGGTATAAATACAGTTGGTGAACTTGTGGAAAAAACCGAGGATGATTTGATGAAGGTTAGAAACCTCGGCAAGAAATCACTGCAGGAAATTAAGGATAAACTGCATGAATTTGATCTAGAATTAAAGCAAAATGAAGAGTGAAGGAGGGTTTTAAGATGCCCAGGCGAAAATTTAACCGCAAAAGCAAACATCGTAAGGCAATGTTTAGAAATATGTTAACTGAGTTTTTTCGACATGAAAGAATTGAAACCAGTCTTGCTAAAGCCAAGGATCTGCAGCCTATTGCAGAAAAAATGATCACCAAAGCTAAAACCAGTAATCTACAAAATCGCCGGGAGCTTCATTCTGAATTACAGGATAAAGAAGTTGTCACCAGGTTGTTTGACGAAATTGCTCCCCGTTTTAGTGATAGACCCGGAGGCTATACCAGGATATTAAAAATGTATCCGCGTAAAGGAGATGCTTCTGAACGGGCTCTGCTGGAGCTGGTGGAATAAATTTAATCAATTAAGTTTGTAAGTGGGTGTAAGCATGAGCCTGATTGAATTACAAGGAGTAGAATTTTCATATGAAGAACAGGATGAACCAGCTCTGCTTGATATAAATTTATCTATTGAACGGGGCGAGTTCATTGGAATTGTGGGTGCCAATGGATCGGGTAAATCTACTCTGGCTAAACTCCTAAATGTACTTTTAATACCGGATGAAGGCGAAGTTTATATAGATGGTAAATTGTCTTCTAACCCTGATAATACCTGGGATATAAGGCAGAAAGTGGGTCTGGTTTTTCAAAACCCCGACAATCAACTGGTAGCAACTCTGGTAGAAGATGATGTGGCTTTTGGTCCGGAAAATTTAGCTCTGCCTTCGGCAGAGATACGTACCAGAGTCGATAATGCTTTAAGTCAGGTGAATATGGATGGTTATCAATCCCACCCCCCTCATAAACTTTCCGGGGGACAAAAACAGCGGGTTGCCATAGCCGGTATTATAGCCATGCTGCCTGATTGTCTTGCTCTTGATGAACCTACTGCCATGCTTGATCCGCAGGGCAGAAGAGAAGTTCTGGATACAGTAAAAAAACTTAATCAAGAAGAAAATATTACTGTGGTTTATATTACTCATTTCATGGAAGAAGTGGTAGCAGCTGATAGGGTTGTGGTAATGAAAGCCGGTAAAATTCTTGCAGCAGCTCCCCCCGAGGATATATTTGCCGATTCAGAGCTTATTGCGGAAGCAGGCCTGGAAGTGCCACCAGCTGTAGAATTAGCTGCAGAGCTGAGAAATGCCGGAATAGAAATACCCAGCGTGTTGACACCAGAAGGGCTGGTGGAGGCTCTATGCTGATAAAGCTTTCCGAGATAAAACATGTATATGAACTGGAAGATCCCATAGTAGCTCTTGATAATATTAATCTTTCCATCGAAAAAGGAGAGTTTATCGGACTGGTAGGCCATACAGGTTCAGGAAAATCCACTCTAGCTCAACTCATGAATGGTTTAATAGAACCCACAGAAGGTAAGGTATACTTTCAAAATCAGGATATCTTCGGTGACAACATCTCACTCAAAGATGTGAGACAGAAAGTGGGCCTGGTATTTCAGTATCCTGAACATCAGCTGTTTGAAGAAACTGTGGCAGAAGATATCGCCTTTGGCCCTAAAAACCTGGGTCTGGCTGAAGATGTGATTAACGACAGAGTGCAAAAATCTCTGGAACTGGTGGGGTTGAATTACGAAGAATTCAAGGACCGTTCTCCCTTTAATTTAAGCGGTGGTCAGCAGAGACGGGTGGCCATTGCGGGGGTTCTGGCTCTACAGCCCGAGGTGTTAATCCTTGATGAACCTTCAGCTGCACTTGACCCTACCGGCAGAAAGAAACTTTTGCAGCTGCTTCAGGATTTACATCAGGAAAGAGGATTTACAATTATCCTTATAACCCATCGTATGGAACAGGTTGCCAGGCTGGCCAGCAGAGTTATAGTAATGGATAATGGTAAGATTGCGCTGGACGGAAGACCGGAAGAAGTATTTAAAAACCAGGAATATCTCCAGGATTTAGCCCTGGATTTACCTCCTTTAACCATGATTTTAAATCAACTGAAGGAAAGAGGTCTGCCGGTAAAGAGCAATATATTTACCATGGATGAGGCCAGGGATGAAATTCTCCAGGCACTTCAGGACAGTTCAGTATCCAGGGAGAGAAAATTATGCTGACAGATATCACGATCGGACAGCATATACCGGGAAATTCCATAGTCCATCTGCTGGATCCCAGGGTTAAAATTTTGATAACCATAATTATGATAACTGTATTATTTCTGGTGGATACTTTTTGGGGATTTGGTCTATTTTTATTATTAACAGCAGCCATAACTTTACTGGCTAAGCTGCCAGTTAAGAGAGTTCTTAGAGGCTTAAAACCGGTTTTCTTTCTGGTTTTAATAACTCTTTTTCTCCATATTTTCTTAACCAGAGGCGGAGAGGTGATCTGGCAGTGGAGGTTTATAAGAATTGAGGAGGCAGGAGTATCGACTGGATTTTTTATGGTCAGTCGTATATTACTCCTGATTATGTTCACTTCGCTTTTAACTCTGACCACTTCTCCTCTGCAGCTGACTGATGGTATAGAATATTTATTAAAACCTCTGGCCAAATTCGGGGTGCCAGCCGGCGAGCTGGCAATGATGATGACCATAGCCTTAAGATTTATTCCCACACTGATGGAAGAGGCGGATAAAATTATGAAAGCTCAAAAAGCCAGAGGTGCTGATTTTGAAAGCGGGAATATCATCCAAAGAGCCAAAAGTTTAGTTCCACTTCTGGTGCCGCTGTTTATAAGTGCTTTTCGCCGGGCTGATGAACTGGCGCTGGCCATGGAGTCCCGGTGTTATAGAGGAGGAATGAACAGGACCCGACTTAATGAACTGGCTTTGCAGAAAAGAGATGTGGCCGTCCTGATATTGATGATAGGGATAGCAATAATCATAAGTCTATTTTAGGGAGAGGACACAGAGCATGCAGCGGGTTAAACTTTATATAGCATATGATGGCACAGATTATAGCGGCTGGCAGATGCAAAAAAACACCGATGCTACTATCCAACAGCAGCTGCACAGGGTGATCAAAAATTATGATCCGGGCCTGACTGATGTCAAAGGAGCCTGCCGGACTGATGCCGGGGTCCATGCCCGGGCTCAGATTGCTCATTTTGATATGACAGTTGATATACCGGAAGATAGGATTGCACTGGCCATAAATGGCGATCTACCGGAGGATATTATCTGCTGGCAGGCAGAAAAAACAGCCGATGATTTTCACAGCCGATTTGATGCCCGAGCCAAGACCTATCGTTACCGCATAGATAATGGTGATTTCCCACAAATTTTTAAACATCGATATAGTTATTTTCATTATAAAGATCTTCAGGTTGTCCCTATGCAAAAGGCAGCAGCCCATCTTGTAGGAGAAAAAGACTTTTCTTCTTTTCGGTCTCAAGGTTGTTATAGTAATAACCCGGTGCGTGAGATTTTCCGGGCTGAAGTCTATCAGCCCAATGATCGGGATATCTGGATTGAGATAACAGGTTCGGGTTTTCTCTATAATATGGTGAGAATTATTGCAGGAACACTGATTGAAGTCGGTCTGGAGAAAAGAGAACCAGAGGAGATGAAGACCATAATTAAGGCTGAGGATAGAGAGGCAGCCGGTTACACTGCCGCTGCCTGTGGATTGACCCTGACCAAAATATATTACGAAGAAAATTTTGCTTAAGTTTTCGTTATTAAAGGAGGTAAAATTATGTCCACTTATATGGCCAAGCCAGATGAGGTAGACCAGAATTGGTACGTGGTAGATGCCGAAGGTAAGACTCTGGGAAGGATGGCGTCTGAAATTGCACGCATCCTGAAGGGGAAACATAAGCCTGAATATACTCCCCATGTTGATACCGGTGACTATGTGATCGTTATTAATGCCGAAAAGGTTGAATTGACCGGTAATAAATGGGAGCAAAAAAGGCATATTCAGCATTCCCATTATCCCGGAGGTATGAAAAAAATACCCTATGAGCATCTGCGTGAAGACAGGCCCGAGTTAATTGTGGAAGAAGCTGTAAAAGGTATGCTGCCCAATAATACTCTGGGGAGAAAGATGCAGAAAAAGCTCAAAGTTTATGCTGGT
>CAZVMQ010000033.1:0-18471 GCA_964628755.1 uncultured Halanaerobiaceae bacterium
TCCAGTATCACTTCGCTTTATAGCTTCCAATACTTTATAAGCCCCGGTAATTAAAGGTATAAGTAGTCCTGGTAATCCAGCATATATAGCAATTTCACCAACGGTTCTGGAGAAGAACCATTTTTTCAAACAAAAGTCCCCAATTGTTTATTGTTTTAAAAAATCACTATATTAAGCAGGAATTTAGCTTTCAACCTGTAATTATGTTAATAACAATCATTTAATTGATAACATCAAACAGTTTTATCCTGATATCTGTTTGATATTATCAGATAACTTTTAACTTTCAGGGGAAAAAGTTAAAGGGGGCGTTGAATTTGAATCCGGCAGAAAGGCGGGAAGAGATAAAGAATATTCTGGCAGCCAGAGACCAGGCGGAGGTTAAGGAGCTGGCAGAAGAATTTCAGGTATCTGAAATGACAATCAGACGGGATTTAAATAAGCTAGAAGATAATAATCTGATTATCAGGACAAGAGGCGGGGCGATTAGAAAAAACATAATTAATGATGAAGTGCCATTTAACACCAAAAAAATTAAAAATAAAAAATTAAAAGATCAGATAAGCAAGAAAGCTGAAAAACTGGTAAATCCCAATGATACGATTTTTTTGGATGCCGGAACCACTACCTTTTCTCTGGCCAAGCAGTTAAAGTGTATGGAAGCAACAATTATAACCAATGATATCTATATTATGCTGGAGCTGCACAAATGTCCCTCCATCGAATTAATATGTGTAGGCGGTAAAATTCAAAATAAAGTTGGCTCAATAGTAGGAAGCGAGGCCGTCGATTTTATAAATTCAGTCTATGTAGACATAAGTTTTATAGGGGCCAATTCGATAAGCTACGACAATTTGAATTTATCTACCCCAACTTTAGAGAAAGTTTCACTCAAAAATGAAATTATATCGGCAGCTACTAAATCGGTTTTACTGGCCGACAGGACAAAATTAGGCCGGAAATCCCCCTATAAGATCTGTCAGCTTTCCAGTTTTGATGTTTTTATTGTGGACGAAGAAATTGATGATGAAACCCTACAGTATATCAGGTCCAATACCAGTGATTTAGAAATTTTATAGTCTCTGCCGGAAAAAAATTGAGATGATACCGATAATTTTTCTTTTTAACATAATTTTCCCTCCCGAAAGTCTTTCCCTGAGCTTGCGCTCAGCCCGGCACATCCTGAGCCGGGGACACGATTTTTTGGCCATGTTACTGTCCCTGAATTTGAAAAATTTCCAGTATCACTTCGCTTTATAGCTTCCAATACTTTATAAGCCCCGGCAATTACAGGAGTGAGCAAAATGAATGTTAGCCTCAGTGAAATCATAGATGAATTAAAAACGATCGGTTCCGGGCGGACTTTTGATGCCCTGCTGCCGCCTTTAATTTTTCTCATCATCAATAGAATTCTGGGGCTGAATATCGCACTTATAGCTGCTTTAAGTGTGGCAGTAATTTTCGGTATAATGCGACTGCTGCGCCGGCAGAACTGGTTCTATGCCCTGGGGGGATTTATTGGAGTAAGCCTGGCTTCCGGACTGGCTTATTTAACCAGGAGTGCTGCCAGCTACTTTATTCCTGCTATAGTTACCAGCATAATACTGCTGTTGTTGACTTTGATAAGTCAGTTTGTAGGTAAGCCGCTGGCTGCCTGGGCCAGTCATCTGACCCGCGGCTGGCCCCTAAAATGGTTCTGGCGTCAGGATGTTAAGCCTGCGTATCGCGAAGTAACCTGGATGTGGACCGGTTTTTTGGCAGTCCGGTTGACCCTGCAAATTTTGCTGTTTAGAATCGGGGAAGCCAAACAGTTAACCTGGGCCAATACCCTTCTGGGCTGGCCCTTTACAATTCTGGTTTTAGTTTTAAGTTATGTATATGGTATCTGGCGTCTGCGCAGGCTGGGGGGGCCGGGAGTGGAGGAGTTCAAACAGGGGGAAAAACCACCCTGGGAGGGTCAGAAAAAAGGGTTTTAAAACTGGCTGTTTGCTGTCGGGTGTCCGCAGGACAGTGCTGTTGCTGGCATTCTGTTCTCAGTCTTCCAGAATGGTCTCCATAATTTCCTGGATTTCTACTATATTTTCCGTCAGACTTTCCACGGACTGGGCCTGTTCAGAGGTTATAGAGCTGGTGTCAAAAGCGGTTTCATTAATTTTATCCATTTGTTTGCGAATTTCTGTCAGAATTTCATCTATTTCCGCTATAGACTGCTTGGAATTCTCCGAGAGATTTCTAATCTCCTCTGCTACCACATTAAAACCGGCTCCTTCATCACCCAGTCGCGCTGCCTCTATGGAGGCATTCAACCCCAGGATAGTTGTTTTTTCGGCTATTTTCCTGATGGTGGAATATATTTTTTCGGTCTTATTCAGACTTTCATTAACATCTTCCAGCAGTTCTTCGGTGTTTTTAGCCTGGCTGGAAATTTCCTGGGCACTGGCTGTCAGCTGCTGGGCGGTGGCAGAAGCCTCCTCAATTTTGGCAAAAACTTCGTTGATTGTCTCCGTGCGTTTTTGCCGGGCCTTTTCCTGCGAGATCTCTCTGCTGACCACCATGGCGGCCATTTTTTGCAGCGGTTTTACCTCCTGGGGAGAACCGGTAATGCCTATACAGGCTATCCTTTCACCTTCATACTCTATAGGTCCGGTATAGCCGGGAAGGCACCCTTCCATTTCTTCAGCTTCATCACAGGTAATAGCAGCGTAATCGTCTCTACCTGCCATTACATTTTGGGCACCTTCGTGGATATCTCCCAGTCTTTCGGGCTGGGTGGTTGCAATTATTTCTCCCCTGTTTCCCATAAATTGTACATTATTGCCGGTTACTTCATGTAAAATATCGACAATATTTTCGGCTAATTCTTCAGGCACTTCATGTTCCCAGCTCATTTTTTGCCCTCCTCCTGTGACTAAAATCATTAATTCCTATTTAATTTTATTCGAGAAGGGCTGGAAAAAGCCTTCATAGACCCCCAAATCCTAACCATAAATAATACAATTTCCTCATTTGGCAAATACATACTATGATCTACTTTTGTCTAACTTTGCACTTCCAGGCTCACCTCACCGGCTGTAAATTCGCCGATAACTGCTGCCTTTTCCCCCAGCTGTTTAAGATCTGCTGTCAGATCTTCAGCTTCCTCAGCAGGCACTGCCAGCAGAAGTCCTCCGGAAGTCTGGGGGTCAAAAATCAAATCCTGCATAATCTTTCGGGATTTGCTCTCTTTCACGGAAAAATTCACCTTATCGGCAAAATTATCCTGATTTTTATAAAGACCGCCGGGTATCAAACCTGAATTCATCATTGCCGGCACCTGTGAGAAATAGGGAATTTTCTCGGCCCGAATCTGACAGCCTGTCTGTGAAGCCTGCAAAATTTCCAGCAGATGACCAGCCAGACCAAAACCGGTGACATCGGTACAGGCTTTAAGTTTGAACTTATCTTTGATCTCAAGCAGGGAGCTGTTAAGGCGCAGCATGGATTTTACAAAGGGCGTATCGGCTTCTGCTTTGACAAAATCGGCCTTCAGAGCAGTAGCCATAATGCCGGTGCCCAGAGCCTTGGTCATTACCAGTTTGTCTCCGGCTTCTGCTCCTCCATTGGTGATAATTTTTTGGGGATGGGCTGTGCCGGTAACTGAAAGTCCGTATTTGGGCTCATCATCTTCTACTGTATGGCCGCCCCCGATGATAGCTCCGGCTTCTCGGGCTTTATCGACTCCGCCGCGCAGTATCTCCTGCAGGATTTTTTTGTCCAAAGAGTCCGGAAAACAGCAGATATTCAAAGCCAGAGTGGGTCTGCCGCCCATCGCGTAAATATCGCTGAAAGAATTGGCAGCGGCTGCCTGGCCGAATAGATAGGGATCATCCAGCACCGGGGTGAAAAAGTCCAGGCTTTTGATCAGAGCCTGATTTTCATTGAACTTATAAACCAGGGCATCGTCACTATCCTGGAGAGAAACCAGCAGATTTTCATCATCACTGCTGAAATCCAGGCCGGATAAAATCTGGACCAGATCCTCTGGTCCAACTTTGGCTGCTCAACCGGAAGCTGAGCTGTATTCTGTCAGTCTGGGTGGCTGTGATTGTGTGCTCATCAGTTAATCACCTCTTTCAATGCCGTCAGAGTTTTATCGACTTCCTGTTCGGTGTTAAAAAATCCCAGGCTGAAGCGCAGTGTACCGGCCGGATAGGTTCCCAGCTCTCTGTGAGCCAGCGGTGCGCAGTGCAGCCCGGACCTGGTCATAATATTATATTCCCGGTCTAAAATCAGGGAGACTTCGGCCGGATCGGCCCCGGCAAAAGTGAGCGATATGGTGCTGGTTCGCTCCGGGCTTAGACCCGGGCCTGCTACCTCTATCTGGGGCAGCTCTTTTGCCCCCTGGTAAAAGCGAGAGGTCAGTTCCAGTTTGTGTTCTTTAATAGTTTTCAGGCCCGTTTGCTCCAGATATTTTAAACCGGCATTAAGTCCGGCAGCTCCAGCCGCATTAACCGTGCCCGCCTCATATTTATCGGGTAAAACTGTCGGTTGATTTAGCTGATCAGATTTGCTGCCTGTACCTCCCCGCACAAAACTATCGGTCTGTTCTACCATCTCCGGGGAGATAATTAAGCCGCCAATTCCCGTCGGCCCCATCAGACTTTTGTGCCCGGTAAAACATAAAAATTCCGGCTTTACCTGAGACCAGTCGAAGTTAAGGCTGCCGGCAGTTTGGGCAGTATCCACCAGCAGGGGAATGTCGTGTGTTTTAGCCCAGCTGTCAGCTGCAGCTATATCCAGCACAGCTCCCGAAACATTGGAAGCATGGTTGATAATGAGCAGGCTGGTTTTATCGGTTTTAAGCCGGGTTAGGTCTTCTGGGGCTATGGTGCCGTCGATCTGCACCGGAAGATACTCCACAGATACTTGGCGCTGTTCCTGCAGGTGGGTCAGCGGTCTCAGCACGGAATTGTGTTCATATCTGGTGGTTATAACCTGATCTCCCGGCTCCAGATAGCCGTGAAGCACCAGATTGATAGCATGAGTTACATTCTGGGTAAAAATTACATTTTCCGGGCTATCTGTGGCAAAAAATTCAGCCAGCCGTTCACGGGTCTCCAGTATCATTCTGCCGGCCTGGAGGGAACTGCTGTGACCGCTGCGCCCGGGATTAGCCCCCAGCTGTGACAGATAATTGCATACGGCATCAATGACTGCCTGAGGCCGGGGGTGTGATGTTGCCGCATTATCCAGATATATAGTTTCTTCCTCCATTATTGCTCCTGCTCTCCTTTCCAGATTATCAGCTATACGCTCTGTTGCTGTTCTCTCCTGTTAGCTTTATTTGGTTCACTCTATCTGTTCATAGCCAGCATCATCATGATAGATAGCTTCCGTATCGATATTATTGGCTTTTAAAGTTTCCTTCAAACTGGCTAATCTCACCTGGTTTAATTCCAGGGCCAGCCCACAGGAAGAGCTCAATTCCCGCGGGACAGGCCGCAATTTGGCCTCCATTTCTTCCGCCTGACAGCATTTTTCCGCCCGCATGGCGGCTGAAGTAGCATGAAAGGTGAGCAAAATATCCATTGTTTCTGACAAAAATACCACATCCTAATTCTGCAGAATTATCTGTTATGATACTTAATTACCTTGCTCCCGATTAACCGCTGATTTTGAAGATATACTTATCTTCACGCTCTTCTACGTCGAATTCCGTCCCCCGGTCTTCTAAAAATCGGGTTATATTTTCCCGGGCCACCTCTGTATCTATTATAGCAGAAAATTCCTCATTTTTCGATTCCAGTGCTTCTTTCACCATCATCAAAGGCTGCGGACAGGAAAGTCCCGAAGTATCTATAGTTTCTTCTGACATGTTTATTCCTCCTTCTATAAGCGATAATATAGTTGAAAGCGAGGCTCTTTCATAAAAATTTTTGCAGAAAACTGCTGCAGCTATCGTTTCTATCTGACCCGGCAGCAGCAGCCGCAGCAGGCAATTGCTTATTTGCTGCCAAAATAGTGATTAAGCGGGTGTCCGGTCTAGACATTACAGCTTTTTACCTGGTTAACCGGAGAGAGCCTGTTTATTTTGATAAACATTAACCACCCCGATAATCAACACAGCTGCCAGAATAGCTATAGTGGCCACCTGACCGTTAAAGCCAACTCCGTCAGGAGAAGCGGCAAGTTCGAAGTTGTGGGCAAAAGCTGCGCCTACAATTAAGCCAAAGACAGTCAAACCAGCATCCAGATCTCCCTCACTGGCCAGTATTGTCTGCCGCAGCGGGCAGCCTCCCAGCATAACTGCAGTTATCCCCACGATGACCATGCCGAGAAAGTTCCAGATGATTTCATTGTGGGCTACGGGCTGATCGGCAAAACCCAGCTGGAACTGGCCCAGAACAATGTTGCCGATAAGGGCTACCAGAAATATCATCAAAACACCGTTGAGCAGATGATTATCGCGAATAATAAACATATCGCGAAAAGCACCGGCTGTGCAGATTCTACTGCGCTGGGCGACACCACCCACAATCAGACCTGCACCTAAAGCTAAACCTACAGGGGCAAACATAGAGCCTGGTCCAGCTTCACTCAAAAAGATAAATTCCGGTTGTACCAGACGCAGAGCTAAAACTCCCACAAAGATGACAGGAATCAGATAGACACTTCCTCTGTTTACTTCGTGGTGGGCTCTTCCCAGAGAAAAGCCGCGTTTGAGAAAAACTACTCCCACATAGATTCCGGCTATGTAACCAACAAGACCGGAAATAGCAGTGAGGTCACCACCGCTCAAACGCAAAATCATACGCCAGGGACAGCCCAGAAATACCAGAGCTCCTATAGCCATAAACATTCCCAGGATAAATCGCAGCAGGGGATTTGATCCTGCCCGGGGTTTTAACTCCCCCTTAATGCTGGCCAGCAGGAAGCCTCCCAGTACGAACCCCATGATTTCGGGCCGCAAATTTTGCACCACGTCTGCCCGGTGCAGCCCCAGACCTCCGGCAACATCCCGGAAAAAACAGGCCATACATATCCCCATATTTACCGGGTTGCCAAATCTTACCAGCAGTGCTGCCAGCAGGCCAATTATGCCTCCACTAACAATAATGAATTTGTTATCGCTCATCTTTTTTACCTCCTATGTTTTTTATTTGCATGTATGATTAAAAGATTAACTTCTCATATTGATTAATTTTTAATATTTGCAGGAAGAAATATTTAGAACCAGTCTGAAAACCTGAGCACTTAAATAAAGATTATTTATAGCAAGTATAAGTATTACTTATTTAACTGGCAAAAAAATAAGCAGGAAGAGACCTGCAGTTTATGTTAATATATTCACTCACCTAACATTCTAACTGAGATATTCGCAGATGTCAAGGTAGCTGGAAGTTAAAAATAGATATCAGGCGAAATTTTGCGCTATATCAATAAACTTTTTGAGCATAAGCTCATCTTTTCTATTTTCATGTACAGCCAGGTAAAAATTGCGGGTAATCTCCATATCCTCTACTTCTATCTGGGTTATCCGCCCCTGAGCTTCAGCTTTTTCGGCCGCCAGCCGCGAAATAAAAGATATACCCAGCCCGGCCTCTACAGCCGAGATGACAGCTTCATTGCTTTCCAGCTCTGCTCTGGTATTTAAATCCGGTTCAGAGATGCCGACCTGCTCCAGACCTGACATCATGGCTTTGCGGGTGCCTGAGCCCTGTTCCCGGATCAAAATTTTTCGGCGCAGGATATCCCTGATTTTGACCAGCGACTGTGCGGCCAGATTGTCGTCTGCCGGTACTATAAGCTTAAGTTTATCTTGATAAACAGGCAGAGTATGCAAATTGTTGCCTTTAGGTCTGGTGCCAACTATTATCAAATCTACCTCGCGGTTTTTCAGTTTCTGGATCGCTTCTTTGCTGTCACCTACCTGTAAAGATATCTCGACTTCGGGAAACTTCTGGCAGAAGGTGGCCAGCAGCTCCGGTGCCATATAGGTCGAAGGAATGGTGCTTACCCCCAGAATTAACTGGTCAAAATGCTCATCCTGCAGCTTTTTAACTTCCATCTCCAGCTGATTCCACTGTTCAATCATCTGGCGGGAATGATGATAGACAATTTTGCCGGCGGGAGTCAGGTTAACCTTCTTATCCTGGCGGCTTACCAGCTCCACTGAGAACTTTTCCTCCAGAGAATTAATCTGCATACTGACCGCGGGCTGGCTCACATCTAATTCCTCAGCCACCGCAGAAAAACTCCCTTTATCGGCTAATTTTACCAGCATCTGCAAAGATTTCAAATTCATATTATATAAGTCCTTTCTCTCTCTGCTGGCGCTGTTTTTCAAACAGCCAGCCCATGAGTTCATCTCTGACTTCATAATGGATGTCGGTAAACTTAATTCCTGCCACTATTCCCTCTTCACTTGCGATATCCTCATAAATATTCACCAGGCGAGCTTTTATGGATTTATCTTCCAGGGGGGGAATAGCCAGCTTGACTTCCAGGCGTAGCTGATTGACGTCATTTTCGCTGATATCGAACATAATTAACTTCATGCCTCCGCCACTAACTTCCAGACTTTTAGACCTGGTGAAATCTTCTTCCAGCGGTTCATCCAGATGATTTATGGGGCGATACCATACCCGGCGTTCTACCTCCAGTCGAAAATAGTCCCGGCGCTGAATTTTTTCTATATCCTTAGCTTCCGGTTTTGTCACCAGCAGGGCGGGAAAAGGTTCGGTCTGGACCTCTTTGATCTCTCCGGGAAATTTATAGGCGGCAGACCCCGGAGCAAATAAGATGTTTATTTCCTGTCCGGCAGTAAATTTTACCGGCTCTTCCTGGACAAAAGGCTGGAGAATAACCAGCATATCATCCCTTTTCCCCACCACGCGGCTGTCATATTTCCCGGTCTGTCCTTCTCCTGTTTCTTCCAGTTTAATTTCCTGATTAACATGTGGTAATGGTTTACCCCCGGTTCCAGGACGATCGGCCGCTCCCTTTTGCTGTTCATCCAGGGGAAAATTAGCATTATCTTTTAATCTCTGACCACAGTGCCGACAAAAATTATCCTCTACTTCTACCTGCTGTTGACAGTAAGGACATTTCATGGCAAACCCTCCCCGGGAAATTACCAGCTATTATTGTTTAAATCTTAACAGTCAGGCAGCAATGATCAGGACAAAGGCAATTATACCCGGCTATTAATTTAGCTGCCGGCTAAAACACAGAATAGTTCCTGTAAATATTCTTCCACATGGTCTGCAAAATTCCTGCAAGAGCTTTCCGGCGGCAGATAATGCATGGTTGAGGTGGTAATTAATGTAAGTAAAAAATAAATTCCCCGCCAGATTAACAGTCACTGCTGGCAGGGAATTTAAGCTGAGCCCGTTACCGTATGCTATGCTGAGCCTGTATTAACCATCATCGCCTATAGCATCAACAGGACAGTTCATCATAGCTTCTGTACACTGTTCTTCTTCCTCATCTGTTTCCGGCTGTTTTTTGACGTAGGCGAACTCATCGCCCATTTCAAAGTTGTCCGGAGCATCACCTATACACATTTCACAGGCGATACAGGTATCGTCGACATAAAAGGGACCTTCTACATTTTCCGCAACTTTATTTTCTTTATCGGCCATGTTTACACCTCCTCTACCTGTTTAAGACCTCTGGCAACCCTGCCCACTCTTTCAGCCAGGGTAGCCGCCATATTAAGATCTTCTGCGGCGGGTGTCTTGCTGCCATCGGAACCGGCAATAGTTGAAGGACCATATGGCGAACCACCGATAAATTTATCTGACATCATCTCGGGGTTTTCCCCATAGGTTGAGCCTACAAAGATCATTCCCAGGTGCAAAAGTGGTATCATAGAAGTAATAATGGTGGTCTCCTGGCCTCCATGAGGGGTATTGGTGCTGGTCATGATTCCGGCTGCTTTGCCTTCCAGTTTACCCTCTGCCCAGAGCCCGCCGGCGGTATCGATAAACTGTTTGATCTGAGCGGGCATGTTTCCAAATCGGGTGGGAATACCCCAGACGATGCCATCAGCCCACAGCAGATCGTCATGAGCAGCTTCCTCCACCTCACTTTGTGCCTCCTGGGCCTGTACATAAGCTTCCTGTTCGGACATGGCCTGGCGGGCCTGTTCAAATTCGGGAATTTTTCTCAGCCTCACATTATAGTTATCATCGTTTTTGACAGCATCGGCAGCAGCTTCAGCCATCTCAAAAGTATGTCCATAAGCACTGTAATAAACTACGAGTAGATTTGTCATTTTACATCCCTCCATTTTTTTCCTGCTCTAGAATCATTTTAATACAATTAAACGATAAAATCAAGTAAACTACTCAACATTCCTGGCCTGCCGTCAGAGCAGGATTTTTTCACCATTATCTCGAATTTAATTATAACAAGAGGTGAAAAATTATGACAGCTATTCAAAATTTAGCTTACCGGATGCTCTGGGGTTTGCCCCTGGCGGGCTGGCTGGGAATAATAACCTATATCAGCCTGGTTGCCACTGCTTCAGTAATGGTGTTGACGCGCAAAGGTATTCGCCGGTTTTCGTTCAGCACCCATAAAAATTTAGCCCGGTTAACGATTTTACTGGCCACCATTCATTTCATCTTTGCAATTTCAGTCTACATTTAAGTGGTGGTTCAGTTCTCCGGATAGCCAGGGCTGAATATTTAATTTAGCCTCGTAATGGTACTGGCAGACACAGATGGAGGAATAGTAAATGGAATTCAATGTAATATACTGGTTTACAGCTCTGCTTCCTATAGCTCTGCTGCTATTTTTGATCTCCTATTTAGAGGTTTCCTCCCGCCTGGCGGCCGGTTTGAGTTTAATTTTGGCCTGTTTTTTAGCCCTGACAGTTTTTCAGGTTGCTCCCTATCAGCTCACAATTTCAACCGGCAAGGGGGCAGTACTTAGCCTGTATGTAATATTGATTATTATAGGGGCTGTGCTGCTCTATAATATTGTGGAAACTGCCGGCGGTTTTGCCTCCATGAAAACTTATATCAACGGTCTGGGGGGCGATAAAACCCTAAAACTTCTGGGTTTGAGCTGGGCTTTTTCCGGTTTTATTCAGGGAATTACCGGTTTTGGCGTGCCGGTGGCCATCGTAGGAGCGATGTTGACCGGTATCGGCTATAAACCGATTATTGCTCTGATCACAGTACTTATAGGTCATTCCTGGGCCATAAGTTTTGGCTCTATGGGCTCATCTTTTTACGCTCTGCAGCTGGTTACCGGTCTGGAAGCATTGCAGCTGGGCACCACCATGGCTTTATTATTTTTTCTTCCTATTTTTACCACCGGAATATTCACGGTGCATGTTTACGGGGGCTGGCAGGCAGTAAAAAATCAGTTCAAATATATTCTTTCCGGGGGACTGGCCATGGGGTTAACGTTATGGGTGGCCGCGTTTTTGGGTTTCCCCCATATAGGATCATTGCTGGCGGGAATGACAGGTTCAGCTCTGTTTCTGCTACTTTTGCTTTATCATACGGGCCCGGAAAAAGCTGTCGATTGTGATGCCAGCCAGGTTATGCCCTTAAAATATGCTCTTTTCCCCTATTTGGTTTTGATATTGTCAGTATTGATAACCCAGGTTCCTCCGCTGGCGGTGTTTTTGCCCGACTGGGAACTGGCCTTTTCTTTTCCGGGTTATACCACCGGGCTGGGTTTTGCAGTAGGGGCTGAAACCAATTTTTCTCCCATAGGTTTTTTCACTCATCCCTTTTTCTTTTTAGTTCTGTCTGCCGGTGTCGGCCTGCTGCTTTACCGGAAAACTGAATTTATCGACGGCGAGGAGATAGGGATGATTTTTGCCGACAGCTATCGCCGGGCCAGCTCATCGGTGCTGACAGTATTTTTGCTGATGATTTTAGCTTCTGTGATGAATGACTCAGGCATGGTGACCATATTTGCCCGGGGAATGGGCAGATTGGGCCGGGGAATTTTTCCCGTTCTCTCACCCCTGATCGGGATTTTAGGTGCTTTTCTCACCGGCAGCAATACCAGCTCCAACGTTCTATTCGGTGCTTTTCAGGTTAATACAGCTGACCTTCTGGACCTTTCTCCTCATATGATTGCTGCAGCTCAGTCCATCGGAGGTTCACTGGGTTCGGCTGTGGCCCCTGCTAAAATTATCATGGGCACAGCTATTGTGGGGCTGGAAGGAGCCGAGGGTAATATCGTGAAAAAATGTCTGGGTTATACCCTGCTCAGCGGGATTCTGGTGGGGATGGCTGTTCTGGTACTGTCGCAAATCTTTTGACACTACGGGTTTTTTACAGGAGGAATAAAAATGAAAAAAATTGTCGCAGCCTTTATCTGTGCATTTTTGCTATTTTCCGGTGGCATTATTTCTGTAAATGCGGAGGAAGCTCCGGAAGATTTACCCGCTTCAGAGTCAGTTGAGCTGGAGCTGGAAGAGGAAATGGTCAGACAGCAGGCTTTTGGCCGAGATATTCGAGCTGGCGGTGGTTTTGCAGCTGGAATAATGCGGGCTGACTTGTCGGAACTTAATGATATTTTACAGGCAGAAGGTTTTGCAGATTTAAGCAGCACTATTTTTATGATGGGGGGAGGAGGTTCCGGCGGCTCCAGAAGGGGTCATAGATTTGGCGGTTTTGGTCTTGGCGGCTCGGTAGAATCCAGTGAAGGTCAGCAAAAAGCTATACTGGATGTTGGGTTTGGCGGATTTCTCTATGAACATGGAGTCTATGTAGAGGACGATATTGATCTGGCCCTGGGAGTAATGCTGGGCGGCGGCGAGAAAGAATTATCTCTGATAGCTGATCATCCGGATGACTTTTCCCAAATAGTCGAGGATGTAGCCGGTGACAGCCATAATTCTGTGACTATGGAGAAAAGTTTTGTAGCTTTACAACCTCAGGCCAATCTGTATTATCGCCTTACCAATTTTCTGGGATTGAATTTTACCGCCGGCTATCTGTTATCACATGATTTTGGCTCGAAATGGGAGATTGCTGATAGACCGGTGGATGATGGGCCTCTCTCCAATTTTCGCGGGGCTAATTTTCGCCTGGGTTTGAATCTGGGTTTTTAAGGCCTGGGCTTTCGGGGTGATTGATTAATAGCAAAGCAGTTTGTGTAAATTGTTCGTATATAGTAAAATTTTTTATGAAAGGAGTGGTGCTATGGAATACGCAGATTACAGTTTGCAAAAATTTGCCGATACACTTTCTTCGGAAAATCCTACGCCTGGAGGTGGCAGTGCTGCCGGGGTTAATGGCAGTCTGGCTGCCTCTTTACTGCTCATGGTTATCCGGGTGACCAGCAGTAGCCCGGAGCTGGAAAGTCTGGAAGATCTGCTGGAGGCTAAAAAAGAGAAAGCTCTGAAGTTGATCGATGAAGATGCCGAAAGTTTTAATCAGGTTATGAAAGCTTTCCGTATGCCGCAGGAAACAGAAAAGCAGCGAGAGGAGCGCCAGCAGGAGATACAAAGAACTTTTAAAAATGCTGCTGCCACCCCCCTGGAAATGATAGAGCTAAGTGTGGAAATTGCTGAGTTAGCAGTGGATATAGCCGAAAAGGGCAATCCCAACGCTGTCACAGATGCTGCCGCCGGCGCTATTGCTGCCAAAGCAGCGGCTGATACCGCCTATTATAATGTGATGATCAATCTGGAATCGATTGAAGACGAAAAATTTATAGAACGGGTGGGCGGTAAAGCCTACAGGTTAAAACAAAGGGCCGCAGAATTCAAAGAGCAGGTTTTAGAAACAACCGAAGATAACATAGCAATACTGGGGAGGGACTGGCATGAATAAAATAATGGAATGTGTGCCTAATTTTAGTGAAGGGCGTGATCAGGATAAAATTGACCGCATCGTGAATCCGTTAAGACAGGCGGAAGATGTGCTGGTGCTGGATACTGCTCCCGATGAGGACCACAACCGCCTGGTGGTTACCATGATCGGCACCCCTGCTGCTCTAAAGGATGCGATGCTGGAAGCCATGGAGGCCGCTATTGAGGTCATCGATATGGAAGAGCATGAAGGCGGCCATCCGCGTCTGGGAGCTGTAGATGTGGTGCCTTTTACTCCGGTGCGCAATGTGGAGATGGAAGAATGTGTTCGGACCTCCCAAGAGCTGGCAGAAGCGGCGGCAGATAGATTCAATCTGCCTATCTACCTCTATGAAGAAGCCGCTACCACTCCGGCAAGAGAAAACCTGGCTGATATCCGCCGGGGAGAATACGAAGGTTTTAAAGAAAAGATTAAAAAGCCAGAATGGGAGCCGGATTATGGCCCCCAAAAACTGCACGAAACCGCCGGAGCAGCTGTGGTTGGGGCCCGAATGCCCCTGGTGGCTTTCAATGTTAATCTGGCCACCAATGATGTGGAAATAGCCCAGGAGATAGCCCGCAATGTCCGACATTCTAATGGAGGGCTGCGCTTCTGCAAAGCTATCGGCCTTAATCTGGAAGACAGAGATATGGTTCAGGTGTCGATGAATATGACCGATTACACCCGGACCAGCCTCTATCAGAGTTTCGAGATGATTAAATTTGAAGCAGAGCGTTATGGGGTGGAAATCGCCGGCAGCGAGCTGATCGGCCTCCTGCCCGCTCAGGCTCTCTTCGATGTAGCCGACTATTATCTGGGGCTGGAAGACTTCTCTCCCGATCAGATCATGGAAAACCGTCTGCTGGAGGAACTATAAATGAGCAAGCTTATCATCAGCAATATCGGCGAGCTGGCCACCCCGCAGGGGTCCTCTGCCCGGCGGGGTGAGGCCATGGATGACCTGGAGATCATCGAAAATGCAGCCATCAAAATTAAAAATGGTGAGATAGAAAAAGTAGGTCGGGAACAGGAAGTTCTTGCTGATGAAGTTGACTGCACCTGCCGGATTATAGATGCCCGGGAAAATACTGTGATACCGGGGTTTGTGGACCCTCATACTCACTTTATTTTTGCCGGAACCCGGGCTGATGAGTTCAGCTGGCGGCTGCAGGGGGTTTCCTATCAGGAGATAATGGACCGGGGCGGGGGAATTGTCAACACTGTCGAGGCTACCCGCCAGGCTTCTGCCCGCCATCTTTACAGTCGGGGCCGGGAACGTCTTAATTATATGCTGGAGCTGGGCATAACCACGGTTGAAGGTAAAAGTGGCTATGGTCTGGATAAAGAGACCGAACTGAGACAGCTGGAAATTATGCAGGCTCTGGACAGAGATCATCCTGTTGATATTGCTGCCACTTTTATGGGCGCTCACGCCCTGCCGGTAGAATATGAAGGCAGCTCAGGAGAATTTATCGAGTTCATGATTGAGGAAGTTTTGCCTCCGGTTTGTGAGCGGGAACTGGCCGAATTTTGCGATGTTTTCTGTGAGGAGAAGGCTTTTTCTGTGGAAGAAAGCCGCAGGATACTTACGGCTGCCGGTGAGGCAGGGCTTAAGCCCAAAATCCACGCTGATGAGATAACTTCCATGGGAGGGGCGGAGCTGGCTGCCGAAGTGGGGGCGATTTCCGCTGAGCACCTGCTGAAAATTTCTGATCAGGGTATCGAGGATCTGGCGGCCGGCTCAATAACGGCTGTGCTGCTGCCCCTGACGGCTTTCAGCCTCAAAGAAGAATATGCCCCCGGTCGTAAGATGATAGACAGCGATGTTCCGGTGGCTCTGGCTACTGATTTCAACCCCGGCAGCTGCTATACCCAGTCACTGCCGCTGTTAATAGCCACCGCCTGCCTTTATATGGATTTCACGCCGGCCGAAGCTTTGACAGCTGTCACTTTAAATGCGGCTGCCGCCCTGGATCGAGCACAGGAAATCGGTTCTCTGGAGGCTGGCAAACAGGCTGATCTGCTCATTCTGGATGCTCCTTCCTATCGACATCTTCCCTATCAGATAGGGACCAACCTGGTAGAAACGGTGATCAAAAAGGGCGAAGTAATGGAGGCATAACAGGTTATTGTTCTTCATAAGTTGTTTTCTAAAACCGCAGAAACTAAAGGTGACAAATAGGCCTCCCCTCGCTATGACCGCATCCTGCGGCTAGCTCGGCTCACCACATCCGTGTGGTTCGGGCCCATTTATCACCATTATTTAGACGTGGACTGGCGAAAACAACTAAAGTCATCACAATAACCTGTTATGCCTGGGAGAGACGGCGCAAATGATAAAGATGTTTTCGCGAAGGCACCTCCTGTGTTGCGCTCGGCTCACTGCTTTCTGCCGACGGAACTTATTTGCAAATATTTAGCCAAATTTTTTTGGAAAATTCCTGATGTACTGGGGGGATTTACATGAATATCGAAGATATTAATTTAAAGGTCGATGAGGCCATGAAGGTTAAGCTGCCGGCGGAGCTGCCGGAACCCACAGAATTCCGGGATGATATTCGCCGGGCACCCAAACGGGAGCTTAATTTATCTGAGGAGGAAATGCAGCTGGCTTTGAAAAATGCTCTGCGCTATGTTCCACCTGAGCTGCATGATGAGCTGGCTCCAGAATTTATGAATGAACTGCTGGAAAAAGGCAGGATCTACGGTTATCGCTATCGGCCCAATGGCCCTATTGAAGCCAGGCCTGTGCATGAATACGAAGGTAACACCTTGGAAGGTAAAGCTCTGCAGTTTATGATCGATAACAATCTGGATTTTGACGTAGCCCTCTACCCTTATGAGCTGGTCACCTATGGTGAGACGGGTCAGGTCTGCCAGAACTGGATGCAGTATCGACTGATTAAAAAATATCTGCAGGAGATGACAGAAGATCAAACTCTTGTGGTTCATTCCGGTCATCCTCTGGGGCTATTCCCTTCTAAACCGGAAGCTCCCCGGGCTATCACCACCAATGCTCTCATGGTGGGTATGTTCGATGATCCCGAGCATTTCAACAAAGCTGCTGCGCTGGGAGTGGCCAATTACGGGCAGATGACCGCCGGAGGCTGGATGTATATCGGGCCCCAGGGAATTGTGCACGGCACCTACAACACGATTCTCAATGCCGGACGTAAATTTTTGGGCAATGATTATGATGAGGATTTAAGCGGTCAGCTGTATGTGACCTCTGGCCTGGGAGGTATGAGCGGGGCTCAGGCTAAAGCCATTGAAATTGCCGGTGGAGTGGGAGTGATAGCGGAAGTTGATAAATCCCGCATCGAGACCCGGCTGGAGCAGAACTGGCTCGGCAAAGTTTCCGATGACCTGGAGGAAATTTTCCGCTGGGTGAAAGATTATCGTCAGCGGGGAGAAGCCGTATCCATCGGTTATTACGGCAATGTGGTGGATCTGCTGGAATATATAGTGAAAAATGATATAGATGTTGATCTTTTATCCGATCAGACCTCCTGCCATGAAGCTTATTCCGGTGGCTATATCCCCGTGGGCCATAGTTTTGCAGAAGCCCGCGAATTACTGTCCCGGAATCCGGAAAAGTTTAAAGAAGAAGTGGATAAATCTCTCCGCCAGCATTACCGCTATCTGGATCAGATTGTGGACCGGGGTGCTTACTTCTTCGATTATGGCAACAGCTTTCTCAAAGCGGTTTATGATGCCGGGGTTAAAGAAATTGCCCTGGATCCGGAAAATCCCGATAAAGGCTTTACCTTCCCCTCTTATGTGGAAGATATTATGGGGCCTATCTGTTTTGATTATGGTTATGGTCCTTTCCGCTGGGTCTGTCTCAGCAACAAAAAAGAAGATCTGCGCAGAACCGATAAAGCTGCTCAGGAATGTATTGACCCTGACCGCAGAGCTCAGGACTACGATAACTACCACTGGATAAAGGATGCAGAGGAAAACGATCTTGTAGTCGGCTCTCAGGCCCGGATTCTTTATACCGATGGCCCCGGCCGTATCAAAATTGCCCTTAAATTCAATGAAATGGTGCGAAAGGGCGAAATCGGCCCGGTCATGCTGGGGAGAGACCATCACGATACCGGTGGTACTGACTCACCTTTCCGGGAAACTGCCAACATTAAAGATGGCAGCAATATCATGGGCGAGATGTCCATTCACTGCTTTGCCGGCAATGTGGCTCGCGGCATGACCCTGGCCGTGCAGAGCAATGGTGGTGGTGTCGGTATCGGCAAATGCTTTAACAGCGGTTTCGGCCTGGTGCTGGATGGCAGCAGGCGTGTCGATGAAATCATCAAATCTTCTGTCGACTGGGATGTGCACGGTGGTGTTGCCCGCCGGGCCTGGGCCCGCAACGAAAATGCCCTCGAAACCATGCTGGACTGGCAGGAAGATAAAGAAGGTTTAGGACATGCTACTCTGCCCTATCAGGCAGAAGAAGATTTTGTCGAGAATGTGGTTGATGAGGCTCTAAATGGACAGGATATAGACTTAGAATAAACAGAATTGCTCTTCACATTAAGTATTTATTTTTACAGATTAAATTTTGAGCTGGGAGCTGATAAATATGAGTGAATCGGAGACAGACAGAGGCATGTTCCATGTATATACCGGTGATGGCAAGGGCAAAACTACTGCTGCTATC
>CAZVMQ010000034.1:0-18288 GCA_964628755.1 uncultured Halanaerobiaceae bacterium
CTGATATCCCCAGTAATTGAGCAGCAATCTGTTTTCTGACAGTCAGAAGTGAAGGAAAATTAAAAGCCAGCGCCCCCATCATATTTTAATTTGTGTATAACTTAATTAAATTATAATATACTTAAATAGAATTGTCAAAAAAAATATGACCCGGAGCCATTATAAATACCGGGTCATTTTAAAAAATTAAAAAGGCTATTCTCCATATCAGTTATTGTGATATTTTAGTCATTTTCGTAATGCTTATAATTGCAAGCTATAAGGCTCTGTTCACCAGGAAATTTTTCCTGTGTTTAGGTTTAGTTTTCGGCCAAAAAATAGTGCTTCCTTCCCGAAAGCTCTTCCCTGAGCTTGCGCTCAGCCCGGCACATCCTGAGCCGGGGACACGATTTTTTGGCCATGTTACTGTCCCTGAATTTGAAAAATTTCCAGTATCACTTCGCTTTATAGCTTCCAATACTTTATAAGCTCCGACAAATAAAGGTATAAGTAGTCCTGATAATCCAGCATATATGGCAATTTCACCAATGGATCTGAAGGACCATTAAAAATATCTTTTTCTTATAACTAAATTCAAATTCAGCTTTTTATCATTTTTAACTTCTAATGATTTTTAAATTCTCTGCTGTTTGCAGGCTATAAACATAAATTATGACAATTCTTCATTTACTCGCAGGGCTGCTTTAGCTCCTTCGGCAGCGGCAACTATAATCTGTTTATCCTTTACGTCAGTAACATCGCCTGCTGCCCAGACATTTGGCATACTGGTTTGATTGTTCTCATCAACAACAATTTCACCAAAATCATTGGTCTCAATGGATTCGTCAATAAAATCAGTATTGGGCTCATAGCCTATTTCTATAAATACAGCCTCCACGTCCAGATCAGCAATTTTTTCACTCTCCATATCAATTAATTTTACTCCATCTACCTTTTCCTCACCGTAAATCTCTTCCACACCTGTCCCGGTATGAACAGCAATATTATCGTTAGCCTTAACTTTACGCACCAGTACATCATCCCCGGTTAATTCCGGTTCCACCTCAATTAAATCTACCTGACAGCCCAGTTTAGCCAGATCTCTGGCTGCCTCCAGACCGGAATTACCACCACCTACAATTGCTACAGGTTTACCGGAATAAAGATAACCATCACAGGTTGCACAGTAATGGACACCTTTACCTTTAAATTCCGTTTCTCCCGTTACTCCCAGCTGTCTACTCTGCGCCCCAGTAGCAAGAATTACTGATTTTGTCAGTGCTTCATTCCCGGAACTGAGAGTAAGCTGGATTGTATCATCCTCCTGGCCTCTGATGTCTGTAACCTCATCTCCCAGCATAATTTCCACATCATATTTGCTCACATGATCCCAAAAAGCCTGGATCAAATCAGAACCTTCAACATCTTCCATTCCCAGATAATTATCGATCTCGCCTGATTCCAGCATCTGACCACCCATATCCTTGCCGATCACCAGCACATCCAGTCCCTTGCGGGCGCCGTAAAGGGCGGCATTAAAAGAGGCAGGTCCAGCCCCAACGGTAATAAGGTCCCATTCCTCTGTGAAATAATCCTGTTCTCCCTTTATGCCCAGAAGTTCATTTAGTTCTCCGGAAATATTAGCCTCAACCAGGTCATCATACCCACCAACAAGATGGCCATCTATGAATATCTGCGGAACAGTTTTGGCTCCATCGGTTCTTTCTCGCATTTCCTCTTTTACTTCTTCTTTGCCGATATCATATTCTTTGTAAGATACATCTTTGCTCTTCAATAAAGCTTTCGCCTTTTCACAGTAAGGACACCATTCCAGAGTATAAATTTCAATCTCACAGGACTTAATCATAAATATTTATTCCTCCCCTAAGAATAAAATTTTTAATTTGTGCTTCTTTAATAGCATCAACCATATTTGGGACAATTTATGAATACTGGGCGGATTACCAAAATTGCCTGTCTACAGCTGAGCCTCCCGGAAATATTGTAGGGCTTCAACCACTTATTCAACTATAGGTTTAAGAACCTTAATAATTTAGTAGCATTAAATCAGGATAAGTCATAGTAATGGGATAAGTCATAATAATGATATAATCCTCTGCAATTCAACTTCTTGCTTTCATAATTTTACTCAAATTCATCTGCATATTTTCTTACCTGTTCTATTTCCTCCTGCTCATCTTTTAGCTGATCAAGAGTTACCTCTTTTACCAGGTCACAGGCTTCAACTATACGCTCATCACAGATACTGTAATATACATATCTCTGTTCTGAACGGCTGCAGACCACCCCGGTTTCTTTAAGCAGTGATAGATGCTGGGAGATATTAGGAGCTGAAGTTCCCAGCTCCTCAGCCAGATCATCCACCCTCATTTCTTTATATTTGAGCTGGTCTAGAATTTTAATTCTGGTTTTATTAGCCATAGCTTTACAGGTCTTAGCATGCAGGGAATAAAGTTTGTCTTTAACTTCCGGAGGAATTTGCTCATCCATAATAAACTCTCCTTTGTTATCATGTAAATTATAAGATCTCTATTAATTTTCACTATTAATTAACTGCTTAATTGTAAAGTAACATAATAATCATTCTTCTGTCAAATCATAGTCTGCCGGTGAGGTCAGGTAAATATGCATATATCCTGGCTGCTGCGTCACAAATATTACTATTTAATGTAAAATTCTTTACTTAAGGACCGAAATTATTCTGTTATAATACTGTCTGTATTGCAAATTACTTTAGTAATATAATATAGCAATTACCAAAATACTTGGGCTCCCAGCCAGCTTCAGTCCGGACTGCCTTAAAGTTATTATTTTTTTAAAATTTTCTGCAAATTTTTTTAACCGGTAAAATTATAGGTCAAATTAAACACATAAAGAAAGGAGGTGAAAAAATGCAGAAGGAGGACACGGATATCCTGCTGGAAATGGCTCATGATATCCAGGATACCTATGGTTATATTCCCGAAAAAGAAATTGCTGAGCTGGCAGAGAAATTGTCGGAATCCCGGGCTACAATTTACGGTGCTCTGGAATTTTACTCGATGTTCTATACTGAACCCACGGGCAAATATATAATCAGGATATGTGACAGTATTTCCTGTTATATGAATAATTCCAATGAGGTTCTGGAAGCAGTGCAGGATTATCTGAAGCTGGAAGCAGGAGAAACTTCTGATGACAAACTATTTACTCTGGAAGTAGTCGAGTGCCTGGGACACTGTGGTGAAGGCCCGGTAATGATGGTCAATGATAGACTGTATACCCAGATCAGCCCCGGCCGGGCTGTAGAAATTTTATCAGAACTCCAATAAGGAGGTGGAAACATGGTGCAGGAAAGAAAGTTTCTTAAAGGACCAAGATTGCGAGATATTGATGGTTATGATTTCCCCGGATTTCAAAAAGCTCTGGAAATGGGGCCGGAGGCTATAGTGGAAGAGATCAGCAAATCCGGCCTGTTAGGCAGAGGTGGAGCCGGTTTTCCCACCGGTAAAAAATGGGAGCTGGCCTACCAGGAAGAAGGAGAAGAAAAATATATTATCTGCAATGCCGACGAGGGAGAACCCGGCACCTTCAAAGATAGATATCTGCTGGATGAAAGAACTTTAAAAGTGCTGGAAGGGATGATGATCGGGGCCTATACAATTGACGCCGATACAGGCTATATCTACATCAGGGGGGAATATTCCCGACAAATTGAAATTCTGGAAGAAATTTTACAGGAAGCCCGCGAAGCAGGGGTCCTGGGGGAGGATATTTTAGGATCCAATTTCAGCTTTGATATAAAGCTTGTCAGAGGAGCAGGCTGTTATGTATGTGGAGATGAAACCTCTCTTCTCAACTCGCTGGAAGGTATGCGCGGCAGTTCTCGCAGTAAACCCCCTTACCCCATAAGCAAAGGTCTTTATGGCTGTCCAACCCTGGTCAATAATGTCGAGACTCTGGCCTGTTCTGCCGAAATATTAAATCAGGGAGCGGAAAAATTTGCCTCGATGGGAACAGAAGAAAGTTCTGGCACCAAACTTGTTTCCCTCAGTGGAGATATAAATTTTCCTGGAGTTTACGAAGTGGAATTTGGCAGCGCCTCTCTGCAGGGAATAATTGAGGATTTGGGTGGAGGCTCACAGCAGGGGCAGGAGATTAAATTTATCATCCCCGGAGGACTTTCTACCCCGATTGTACCGTCTGATAATTTACAGGCTGAATATTCCTATGAAGGACTGCAGCAGGCCGGCTCTAATGTAGGTTCCGGAGGGATGATGGTAGTCGGCACCGCCCGGGAACTAAGCGATATACTCACCAGGATTGCCAGATTTTATATGGATGAATCCTGCGGTACCTGCCTGCCCTGCCGGGAAGGCAATAAACAGATATATAAGATAATTTCGGAAGCAAAATACGCCGGGCTGACAGTCAACCGGTTGAATTTGGTTCAGGATATTGGTGATACCATGCAGGAAGCCGCCCGCTGTGGACTGGGACGTAGTGCTCAGCTTCCCATCGGCACAATTTTGTCTGAATACAAAGAGGAATTAATCGAGGGGGAAATTTACCATGATAAATCTCACCGTTGACAATAAAGAGGTCACCGTTGAACCCAATTCCACCATTCTGGAAGCGGCCAGCAAAGTGAATGTCAATATACCCACTCTTTGTTTTTCTGATGACCTGACCGTCTATGGAGGCTGCCGTCTCTGTGTGGTGGAAGTGGAAGGTTCAGATAGATTAAGACCCGCCTGTAATACCAGAGCCCGGGAAGGTATGGAGGTTAAAACTCATTCCCCGCGGGTAAGAGAAGTAAGGAAAACCCTATTTGAATTGATAATTGCCTCCCATGATATCAGCTGTGAGCTTAACTGCCTGATCTGCAACCGCCAGAACAGCTGTCAGCTCAAAGATGTAGCAGAAGATATAGGAATTAGTCGCATGCGTTTGACCCCGGGTGCAGATGAGGAGAGAGAAAGTGATCACTCCAGCCATTCCGTGGTACGGGAGCCAAACAAATGCATAAACTGTGCCCGCTGCATTAGAAAATGTGAAGAAATTCAGGGCGTAGGAGTTTTCGCTCAGGCCAGCAGAGGCCCGGAAACTAAAGTAACCACTTTTAAAGATAGAGGAATGGGTAATGTAGAATGTACAAACTGCGGTCAGTGCGTGGTTTCCTGTCCCACCGGAGCCCTGCATGAAGTATATCACATGGACCAGGTATGGGAATCTCTTTATGATGAGCAAAAACACGTAATTGTCCAGACAGCTCCCTCCGTTCGGGTAGCGCTGGCGGAGTCTTTTGGCGAAGAGCCGGGGACTATTGCCACCGGTCAGATGGTAGCCGCCCTGAGGAGGCTGGGCTTTGACCGGGTATTTGACACCAACTTCACGGCCGACCTCACCATCATGGAGGAAGCTACCGAAGTAGTCAATAGAGTTACAAACAATGATAATTTGCCGGTTTTAACCTCCTGCAGTCCCGGATGGATTAAGTATATTGAACATTTCTATCCGGATTATCTCCAGCACCTGTCTTCGGCTAAATCACCCCAGCAGATGTTTGGAGCAGTAGCCAAAACGTATTATGCCGAAAATGCCGGAATAGATCCCGAAGACTTAGTAGTTGTTTCCATTATGCCCTGTACTGCCAAGAAATTTGAAGCCAGCCGTCCGGAAATGAATGATGATGTAGATTACGTTCTCACAACCCGTGAAGCTGCCCGGATGCTAAAATCGGTGGGGGTTGATGTCTGTAATTTAGAGCCAGAAAAATACGATGAAATGCTGGGTGTCTCATCTGGTGCCGGCGACATTTTTGGGGCCAGCGGTGGAGTTATGGAAGCTGCAGTCAGAACAGCCTATAATATGATCACCGGAGAAAATTTGCAGGAGATTGAAGTAACTCCTGTCAGAGGTCTGGAAGGCTTAAAATCTGCGGAAATTCCTGTCACCGATGACCTCACTCTGAAAGTTGGCGTTGCTCATGGTTTAAATAATGCGGGAATAATGATGGAAAAAATTAAAGCCGGTGAAGAATTTCATTTCGTAGAGATGATGGCCTGTCCGGGAGGCTGTATTAGCGGTGGTGGTCAACCGATCAATACCGAACGTTCCTGGAGAGAAGTTCGGGAAAAACGAATAGCAGGTCTCTATGACATAGATGAAAACAAAGAATTGCGGTTATCACATGAAAACCCTAAAATCCAAAAATTATACGAAGAGTTCTTACAGGAACCAGGCAGTTCTAAAGCTCACAAATTGCTGCATACAGAATATGTCACCAGGGGTGTGCCGGGAACTTAAAGACAATTAATTTAATCGGTTCGTTTTCCTGGCTTTTGCCTGCCTGCTCGATAAATTGATCAAAATTCTCAAACCACTTATAAGTAGTCGAAATTTATGATATAATTTAGATAAGTAAGCTGGAAAATATAATCATTTTACTCAGGTTTGAGAAAGGAGCAAAAGCCATGGAAGAAAAAATTGCCATTGTCACCGACAGCACCTGTGATATTCAACAACAAAAACTGGAAAAATTAAATATTGAGTCTTTACCTCTAAAGGTAGTTTATAAGAATAACCAGTATTTAGACCGGGTAGACATAACTCCTTCAGAGGTTTATGAAGCCATGGAAGAAGAAATTCCCACTACATCTATGCCCTCCCCCGGGGAAATAAAAAGTCTTTACGATAATTTAAAAGAGCAGGGATTTACTCATATAATATCCCTGCATATTTCCAGGGGGCTCTCGGCCACATGGAGTAACTGTCAGATGGTGGCTGAAGAAATGGAAGGTATCGAAGTAGAAGTTATCGATTCTAAGATGCTGTCGATGGGACTGGGCAGATTGGTGCTGTACGCTCAGGAGCTGAGAGAAAAATCCCGGGATAATTTTGCCCGGATTGTAGAAAAAGTGAAAAGTAAACGGGATAAAATCAAAATTTATTTTGTGGTCAAAACTCTCAAGTACCTGAAAGAAGGAGGAAGAATCGGCAAGGTTTCAGGCACTATAGCAGAATTTCTCAATATAAAACCCATTATTTCAATTGATGAAGAGGGGGAGTATTTCACAGCAGCCAAAGTCAGAGGCCGGCAGAAATCCATCAGTAAAATGGCAGATATGATCAAAGATAAAATCCAGCAGGGAAAAGAATATTACCTGGATATAATGAACGCTGATGCCGGCGAGGAAGCCGAAAAGCTCTTTGACAGCTTCCAGGGAATATCCGGCATCAAAGAAATCCATGTGGGGGAAATAAGTCCTGTTATGGTTGTGCATGCAGGCCCCGGGCTGTTAGGCCTGGCTCTAACTGAGATAGATTAAAGCTAAAATATTATTATCCCCAGCACTCCACCGGCGACAATCATCAAAGCCGGGGGGACATTTAACAGTAAACTGATAAACACTACCAGAGAAAGTAAAACACCTCTGATTTCTATGCCTACCGAGCTCAAAACCTGATAGGAAAAATATAGAACCAGCCCCACAGTGGCAAATCTTACTCCTGTCAGCAGACTGTCAAAAACTGGATGCTGCTGATATCTAACCAGAACTGTGAGCAGCAGGATTATAATCACGGCCGGCGGTAAGATTACTCCCAGGATGGCGGCGGCTGATCCGGCTATGCCGGCCACTCTATAACCCACATAAGCAGCATATTTTACCGAGATTGCCCCCGGTACGACCTGGGTAATACCGGTGATTTCTACGAACTCTTCCACTGTCAGCCAGCCGTAATTTTCCACAACCTCCTGTTCTACCAGCGGATAAAAAACATAACCCCCGCCTAAAGACAGAAGGCCAATTTTGAAAAAAGCCCAGAATAACTGCAGCATCAATTTCACTCCTTTATAAAAATAACGATATACGTGTATATCATTTATCTGCTATCTGTCCGTTATCATTGTCTGTTATCAAATAAATCTTATGACATAATCACGGGAAATGATCTTATGAATCACAGTCATAACAAAAGCCCCCGGTCCCGGGGGCTTTTTTATTTACAGACATGTTTCAGAATTCGCTTCTATCTTTATCAGCTGATATTGAACCTTTTGTTTACTTTTTGGTCGATAAAATGCCGGCAGACCTTAAGCAATGAACACATCAAAGAGGTTGACTGCTATTACAATAGCGATGCCAATGGGTATAATATACTTGATTAGAGGACCATACCAGGAGCCAATTTTTATTTTACCCTGGGTTTCATTAGCATCATCTGCCAGATTTTTGGCCTTATAGACATGGCCGGCAAAGAGAGCGGTCAATAGACCACCCAGCGGCAGGAATAGGCTGTCAGCAAAGAAATCATAGGTATCAAGTATATCCATACCGGCGAACTCGAAATCCGCCCAGGCACTGTAACCCAGCACCGGAGGAATTCCTACCAGAAATATGATTATGCCCAGTGTCATAGCAGCTTTCTTGCGATCCCAGCCATGTTCATCTGTAATCCAGGCCACGACAACCTCCAGCAGTGAGATCGCTGAGGTAATGGCGGCTATAGTTAACAGCAGGAAGAATAAAAATCCGAAAAAGCTGCCTGCTGGCATCTCCGCGAACACTGCGGGCAGAGTAACGAAAGTCAGACCGGGTCCTGTAGCCGGATCCAATCCCAGAGCAAATACAGCGGGGAAGATCGCAAAGCCGGCCAGAACAGCAATTAAGGTATCAAGCCAGACAACGTGGGCAGCGTTATCACCAATATTCTCGTCTTTGGAAAGATAACTACCATAAGTAATGATTGCACCCATACCTAAACTAAGAGTAAAGAAAGCCTGGCCAATGGCATTATTCAGAGTTCTGATAGTCACATCGCCAAACTCCGGAGAAAGATAGAAACTAATACCTTCCATAGCACCTTCCAGGGTCAGCGAACGACCGATTAAAACCAGCAGCAGTACAAAGAGTATAGGCATCAATGTCTTAACCGCTCTTTGAATTCCATCAACTACACCGGAGGCAATTATACTGACCACTATACCCATAAATATCGCATGATAGAATATGGGCTGCCCTACCTGGGAGATATGCTCTCCAAACAATACATCATATTCAACACCCGGCGCCAGACCGGTGATTGATTCTACAATGTAATGAATGGACCAGCCTGCTACTACTGAATAATAACTTAATATTACGAAACCTGTCAGCACTCCCAATCCTCCAACTAAATACCAGGGAGTATTGGGTGCTAACTTTTTAAAAGCGCCAACCGGATTACGCTGGGTCTTCTTCCCCATGGTCATTTCCGTAACCATTACCGGATAACCAATGAGAACAATAGCTATTAAATAAATAACTAAGAATGCAGCTCCACCTTCGGTTCCGGCAACATAGGGAAAACGCCAGATATTCCCCAGCCCAACTGCTGAACCGGCAGCAGCCAGAATAAAACCTAAACGGGATGTCCAGTGTTCTCGTGGGTCATTGGGTCCTAAACTCACATTACCCCTCCTCAAAATTTGATTGTATTATTTTTCGGCCCCAACCCCGATAATGTATAATTTATTCAGGGTCAGTACCGGTTTAAATAACCACTTGCTATTTATTATAATCAAAATAAGACGTTTTGTCAAAGTGTAAAAGCATTACGTTTTTTGCAGAAAACAGTTGCAAAAGAAGTAAAATTGTCATAAAATTAAAATATCATCAGAATATTATTCTGCTATATGCAACTATGAGAAAGGAGGAGTGAAAATGGTGGAAGTCAGATCAGATGAGATGGAGTTGAGGGCAGGGAACCTGCACATAGGAAATCCCAGGCCGGAAGAGGCAGAAGAGCTGATCAAATTCAAAGATAGGGTTCACAAACAGACTAAATATCTGCGTCGGCGTCCGGAAGAACTGGAGCTGTCGGTGGAAACAGAAAAAGAATTGATCGAAAATTACAATCAGTCTCCTGATAAAATTTTTGTTGTAGCCCGCTATGACGACAAAATAGTTGGTTATCTTATTTTTAGAACCAGTGATCTAAAAAGATACGGACATCAGGGTGAATTGAGAATGTCAGTAGATAAAGATTACTGGAACAGCGGCATCGGCAGCTCACTGGTTAAATTTTTAATCGACTGGGGTGAAAATAATGGCCTAAAAAGAATTGAGCTGCTGGTAGGTGAGCAAAACGAAAGGGCCATAAACCTTTACCGAAAATTCGGCTTCCGGGAAGAAGGCAGGCTCAAGGCCCGCCGCAGACTGGTGGATAATGATGAATATGAAGATGAACTGATCATGGCTTATATTTACCGGTAAATTTTACCGTTAAATTACTCCAAAATCGGCAGCAGCTCAGACAGCCCCGCCCGGAGAAAAGGCCCGGGCGGAGCTGTCTATTTTAAGCTATATTATTATAATGCTATAATTCCGGCAATTTCTGCTGCTGAATCTGGATAAAGTCAGCCATTAGTTCGTAATATTCTTTTATCGCATCTAACTCCTCGTGCATAAGCTGGCTGCGCACTTCCAGATATTCCTGTTCTCTTTCCGAACAGCTCTTTTTGGCTCTAACTGTCTCATAGTCTTCTAAATCTTCGTATTCATTTTCAATCCCTCTGGTCCAGCGGTTAACTTTGATAATTTTTTCGGCCAGAGATATCAGCTCCTGCACATATTCCTGCTCCTCTTCATCCTGATACATTCCAGCGTTGATCTTCTCCTGCTTTTCATCCCAGTCTACTGCCAGGACAGAATTAATAATTTTTTGCACCTGCTTTCTTCGGTCTCCCGGCTTGTCCTGACTGGCAACAGAAAAATCAGGTTTGATAATTCTGTCTTCTCTATTATGAGAATCTCCCAAGTTTATTACCTCCCTGCAGGCTATAAGAATATTTAGCCATTTAACATGCCCTGGATAATTGTTTCGGCCGCTTCTTCTTCATCCAGTCCCCGGGCCATCAAAGTCTGCAGCTGGCTGCTGTCCACACTGCCTATAGCCGCTTCATGGGTGACTTTAGCCTGCGGGTGCCTGACATCCACTATGGGAACCGCACGCGCCGTGGCCTGATCTTTGATTATTTCCGTGCATTCTACATGACCTTTAGCCTCAGCCGCAAAAGCATTTAACTCATTTAAAACTTCTCCTCTGGCCTCATCCTGCAGAGCTATTTTACTTTCCAGCAGAGCGCGGGCTCCGGGCTCATTGAGGTCAGCGGTCTCTTTGATTTTTATCCGGTCATCTTTTTTACCCTGCATACGGGCAACCATCTCCAGGGTAGCTGCTTCTGCCAGCTGCGAGGCATAGTCAAATTCCACCTCACCCGCACGCCCCTGCTGCAGGTCAAAATAGGTTTTAAAAGTGCTGTCCTTTTCCAGTTCAATATCGGCGCTGGCCAGCACCTCCACTCCCCCTTCTTTGCCGTGAAAATGGCTCTCGCGGTAGGTATAGGAAGCCCCCTGTTTTACCAGCACCTCGGCCTGCATTTCGTGGCGAACTTCAACAGCATTGGGAAACACACAGTCAGCTTTAACTTCCACCTCAGCATTTTCTTCTATCTCCACGTCCATATCGATGAACTGTTTTCCTGCTTCGGGCAGAACTCCAAAACACATATGAACCGGTTTCTCAATTTTATGACCTGCTAATACCGTAATCTCAACGGCTACCATACCAGGCTCCTGATTTTTTATATCTACCTCCAGCCCTTCAACCAGATTGGAGCCCATAACTTTATCTCTTTCCAGCACCACATGAGCTACATCACTGTCAGCAAATACGTCTTCTCCTCCAGCCTGCTTATAAGCGTCTACCATCTGTTTATAATCATCCAACCTGGCTCACCTCATTATATTTTGCGGCATCTTCATCTTCACAGGGAACACATTCATTTTTGAAATAATCGCTAATTTCCCGGGCACTACCCTGTCTTAACAGCTGGCCCTGACAGACGAGTATAGCTCTATCGGCTAATTCCAGCATTTCTTCCGAATGAGTTATCAAAATTACCCCGGTATTCTTGCGGCGAAAATTATTGATCACATCTTCAATATTGTTCAGGGCAACTACATCCACACCGGAATCCGGCTCATCCAGAATTACTACCTCCGGCTCCATCAGGGAAATAGAAGCCAGCTCGATCCGCTTTCGTTCGCCCCCGCTGAGAGTTTCATCGACCCTGCGGTCCAAATATTTCTCGGGAACTATGGCCACTTCCTGCAGAGCCTGCTCAAGTTCCCGGGGCGATATTTCCTGCTCACGACTTTTGCTGCCCAGGGATAAAAACTGCCTCACACTTATACCTTCAAATCGGGCCGGCTCCTGCCAGGCCAGAGTCAGGCCTCTCCGGGCCCGTTCATCCGGTTTCAGACCGGTGATATCCTCCCCCTGATAGATAATCTGTCCGCTTTCAGGTTCATAATCATTAAGCCCCATTAAAGTATAGGCCAGACTGGATTTGCCGCAGCCATTAGGGCCTATAACACCCAGAACCTCTCCAGGCTGCAGGGAAAAAGACAAATTATTCAGGATGGAATTATTGTCAAGTTTTAAACTGAGATCTTTGACCTCCAGCACATTTTCCCGTTTCATATATTTTAATTCCCCTTCCTTTTAAATCTTACCATCACTTCCTTAACATATCTCCAATATTAATCATACCATAATATGAATAATAATGTAATAAAATAAATTACATAATTACCCATTGTCGGGAATTTGATGGGAAAATTATTGGCCGGAAAGCAATAATGATGGGGGATATAAAGAAAATTATAATTTCGAAATTTTGCTATAACAGCTTATATCTACTATAGTCGGCCATGATTAAATTTATTAAAGCTGGCAGGTGCTGGTGTTTAGTTAATATTACTTATTACTATTTCATTACCTCAGGTCAATACCGCGGAGATAAAAACCAGGAAAACTTAAATTCCGATAAATTCACCTCATATTTATCCTGCAGTTCAGGCCCACAGCTGGTTGAGCCCAGACCTCGTTCCTGAGAAATCAACTGCAAATGAACATTTTCAGTATGCTCCAGCTCGGCTTCATGCCCGGCTTTCTCCAGTTTCTCAGGACTATAATGATGGGCAGTGAAGCCAAATTCCTGTTGACTGGTAGAGGTGATATGCATGCCTCTTCCCTGTCGGTCATTCAGGCGCAACCAGCGCAGCTGACCTCTTCTGCCATTATCCTGGGGATATATATAAGGAACATGTAAATCTTTAACCCGGGCCTCATGAACGCCAATGATTCCCGCTGAACGGCTGTCAGGATATGAGGGGCCCGGCCCCCGTCCATACCATTTTACATTATTTATGCCTGCCGGCAACTGGAAATCAAGGCTTAATCGGGGTACTATCAAACTTATTTCTTTCTCCCCCCGATAAAATTTTCCCTCCGTAATAATCTGTAATTCGCCTCTATGGTTAATAGTGTAGTTCTGGCTGCATTCCAGGCGCAAAGCACTGCTGGCAGGAGCCAGGGTACTTACAGTTTCAACAATTATTTCCCCTGCTTCTGTTCTCTGCCAGGAAAAATCATCCAGCCGGTGCTGAAGGCGGTGAAGTCTCTGTTCACGCCATTCCTGAGCATAATCCCGGGTTACCTGGCTGCTATCGTTATCAGTGGGGACGCGCCAGAGATTGATTTTCGGGCCGGACTGCCAGAATTTTTTACCCTGATGACTGTAATTCGTAAGTTTACCGGACTTTCGGTCAAAGCCAATTTGCCTATCGACACTGGCAAAAACAACTTCTTCTCCATTTTTAATCACTTCTAAAGGCGGGTTCACAGCCTGTGAGATAACGCCTGGTGATTTCTTAAATTCACCTTTATGTTTACATTCATCCTGAATATTAAGCTCCTGAGAAACTTCACCCTGCCTCCTGTGCTGATAATGCTTATCCACTGACTTTTTGTCAGAATTAGTGTCTTTCAGCTTTAGCTGGCGGCTAACCAGTACTTTTCCAGCTTCAGACCACTTTGTAGATTTCCGGTATTGAAACCTGAGGTCCAGCCACATTTCAGCTTCCCCATCTATTTCAATCTGACGCCTGTTTTCCTCACAGCCAATAAGGTCTTTCAATACAATTACTTCCTGGGATCGTGGTCCAGCAGTAAGCTGACGTCTGCCAGAAACAATAATTTCTCTTTCTGACTTTACCTGCCAGCACATATCGAGATGCTGCAAACTTAAAAAATCATACTCATTAATAACTTTAATTTTGGCATCCATATACCCCTTTTTATTTGCAACCAGCTCTACTAATTCTGACCGCACAGGAGCAATTACTGAACTGTATTCCTGCAGACCAGGCGAGGGGGTGCGGTCAGGAAAAACCAGACCATTAATATTAAAATTACTGTCATGGGGCCAATCCCCAAAATCGCCTCCATAGGCCAGAAAAGTCTTTTCTTCCTCCAGCCGGGATAAATCAATATCCAGACCAGCAGGATATAACTCATCTTCATCTTTATAGGCCAGAAGTCCCTGATCCAGCCAGTCCCAGACAAAACCTCCCTGGGCTGATTCATATTTGCGGAAGATTTTCCAGTAATCTGCTATTTCCCCCGGGCCATTGCCCATGGCATGTACATATTCACATAAAATCAGAGGTTTGCTGCCATTTTTGGCCAGCTCCTCCGTCTCCTCCAGATCAGGATACATGGGGCCAATAATATCAACAATTTCCTGCTCTTCATCAGGTTCATAATGAATAGGACGTGAACTGTCCAGGTTTCGGGTCAGTTCAGCCATGGCCTTATGATTGCTGCCAAATCCTGCTTCATTTCCCAGAGACCACATAATTATTGCCGGCCTATTATTAAAGTGGCCAACCATCCTCTCCATACGATCAAGATATTCATCCTGCCAGGACTCGCGGTCACTTAAATGTTTTACATTTTCCACTTCCTCCAGTCCGTGACACTCCAGATCAGTTTCAGCCACAACATAAAAACCATAACTATCGCAGAGATGATATAAAAGCGGATCATTGGGATAATGAGCTGTACGGAGGGCATTGATATTATGCTGTTTCATCAGCTGCAAATCTTCCTGCATCTGCCTCAGCCCCAAAGCTCTACCCAGCTGAGGATCAAAATCATGACGGTTAACACCCCTGATCATTATAGGACGGCCATTAACCTTAAGCTGACCATCTGCTATTTTTATATTTCGGAAGCCAACTCTATCTACAATGACTTCCAGCTCTTCTCCCTCTTTCGTCTCCAGGATTAAATATAGACGATAGAGATGTGGGGTTTCGGCAGTCCAGGCTTTTATGTCAGCAGCTTCACCTGTGAAGTTCACCGCCAACTGCCTTTTACCCTCATCATCTGTTGCAGCTTTCTCTACTCCGGCTGCCGAGACCTGCTCAGTCCACTCAAGTAGTTTTTCTCCCCTGTCGTAAAGTAAGGCTTTTACTCTCAAATCGGGGTTAGCCTCGTTTCCAACGGCATAAATATCAGACAGGAGCAATGTTAAATCTATCTCCAGCTCACCGGTTAACTCTGTGGCTGCCAGATCTGTTTGAGGAGAAATATCACTTAAATCTTTCAGGCCGCTCTGAATCTGGTAATCAAAAATTTCATTTTTGGGGGCAGAGTAAAGATGAATACTGCGAAAAATTCCGCTCAGCCACCACATATCCTGATCCTCCAGATAGCTGCCATTACACCACTTCATTACCTGGACTGTAATTTGATTTGATCCAGGTTTTACATATTTGCTGATATCAAATTCAGCTGGCAGTCTGCTACCCTGGCTATAACCTACTTTTTCCCCATTTATATAGAGATAAAAGGCTGAATCCACTCCGGCAAAAAGCAGATACACCCTTCTTTCCTGCCAGCTTTCCAGCAGATGAAATTCTCTCCGATAAACACCAGTGGGATTTTGCGAGGGAACTTTCGGAGGTTGAACGGGAAAAGGATACTGCACATTGGTATAATGAGGGCGGCCGTATCCGGCCAGCTGCCAGTGATAGGGCACGGGCATTTCATTCCAGTCTTCGGCAAAAACTTCCGGCACTGCTTCCGGTCGGTCAAACATTTTAAACTGCCAACAGCCGTCCAGACAGCGATAAAATTGCCCCCCCTCACTTCTAACATCATGCCACTTTTCCGGAAACTTAAACTCTTTTGCCTCTTCCAGGTCAGAAAAAGCAAACTTATGACTGCGCGCTGAAATCCTGTTCCGACTAACCAGCTGCGGATCTTCCCAGTCCGACAAATTTTCATCTGCACCTTTTTCTACACTTTTATTTATGTTAGACTCATTTTTATTCCAGCTATTCATAATATTACCCCTTTTTCCCAATTTAAGTCAGCTCCGGCAGCCAATCACCGTGAGCTTCGATCAGATCATCACAGAGAGATATCGTCTCTTCTATTGAAAGCTCAGAAGATGTGTGGGGATCGAGCAGTGCCGCCTGGTAGAGTGCATCCTTATTCTGCTCCATAGCTGCCTTCTCGGCCAGCAGATGGACATTGATACTGGTGCGGTTCAGGGCGGCCAGCTGCGGGGGCAGCTCACCCACATGGCAGGGATTAATGCCATTTTCATCGACGAGACAGGGCACCTCGACCACGGCTGAATCGGGCAGGTTGGTAATGAGGCCCTCGTTGAGGACATTGCCGCCGATGCGAATAGGATCATCTGTCTCCATGGCCTTGATCATGTAGGAGGCGTATTCCCGGGTCTTTTCATGCTCAATATCGCTGTTATTTACCAGCTCTTCCCGCCTATCCTCCCATTCTTCTATCTGTTCCTCACATCTCCGGGGATATTCATCCAGGGGAATATTGAACTCCTCTATGAGCTCTGGATGTGTGCTCTTGATAAAATAGGGCAGGTATTCAGCCAGATGTTCGCTGGACTCGGTGATATAATAACCGAATCTTTTCATTATCTCATATCTCACCATATCATCGTGGGGGGGCTCACGCTCTCTGGCTCTTCTTTTGACCTCGGGATAGAGATCCTCTCCATCGCGCTCGAGCTTGAGCAGCCAGGCCATGTGATTGATTCCTGCAATGAAGGCTTCCACCCCTTCAGTCTCCATTCCCAGAGGCTCCAGCAGTTCCTCCACACAGACCTGAACACTGTGACAGAGACCCACTGTATCGATGTCGGTGGCTTTGAGCAGGGCTCCTGTCAGCGAAGGCATGGGGTTAGTGTAGTTCATGAATAGAGCATCGGGACAGACCTCTTCCATATCTCGGGCAAAGTCCAGCAGCACCGGAATAGTGCGCAGAGTGCGGAAAATACCTCCGATTCCTATGGTATCTCCAATAGTCTGACGCAGCCCGTATTCTTTGGGCACCTCAAAATCAGTAACGGTAGCAGGCCTGTAGCCGCCCACCTGGATGGCATTTATGACATAATCAGCGCCCCCCAGGGCCTTCTTTCTGTTTTCGTAGGAGGCTATCTCCATGGGCCTGCCGTTATTTTTATTTATATTTGTCAGCATACGCTCTGAATCATCGAGCCGTTCCAGATCTATATCATGAAGGGCCAGCTCCGAACCAGCAAGCTCAGGTGTCAGAATGCAGTCTCCCAGCACGGATTTGGCAAAGATAGTGCTGCCAGCTCCCATAAAAGTTATTTTTCTCCTGTACCCCATTATTCTATACCCCTCTTTACAAATTAATTGTTGAATATTATAATAGTCTTCTTTATAACGCTTATTATTAAAAGCTAAAAAGCTCTGTTCAAAGGAAATTTTTCTGAGATTTAAGTTTAGTTTTCGCCCCAAAATAGAGCTTCCTTCGTGAAAGCTCCTTCTGAGCTTACGCTCAGCCCGGCACGTCCTGAGCCGGGACTACTATTTTGGGGCCATAGATATGACCCGGGATTAAAAAAATTTCTAGTATCACTTCGCTTTAAAGCTTTCAATTAATTCTGTTTAATATATACTTTTAGCTATTAATTTCTCCTTACATGTATAATTTAATAATTTTCCTGGCGAAAAAGCGACAAAGAACCATTAAGGCAAAGTTACCGCTCTAAATCTTTTATGGTAAAATTCAACCACCATTCATAGGTGGATTCTGGCTCTACCACGGCCGCTTTACTCAGCTTGTGGGCCAAATAAAGATCATCGAAAGCTCCAGTGCAGGGCTCCAGGGCTATATTGTAATCTCCCCTGAAACCTCCCAGAGATTTCCAGACTCCCAAATAAGGGACCTTGCTCTCTGGAAATGTAAGCTCCAGCAGCAGTTCATCTCGTGGATATTTCAAAGCACAGTAACCAGCATCCAACTTTTCCGGCACATAATACTTGCGACAGCTGTTAAGCTCAGCCCCTGGTACACTGCTGAGATCAATTTTTTCTCCGGTTAATTGGCTCTCCGTCAGGGGAT
>CAZVMQ010000035.1:0-17151 GCA_964628755.1 uncultured Halanaerobiaceae bacterium
TTGAAAACATGGGTGTACAGACTGTTAAAGAGGTTGCTACCAAGACTAATGATGCAGCCGGTGACGGAACCACAACTGCAACTGTACTGGCTGAGGCAATTTTCAAAGAAGGTCTGAAAAATGTAGCTGCTGGTGCCAACCCTATGCAGCTCAAAGAAGGCATCAATAAAGCAGTTGACTGTATAATTGAAGAAATTGCCAAAATTAGTGAGCCGGTAGAAGGTCGGGAAGCCGTTTCTCAAATAGCTTCCATTTCTGCCGATGACGAAGAAGTTGGTGAATTGATAGCCGGTGCCATGGAAAAAGTAGGCCAGGACGGAGTAATTTCCGTAGAAGAAAGCAAAAGCATGGGTACCTCCATGGACGTAGTTGAAGGTATGCAGTTTGACCGCGGTTATCTTTCCCCATATATGGTAACTGATACTGAAACTATGGAAGCTTCCATGGAAGATCCTTATATACTGATCACTGATGAGGAAATTTCCAATATCCAGGATATTCTGCCTCTGTTAGAAAATGTTGCTCAGTCCGGCCGAGAGCTGCTGATAATTGCTGATGATGTAGAAGGCGAAGCTCTGGCCACCCTGGTTGTAAATAAAATAAGAGGTACCTTTGACTGTGTAGCAGTTAAAGCACCCGGATTTGGCGATAGAAGAAAATCCATGCTGGAAGATATCGCCATTTTAACCGGCGGCCAGCTGATAACAGAAGATCTCGGTCTCAAGCTGGAAAATGCCGATATAAGCATGCTGGGTGAAGCCAATAAAGTAACAATTACTGAAGATGATACTACAATAGTAGAAGGAAAAGGCGATAAAGATGAGATCAAAAATAGAATCAGCCAGCTGAGAAAGCAGATTGATAATACTGATTCTGACTTTGACAGAGAAAAGCTGGAAGAAAGACTGGCCAAGCTGGCCGGTGGAGTTGCCGTAATAAATGTTGGTGCTGCCACTGAAACTGAGCTCAAAGAGAAAAAGCATCGCATAGAAGATGCACTTTCCGCTACCAGAGCTGCTGTAGAAGAAGGTCTGGTGCCAGGTGGTGGAGCAACTTATATCCACGCACTTCCGGCCCTGGATGAGCTGGAGTTTGACAACGAAGATGTAGAAACTGGTGCCGATATTGTCAGAAAAGCTCTGGAAGCCCCAACTTATAATATAACTGATAATGCCGGTTTTGAAGGCTCAATCATAGTTGAAAGGCTGAAAGAAAAAGACAAAGGTGTAGGATTTGATGTAATGTCCGGTGAGTATACTGATATGATTTCTGCCGGAATCATCGATCCTGCTAAGGTAGCCAGATCTGCCCTGCAGAATGCAGGCAGTGCGGTTGGTATGCTGCTGACTACAGAATGCCTGGTTGCCGACAAAGCTGATGACGATGATGATGAAGGTGGCGCCCCCGGCGGTGCTCCTGGCGGAGGTATGCCAGCCGGCGGCATGGGCGGCATGGGCGGCATGATGTAATAGCCCAAAACCACCTTTCAGTAATGTTATAAGCCAGAGATAATACTGCAGATAACAGGCGGCCCCGATAGGGGCCGTCTTTTTTGCTTCTTTGTACCTTTTATGGTATAATTCAATACTGGAAAAAACAAAAAAAGTAGTCACAGAACTTTTGCAGCTGAAAGGAGCTAAAATGTCCCATAATAAAATTGTTATTGTAAATTTTGGCGGACAATATGTGAGGTTGATTGCTAAAAAATTACGTGAAGCTGGAGTTTACTGTGAAATTGTTCCCCCGGATCAGGACCTGAATTACTTTCAATCATCAGAGGTGAAAGGTATTATTCTTTCCGGGGGGCCGGATAGTGTCAACAAAGATGATGTTCCTAAACCAGCAACTAACTTTTTTTCTCTGGACCGACCCATGCTGGGAATTTGCTATGGCATGCAGCTCATGGCGGAACAGCTGCCAGGCGGTAAAGTTTCTTCGGACGAGAACTCTGAATATGGCAGGGCCGATCTGGAAATACTGCAGGAAAATAATGAGCTTTTCTCGGAGGTTTTTACCGGAGATACTTCAGTGTGGATGAGTCATGGTGATAGTGTTAAGGAAGCGCCTCAGGGATTTACAGTTATGGCCCGCACTGCTAAAACGCCAGTTGTGGCCATGGCTGATACCGGGAGAAATTTATACGGGGTGCAGTTCCATCCGGAGGTTACCCATACAGCTGGCGGCCAAAAACTTCTGGAAAATTTTGCTTTTAAAATTTGTGAAATAGAAGAAGAATGGAATTTAGAAAATTTGGTGGCAGATAAAGTAGAGAGAATTAAAAGTTTGCTGGCAGCAGATGATAATATAATCATTGGTCTATCGGGTGGAGTTGATTCAGCAGTAGCTGCTGCTTTAATTGAGAGGGCTGCAGGCGATAAAATTACAGGTGTTTTTATCGATCATGGTTTGCTCAGACATGGCGAAGCAGAGCAGGTTAAGAATTCTTTTAAACAGGCTTTTGATTTTCCTATATATTGTCTGGATGCTTCCGGCAGGTTTTTGCAGGCTCTGCAGGGAGTTAGTGATCCTGAGAAGAAGAGGAATATTATCGGAGAAGAATTTATCTCCGTCTTTGAGGAGAAAGCAGAAGAATTGGACAATGTCACTCATCTTGCTCAGGGGACCATTTACTCAGATGTGATTGAAAGTGGTCTGGATCAGAATGCTGCCCTCATTAAGTCCCACCATAATGTAGGGGGGCTGCCGGAAAGGATGAAATTAAAATTGCTGGAGCCCCTGCGGGACTTTTTTAAAGATGAGGTGCGAAAAATTGGGGAGCAGCTGGGACTGCCGCCGGAATTAATCTGGCGACAGCCCTTTCCCGGACCAGGACTGGCAATTAGAATCGTGGGTGAGATAGATGAAGAGAAGCTAGAGATTTTACGCAGGGCTGACTATATTTTACAGGAAGAACTGGCTGATCTGGAAATTGAAGAGGAAATCTGGCAGGCTTTTGCGGTTTTGCCCGATATGAGATCTGTCGGGGTGCAGGGTGACTCACGCACCTACGGTTATCCTATCATTATTAGAGCTGTAAGTAGTGAAGAGGCCATGACAGCAGACTGGGTAAGAATACCGCACGAAATACTGGACATTATTGCTGGTAGAATTGTAGACGAAATTTCTGAGGTTAATAGAGTTGTTTATGATATTAGTTCCAAACCCCCTGCTACTATAGAGTGGGAATAAACAGAATAGAAAGGAGAATCACATTTATGGTTGAAGAAATTGAAAATAAACTCACAGAACAATTATTTGACGCTGTGCTTGCTCTGGAAAGCAAAGAAGAATGCTACAAATTTTTTAGGGATATTGCCACCGTTGGTGAAATAGAATCATTATCGCAGAGACTGGAAGTTGCCAGAATGTTAAGGCAGGGTGTAACCTACGAAAAAATTGTGGAAGAAACTGGTGTAAGTACTGCTACAATTAGCAGAGTCAAAAGGGCTGTAGAATATGGTGAAGGTGGTTACAATTTAATACTTGATAGGCTGGGTATGGAAGAATAATTTTAAGCACATGTGGTCTTTTAGCCAGTGCTCAGCCATTCATATATTATTTTTATAAGCCCGTCCAGCAGCTGGACGGGCTTATACTTTGGAGGTAATTGTTAATGGCCAGCAGAGCCGAACGTGCAAGAAATTATTTTGTCAGGATTTTGAATGGAATGGCTCGCGGACTTTTTGCTTCCCTGATTATCGGTTTAATAATAACTCAGGTAGGAGAACTTTTTAATCTGGAGTGGCTGATTAATTTAGGGGAAGTAGCTCAATTCATGATGGGGCCAGCAATAGGTATCGGAGTGGCCGCCAGTGTCTCTGCTTCAGGTTTGAGCATGTATGCTTCTGCGGTTACCGGAGCTGTAGGGGCGGGAACAGTGGTTTTTGCTGAAGAGGGTATAAACATAGCAATAGGAGAGCCTGTAGGCGCCCTGATAGCGGCTCTGATAGGAGCAGAAGTAGCCAGAAGGATATCAGGTAAGACCCCGGTGGATATTGTGCTGGTGCCGGCTGCAGCAATTCTAAGTGGTGGTGGTGCCGGTATCTTACTGGCGCCGGTACTGGTAGAGCTGACCTATCTGCTGGGAGAAATGATAAATGCAGCTACTGCTCTCAGGCCATTTTCCATGGGAATAGCAGTTTCAGTGATTATGGGAATGCTGTTAACTCTACCTATTTCCAGTGCTGCCCTGGCTATTTCGCTGGGTCTGGAGGGACTGGCAGCTGGTGCTGCAACTGTAGGTTGTTCGGCCCAGATGATTGGTTTTGCTGTCACCAGTTTCAAAGCCAACGGACCTGGAGGTTTTTTTGCTCAGGCTCTGGGCACTTCCATGCTGCAGATAGGTAACATAGTTAAAAATCCCTATATATGGATTCCTCCAACGCTGTCAGCTGCAGTTCTGGGGCCGGTGGCAACTGTTATTTTTAGCATGACCAATAGCCGGATTGGAGCAGGTATGGGAACCAGCGGCCTGGTAGGTCAGGTGGCAACTCTTGATGTCATGGGCAGGGGCGCTATCCCCGGCATTATCCTGCTGCATTTTGTGCTGCCAGCGGTATTTTCCTATTTATTTTATGTGATTTTGAAGTCTAAAAATATAATTGCTGACTCCGACCTGGATATTAGGGAGGGATAAACTTAATGAAGAGCATTAAAGATAAATATGATGTGGTAATTGTGGGGGCTGGCCCTACCGGAATTTTCACGGCTTTAGAGTTGATAGAAAAGGAAGCTGGCTGTGAAATTTTAATGCTGGAAAAAGGCAGTGATATTACCAGCCGCAGCTGTCCTATGAAAGAAAAGCCCGGCAGTGGCGAGGGCTGTTATCAATGTGTTTCCTGTGCCGTTGTTTCCGGCTGGGGCGGAGCAGGTGCCTACAGTGATGGTAAACTCAGCCTGTCCTCCGATATAGGAGGTAATCTGGAAGAGTATATAGGTGAAGAAAACCTGGAATCTTTAATTTCTTATACAGATGATATCTATGTGGAATTTGGAGCTCCTGATAAAATTTTTGGGATTTCCGAAAAAAAAGCCGAGGAATTTCGTGATAAGGCTGCCAGAGCTGGTCTGAAATTTATTCCCGCGCGTTTGCGCCATCTGGGGACCGGTTACAGCAAAAAGGTGCTTAAAGCAATGAAGGATTATCTTCTGGAGCAGGGAGTGGAAATTAAGTTTAATACCCGGGTTACTGATATTGTTGTGCAGGAAGATGAAAACAAAGTTGAGGGGGTTAAACTGGAGTCCGGAGAAAAAATATTGGCAAATTTTGTAACTGTAGCTCCCGGCAGAGAAAATGCCAGCTGGCTGGCCCGGGAGATAGAAGAACTGGGGTTAAATACTTCTCTCAATCCCATAGATATCGGGGTACGGGTGGAGACTTCTGCTTCTATTGCCAGGCCTTTAACTGAAGAACTATATGAATCAAAACTAATTTATCATACCCCTACATTTGATGACAAAGTTCGGACATTTTGTATGTGTCCCAATGGTGAAGTTGTGAGTGAAAACAACCAGGGTTTAATCACTGTCAATGGCCATACGCATTCCGAAATGGAGACTGAAAATTCCAATTTTGCTCTATTGGTCAGCAAAACTTTCACAGAACCATTTAAAGAACCGCATACTTACGGTCAGGCTATAGCCAAGCTGGCAAATTTATTAGGGGCAGGTGTCCTGGTGCAGAGACTGGGAGATCTTCTGGCCGGAAGAAGATCTACTGAAGCTCGAATTGATCGCAGTATAGTCAATCCCACTCTGCAGCAGGCTACAGCAGGTGATCTAAGCCTGGTATTTCCCCATCGACATCTTACAGGTCTGAAAGAAATGCTGGAAGCCCTGGATGAACTGGCTCCGGGAATTTATTCCAAAGATACTCTGCTGTACGGGGTGGAGGCTAAATTTTACTCTTCCCGGCTGGAAGTTTCTCCAGAGCTGGAGACAGCGGTGAATAATCTTTTTGCCGGGGGAGATGGTGCCGGCATCACCCGGGGGCTGATGCAGGCTTCTGTGGCAGGATTGATAATTGCCCGGGAAATAAATAAAAGAAATGGTTCGGAAACTTGAAAGTTTAACCTTTCTCTTCTGCAAGATTGATAATTGGATAAAATTTTCTCTTTTTAATAGCTCTGGCAATAGGAGATGAATAGGAGGAGGTCGGTAGGTTGGGAAACAACCTACCGACCTCCTCCTATTGTCTTACTATTAAATTGGGATATTTGTAGTTACAAAATTGGGGTTTTAATTATTGGGTTCTTTTACAGAACCGCTGGTGAACAGAGCCTTATAGCTTTCAATTATATACATTACGAAAATGACTAAAACTATATTCAATCAACTGATATGGAGAAGATCCAATTAGTGAGACCACCATAAAAATCAAGTGAGAATAGCTATTGGTGATGTTGACGGGATGATTTTCTCATGTTATACTTTAACAGAGAAATATAGTGAAATAAAATTTAATTGAGGGGGTAAAATAGTGAGTCAATGGTTAAAAAGGTCCGCATTAATTTTACTGGTATTGACAATTTTATTTGCTGGAGCTGCATCTACTTCCGCTGAAGACAGAGTAGTGATAGGACAGGGAGGAGATGCTCCCGGGCTACATACTCTGATGGAAGTTGATATTCCAGCTTTTGAAAGAATTAATTTAATTAACGAGCCTCTGATGTATTTGGATTATGATCTGGATTTAATTCCCGGACTGGCTACTGACTGGGAGATTAGTGATGATGCGATGAGAATTGATATGGAACTGCGGCAGGGGGTAACCTGGCATCATGGGGAAGAATTTACAGCCGAGGATGTTAAATACTCCTATGAATGGATACTGGATGAAGATAATCCAGCAGCAAATCGCGACCTTTATGATTCAATAGAAGAAATAGAAATTGTTGATGACTATAATCTCGTTTTTCATCTTAACGAACCCTTTACTTTTTTAGTTAATAATATGGCTCGAGTAGGTATTGTACCGGCAGATTATCATGAAGAAGTAGGTCATGAAGAATTCAGACAGGAACCGGTAGGTACAGGTCCTTATGTACATGAAGAGTGGGAAGATGATGATTATCACATACTGACTGCTTATGAAGATTACTGGGGAGGCGAACCGGAATTTGCTGAAGTCGAGTTCAGACCCATTCCGGAAAATAGTGCCCGGCTTTTAGCTTTTGAAGCGGGTGAGATCGACATGTATCAGGGAGGTATAGTGCCGGAAGAATTGGATAGATTAGAAGAAGAGCCGGAAGTTGATGTATACAGGGCTCCTGGCACAGGCTATGACTATTTAGGTATGAATTTGGAGTCTGACGAAAATCCTGAAATTATGTCGGATCTTAATTTCCGCAAAGCAGTAACCTATGCTGTTAATCGTGAAGGAATTGTTGAACATGTACAGCAGGGTATGGGCAGTCCTGGTAAAAGTAATATAAGTCCGGAAATGGCTCATTTTAATGATGAAATTGATTATCCCGAATATGATCTGGAAAAGGCCAGAGAATATTTTGAACAATCTGATGTGGAAGAGGGAGAAACTATTAACATTTATACCAATGAAGACAGTGTGAGAATGCAGATTGCTGAAATTGTTGCTTATGAATTAGGTGAAATTGGGGTGGATGTCAATATAAATATAGAAGAATGGGGAGCATTTCTGGATAGAATTTTAGACTCCAATGATTACGATATGTTTATCCTGGGCTGGGCAGGACAGGTAGACCCTGATCGAGCCTCCTATCGTCAATTCCACAGTGAGGGAACCCAGAATGATGTGAATATCTCGAATGAGCGTCTGGATGAGCTGCTGGAGAGAGGCCGGTCAGTCGATCCCAGCAGTCAGGAATCCAGAGATATCTATGGGGAAGTCCAGGAAATTTTGCTGGAAGAACATCCCAAAGCATTTATCAACTACAGTGAAGAAATTGCCTTAGTGCAGCCTGAATTTGAAGGTTTTAGAGTTCATTCTTACTCAGCTAATGCCTGGTTACAGCTGGTGGATCAGGTAGAAAGATCTGAGTAAAGACTGGATCTGTTACAAAGGCAATCGATTACGGGATTAAAAAAGGAAAATCTGATGTAATATGTGACCGGCAATAACCAGATCATTTGTATATAAAAGGCTAAAACACCGGGGTTTATCGGTGTTTTAGCCCTTTTCTCTCTTGAAGCTGTCAATGCTTTAAATTTTCGGCAAAAGTTCAGCACTTATATTATAACTAATATAGATCTATCTAATTAGAACAGCAGATAATAAAGGTTAACAGATTTTTTGGAGAAGGGAGCTCAAATAACACATGTCAAAATACATAATTCGCCGCCTGTTAAATTTAATACCAGTTTTAATAGGTGTTTCCCTAATTGTATTTTTAATGGTACATATTTCTCCTGGAGACCCGGTAAGAATCATGCTGGGTGAGGATGCTACTCCGGAAGAAGTTGAAAGATTGAGAGAGGTTTATGGTCTCGACCAGCCTTTACACAGGCAGTATGTACGCTGGGCTGGGAATATACTCCAGGGTGATTTTGGCACTTCTATACGTCGGGGGCGTCCGGTGGCAGGTTTGATTCTGGGACGACTGGGAGCTACCATGGAACTGGCTTTGATATCTTTGTTTTTAGCTACTATAATTTCCATACCGCTGGGCATTATTGCGGCCATAAAACAGAACAGCTGGGTTGATTTTTTATCTATGGTGATTGCTCTCCTGGGAGTATCTATGCCTCCTTTCTGGATAGGTTTAATGCTGCTGATTTATGTTGCTCTCAATGTTGGATTTTTCCCTCTCTTTGGCCGGGGGGCCTCTCTGGTGGGCGCTGTGCAGTATTTGTTTGCTGAAGGTAGTTTTGCGATGTTCTATGAATCTATCAGATATCTAATTTTGCCGGCGATATCGCTGGGGACTGCCGGAGCAGCAGTACTTACCAGATTAACCAGATCCAGTATGCTGGATGTGCTGGGAGAAGATTATGTCAGGACTGCTAGATCTAAAGGGGTAAAAGAGCGGATGGTTGTATTTAAACATGCGTTTCGCAATGCTCTTCTGCCTGTGGTTACTATCTGGGGTCTGCAGCTGGGCTTTCTCATGGGGGGAGCAGTTATAACCGAGACCGTTTTTGCCTGGCCGGGAGTAGGCCGGCTAATAGTTGATGCTATCAATCAGCGCGATTTCCCCATAGTACAGGCCGGCACCCTGATGCTGGCGGTAGTTTTCTCTGTAGTGAATCTGCTGGTTGATTTAAGTTACGCTTATCTGGACCCCCGTATTAGATATGATTAATAGGCACAAAGGAGGAAAGATTTTTCAATGAAGAAACTTATACAGAATAAAAAGGCTTTAGCAGGACTGATAGTGATATTCATCATGTTAATAGTAGCTATATTTGCTCATAGAATAGCTCCTCATGATCCCTATGAACAAAATATAATGCTGCGCTATCAGGAACCAGAGGGACCGGGAGGAGAATATATTCTGGGCACAGATAATTTGGGCCGGGACCTTTTTAGCCGTATTATAATAGGCACCAGAATTTCACTGCTGGTAGGACTTATTGCAGTGGGACTTTCCCTCTTTATTGGAGTTATGCTGGGTTCTCTGGCCGGATATATTGGTGGTTTTTTGGATGAAATTATCATGCGGTTTATGGATGTGATTCTGGCTTTTCCCTCTATATTGCTGGCAATTTTTATTGTTGCCACTCTGGGTCCGGGCTTTGTTAATGCCATGTTTGCCATTGCTATTGTCAGAATACCTACTATGGCCCGGGTCACCCGTTCTCAGGTATTAAGTTTAAAAGAAGAAGAATTTGTGGAAGCGGCTATGGCTGTAGGAGTTTCTCATATCAAAATTTTGTTCAAACACATTCTCATGAATGGCTTTGCTCCTATGATGGTAATAGCTACTCTGGGCATGGGAACTGCGATAGTGACAGAAGCCAGCTTGAGTTTTCTGGGGCTGGGAGCTCAGCCACCTATAATCAGCTGGGGAAGAATGCTGGCCATGGGAAGAGAGGCCATGCGTTCAGCTCCGCATGTAACAACCTTTTCTGGTATTGCCATAGTGGTGGCAGTGCTGGGGTTTAACCTGCTGGGTGATGGTTTGAGAGATATCTTTGATCCCAAAATGGGTCAGCACAGGTAATTAGAAGTATTTAACAATATTTAAATCAGAAAAAATTTCACAGATATTTAAAAACCCTCTGCTTGACAGGGGGTTTTTACTGTGTTATATTTTTTAATATAATGAATTGATAAAGGGTTAGTGATGGTTTTAACAATAAATTAATGGAGGGTATTTATGCGTAAAATAGAACAGTCGATAGAGAGGAAACTGCCGGAAGGAATGAGATTTTATCTGCCCGAGCAGGCAGAAATGATTGCCGAATTGGCCAGAAAAGGTAAAAACATCCTGACCGATTGGGGATACCGCCCTATTTTTGTCCCGGCTCTACTGCCTTATGATACCGTAGTAGAAAGCCTGGGGGAGGAAAGTGTTAGGGAATATTATAAACTGATAGATTATAGAGGAGAAATTCTGGTTCTGCGGCCGGAAATGACTGCAGCCATAGCAGAAAGAGTTACCTGTGATGAAGATGATACCAGGTTTCCCGGGCGTTATCAGTATTTTGCCCCTGTTTACAGGCATGAAACAACTCAGAGCGGAAAAAAGCGGGAGATCTATCAACTGGGGGCCGAGTTTCTGGGCAATAGCAGTCATGGTGATGTGGAAATTTTAATGCTGGCCCAGGAGATTTTACTTGAGTGCGGGATAGAAAATTTTGAGGTGGAAATTGGTCATATTGGTTTTTTAAATCAGCTGCTGACAGAACTTGATATCAGCAGGCAGCAGGCGGCCGAGTTAAAATCTCATCTGGCCCGCCGGGATCTTGTATCCTATCGCAATCTATGTGAAACCTTTTCTTCTGCAATCAGAGATAAGCTGCTGGAATTACTGCAGTTGAGGGGAGATGAAGATATAATTGCCAGGGCTAATTCCCTGCTGGACACCAAAGACTGTGAACCACTCAGACAGCTGCAGACAATTCACCAGGGGCTGACAGATTTAAATAAAGAGAAAAATATCTCTTTTGATCTGGGTTTGACCCGAAATCTAGATTATTATTCCGGGCTGGTGTTCGAAATTATGAGTCCGACTCTGGGATACAACATATGTGGTGGTGGCAGGTATGATAAACTTCTGCAAAAATTAGGCGGAAAAAGCATCTCCGGGCGGGGGTTTGCCCTGGGGATAGAAAGATTGCGTTTAATTAAAGCCCAGCAGCAAGCCGGTGGGTTTGGTGATGACCTGAAAGTTTTGATCAGGTATCAGGATAATAGTTCTTTGCAGAGTTCGGTAGAAATGGCCGAAAGTTTACAGAAGTTGAATTATGCAACAGAACTGGACAGAGTTTCAGCTTATAAAGATGGGGATGAGCTGGCAACAAAGAATTTAATTATTGATGTAAAACAGCAGGAAAATGGCAAAACTGTTTTTGATTTAAGATGTAAGGGGATGAACCTCCCCAGTGATAGAAAATCCGACGGACATAAAGATACTTTACACAAAAAAGGCTTATCACAAATAGAGGTGACAGAAATTGCAGAACAGCTCCTTAAAAGTAGCTCTACCTAAAGGAAGATTATATGATGAAGTTATAGAGGCCTGTTTAAAAACTGATCTGTTAGCAAGTTCAGAGCAAATCTCCCGGCTGTCCCGGCAGCTGGTTCAGGAAGTGTCGGTCAGCGGTCATCTCTTTTTGCTGGCTAAACCCGTCGATGTACCGGCATATGTTGAGCATGGGGCGGCCGATATTGGGTTTACCGGCAAAGATATCATAGCGGAAAAGGACCGTCAGCTCTATGAAGTTTTTGACCTGGATGTGGGCAATTGTGATCTGGTGGTTGCTGTCCCCGAGGAGATGGAGGTAGCTGATTTGCAGGATCTGCCTGATAATCTCAGGGTGGCAACTTCCTATCCCCGCACCACACATAGGTTTTTTCGCAGACATAATATAAAAACCGAAATAATTGAACTGGGAGGCTCTGTTGAACTTGCTCCCCAGGTAGATCTGGCCGATATTATAGTCGATATTACTTCTACAGGCACTACACTGCGAGAAAATAATCTGGAACCGGTGGCTAAGGTTCTTTCCTCCTCGGTCAGAATGGTTGTAAATCAGAGCAGTTATAGAACTAAATCTGCTGCTATAAGCAAAATTAACCGGCAGCTGAAACAAAATTTTAAGGCTGCCAGTGAAAGTGAGGAAAAGGCAAGATGCAGCGGTTAAAATATAATGACGATAGAGATAAAATTGAAGCTTATCTTGCTGATAGAAAGCTGGATTTTCGGCCTGAATTGAACCGAAAAGTTAGCGAAATAATAGCAGAAGTTCGGGATAAAGGTGATACAGCACTGAAAAATTTCACGCAAAAATTTGACAGAGTAAATTTGCAGAGCCTGCGGCTGCAGGAGGAAGAACTAACAGATTTTAAACTTGAGCCAGAATTAGAAACCTCTTTAAAGTCAGCTTACAGAAGAATCACAAATTATTATCGGGCCCGAAGTAAAACCGACTGGACACATCCCCGGCTTTCTGGCGAAGTAGGTGAAAAGATAACCCCCCTGGAGCGGGTCGGTCTTTATATTCCCGGGGGTAAAGCTGCCTATCCCAGTTCTGTTTTTATGACAGCTATCCCGGCTGCAGTTGCCGGGGTTAAGGAATTAATCGCAGTCACACCTCCAGCTGAAGAAGGGGGTATCAATCCGGTGACTGCCCGGGCCCTATCTTTATGTGGAGTGAAAGAAATTTATAAAGTGGGCGGGGCTCAGGCTGTTGCCGCCCTGGCTCTGGGAACGGAGACGGTACCCAGAGTTGATAAAATAGTGGGTCCCGGAAACAAATATGTAACCATGGCCAAAAAATTGGTTTACGGTCAGGTTGATATTGATATGCTGGCCGGCCCCAGTGAGATTATGATTATAGCTGATGAGAAGGCAGATCCCGGTTTGTTAGCAGCAGATCTGCTGGCTCAGGCCGAACATGATGAGGAGGCCAGAGTGATTATAACCAGCCCCTGTGATAATATGCAGTCCCGGGTTGAAAACCAGCTGGAGCTACAGCTGGCAGAGCTGCCCACAGCTGATAGAGCCCGCCAGGCCCTGGAAAATTATGGGCTCTTTTTGGCGGTGGAAAACCTGTCTGAAGCGGTAAAAGCAGCAAATGAATTTGCGCCAGAACATTTAGAAATTTTGACTGAATCGCCTCATGATCTGATTAAAAAGATCAAACATGCCGGGTCCATATTTATGGGCAGCTTTTCGCCCGAAGCTGCCGGCGATTATATTGCCGGACCCAACCATGTGCTGCCAACTTCCGGTACGGCCAGATTTTTTTCCCCGCTGGGAGTAAGTGATTTTGTCAAAAGAAGTGGCAGAATGTATTTCAATAGAGAGGAATTGCAGGAACTGGGTGAAGATATAATTAGAATTGCTGAAGCTGAAAACCTCCCTGCCCATGCTCGTTCGGTAGCGATAAGGCTGGGGGATGAGAAAGGAGTGGAAAAAGATAATGACTGAAATTACCAGAAAAACCAAAGAAACTGAAATTTTTGTCCGACTGGAACTTTATGGAGAGGGAAATGCAGAGATATCAACCGGAATAGGATTTTTTGATCATATGCTGGAGCTCTGGGCCAGACATGGTTTTTTTGATTTGGAGGTAAAAGCCAGGGGAGATCTGGAAGTTGACAAACATCATACAGTAGAAGATATAGGTATTGTTCTGGGGCAGGCAGTCGATAAAGAACTGGGAGATAGAGGTGGAATTACCCGTTATGGTGATGTTTTGCTGCCTATGGACGAAGTTTTGGTGCAGGCAGCTATTGACTTAGGAGGAAGAGCATATTATCATGGTAATATAGTTGCCGGAAGAGAAGAGATAAATGGTTTTCCGGTGGAATTATTTCATGAATTTTTCCGGGGACTTACCAATCACGGTCATTTTAATCTGCATTATTTAGTGCATAAAAATGGCAATACTCATCATTTGCTGGAAGCCTGTTTTAAGGCCTTCGCCCGGGCGCTGGATAATGCACTGCAGCCAGATAATAGGCTGAAAAATTCGCCTCTCACTACCAAGGGGCAGCTGGAGGAGAGTGGACGGCATTAATTTTGGTATAATTGATTATGGAGCTGGAAATTTGGGCAATGTGAAGCGGGCGCTGGCAAATTTAAATATTAGCGGTGAAATAATAGATTCACCTCAGGCAGTTAAAAATTCTCGAGCTTTGATTCTGCCCGGAGTAGGCTCTTTTGCCGGGGGAATGAACGGGCTGAGAGCCAGAAACTTAATAGCTCCGATTAAAAATGCTGTAACTAAAGGCAAACCTCTGCTGGGTATATGTCTGGGAATGCAGCTATTATTTGCCGGCAGTGAAGAAGCTCCCGAGCATTCAGGCTTAAATATTTTGCCCGGAAGCTCGCATTTTTTCCCGGCTGATAGGGTAAAGAAAGTTCCTCATATGGGCTGGAATAAACTGGAAGTAAAAGACCATCATTATCTGGCAGCAGGTATAAATAATCCTTATTTTTACTTTGTTCACAGTTATTATATCCCCTGGAATGAAACAACAAAAACATTTGCAGCCGCAACCTGTACTTATGGGGAGTTAAATTTTGTAGCTGCTCTGCGCTGGCGTAATGTAACTGCCATCCAGCCGCACCCGGAAAAAAGCGGCAAAACGGGTTTAAAATTTTTACAAAACTATGTGGAGGAGGTTAAACATGAAAGTTATACCGGCGGTTGATATCCTGGATGGTAAAGTGGTGAGTCTGGTTCAGGGGGATTTTGAGAGACGGGAAATAGAGCAGGATGACCCCCTGGGTGTGATTGAGTATTTTACCGAACAGGGTGCCGATGAGATTCATGTGGTGGACCTTAATGGGGCCAGACAGGGTACACCGGGAAATCAGGATATCGTGGAAGAAATTTTGGGATCTTTTTCTAGCTGTGAGATTCAGGTAGGTGGGGGCATCAGAAGCATTAATACAGCCCGCAAATATCTGCATCAGGGAGCTTCTGCTGTTATTGTGGGAACAGCCGCTGTTAAGAACCCTTATCTTATCGGAGAAATGGTTCAGGAATTCGGGGCAGATAAAGTTATAGTTTCTCTCGATGCCCGGGATGGAGAACTGGCTTTAAGCGGCTGGGAAGAAGAGAGTGGTGTAGGAGTAAAAACTCAGCTCGTCAGGCTGCTGGATTATGGGGTCTGCCGCATAATTTATACTGACATCAATAGAGATGGGACTTTAGAAGGCCCCAATATCAGTGCTCTTAAATCTCTGGGGAGGAAAGAAGTTGAAATTACAGTTTCCGGGGGAATATCTTCCCGGGAGGAGCTGGAGACACTGGAGCAGAATGACATCCATCGGGCTATCGTTGGTACTGCACTTTACAAAGAAAAAATAGATCCAGAAGAAATATGGGAAAAAGACCATGCTGACTAAGCGTCTTATACCCTGTCTGGACGTCAAAGATGGCAGAGTGGTAAAGGGAGTTCAATTTGTGGATTTACAGGACCAGGGGGACCCGGTTGAACTTGCTTCTCACTATAACCAGCAGGGAGCTGATGAACTGGTATTTCTTGATATTACCGCCTCCAAAGAGAATAGAGGAATTATAGAAGATATTGTAGAAAAAACGGCCAGAGAATTGTTTATTCCCTTTACTGTAGGTGGAGGCATAAAAAATAAGGAACAAATGCGCAGGTTGATTGCTGCCGGTGCTGATAAAATTTCCATCAATACAGCTGCTGTAAAAAATCCCGATCTAATAACAGAAGCTGCAGATTTATTCGGCAGTCAGGCTGTAGTGGTTGCTGTTGATGCCCGCAGCAAAAATTCGGGCTGGCAGGTGGTAATCAAAGGTGGGAGTGTGGAGACGGATATGTCCCTGCTGGAATGGGTAAAAGAAGCCGAAGAACGCGGGGCAGGGGAAATACTTCTCACCAGTATGGATAGAGACGGAACCCGGGATGGCTATGACCTGGAAATGCTGTCTGCAGTTGCCGGGGCAGTAAACATTCCGCTTATAGCCAGTGGGGGGGCAGGCTCTCCCGAACATCTTTACCGGGCTCTGGAAAAAGGTAAAGCAGATGCGGTGCTGGCAGCTTCCATCTGGCATCAGGGAGACTATACCATAAAAGAATGTAAACAATATCTGGCAGAAAAAGGAGTACCAATTCGTCCTATAAGTGGGGATCATAATGAATAAAGAATATTCTACCGAAAAGATGCTAAAGCTGGTTAAATTCGATGATAAGGGTTTGGTGCCAGCTATTGTCCAGGATATTAACACGAACAGAGTTTTAATGCTGGCTTACATGAATGAAGCCTCTTTTCGCAGGACCATAAAAGAGGAAAAAGCATGTTTTTACAGCCGTTCCCGCCAGCAGCTATGGTTAAAAGGTGAGACCTCCGGTAATTATCAGCACGTAAGAGAGATTAAACTGGACTGTGATGGTGATACTATATTATTATCAGTAGAGCCAGAAGGTCCGGCCTGTCACACCGGAGAAATAAGCTGTTTTTATCGCAGTTTGAAAAAGTTTGCCGCCGAAGATAATTCTGCTGGTTCTGACAGTCTAAATTTTGATGCGGGAAATGAGGAAGATAATAATAAATACAGCAGGGAAATTGAGGAAGAGATATTGAGTAAACTTGCCGGGATCATTGCGGAGCGAAATATTAACCGTCCGGACAATTCCTATACAGCAGAACTGTTAGCCGGGGGAATCAAAGATATTGCCCAGAAAATTGGCGAAGAAGGAGTTGAATTATCTCTGGCAGCACTGGCAGATGATAAAAGGGAAGTATATGAGGAAGCAGCTGATCTTATTTATCACTTAATGGTTTTGCTGGAGGCCCGGGGACTCTCCCTGCAGGGGGTGCTGGCAGAACTTTCCAGGCGCTATCAAAATTAAGTTAAAGAAGGTGATCTCCGCCAGATTTTTTACTGGCGGTTTTTCTATGTTTAGCTTTACTTTTTGGATCTTCTCCATATCAGTTGATTGAATATAGTTTTAGTCATTTTCGTAATGGATATAATTGAAAGCTATAAGGCTCTGTTCACCAGGAAATTTTTCCTGTGTTTAGG
>CAZVMQ010000036.1:0-16033 GCA_964628755.1 uncultured Halanaerobiaceae bacterium
ACTAAAACTATATTCAACCAGGTTATATGGAGAAGATCCAAACTATTTAATTATTCAGGAGGATTAAATTATACATGGATTCTAAAATACTATATCACCGCGGCAATCTAACTGCTCCTGAAAATTCACTTCCTGCCTTTGAAATGGTTCACAATGGTGAAGCTAATGGAGTGGAGCTGGATGTACAGTTTACCCGGGATGGAATACCGGTGGTAATACATGATCTGTCAGTTGATAGGACTACTTCGGGCTCGGGTATGGTAAAGGACTTAACTTTGAAAGAACTGCAGGAATTTAAAATTATTTCTGAGGAGTATCCGGATCAGTCCGTGCCGACTCTGCGCCGGGTGTTAGAAGTTTTAGCAGGAGTTGAAGTGATTAATCTGGAGCTTAAACTTTTCTCTAAAAATATTAGTGATAATAATAGCTGGGTCAGGGAACTGCTTAAAATTGTGAAAGAGATGAATCTTCTGGATGATATTATATTTTCCAGCTATAATCATTACTGTATAAAGCAGATAACAGAATTGGATCCTGCAGCCAGAACCGGAGTAATATATAGGGCTGCCCTTTATGAGCCCTGGGAATATGCTAAAAATTTAGGGGCTGATGCTATTCATCCTTATTATATGTCCATTACCCCCGAACTGGTGCAAAAAGCCCATGAACATGGGCTCAAGGTTGTTTGTTATGGGACTGATGAGATTGAAGACATTAAAAAGTTGATGTGTTTAAATGTAGATATGATCATAACTGAAGCAGTGGATTCAGCTTTAGCAGCCAGGCAGAACATGGGGGCAGGAGATTGTTTAAAATAAAATTTATAAATTTTGCTTTTAGAACGGGGGGAATAAAATGCGGCATCTAAAGCAGTATTTTTCTGAACACCCTGTTATAGCCGGGGTGAGAAACAAATCTGAAGTGCAGAGGGCTGTAAAGAGTGATGTAATAATGTTGTTTATTCTTGATGCTGATATATTCAATATTAAGAAAATTTCCCGGCAGGCAAAAGAAAATGATAAATTGATATTTATCCATCTTGATTTGATGGAAGGTCTGGCCGGTGACGAAAAAGCGGTGGAATATCTGGCTCAAAATGAGCTTTGTGATGGTGTGGTTTCCACCAAAAGCAGATTGATTAAGGCGGCAGCGAAATATGATCTGATGGCTATACAGCGTCTGTTTTTACTGGATTCTGCTGCGATCAGGAGTGGTAAAAAGCTAATAAAAAATAATAATCCTGATGCTATAGAAATTTTGCCGGGGATAGCAGCGCCTTATTTTATTGAAAATGTAGAGAATAAATGTCCGGTGATAGGTGGGGGCCTTATTAGAACAAAAGAGGAAATTGAGGAACTGGTGGAAAAAGGTGTTTTTGCCGTATCTACGAGCAAAAAGAGACTGTGGGAAAAAGCTTAAATTGTTTGACAAAGTTTTCTGACAATGGTATCCTAGTAAACAGAGAGGTATGAATTATCATTCTTTTATCATTGTTTTATTTATTTTATCCAAAACTTTATAAATGAGATAAAAGCAAAAATCAAATTATTTCGGGGCTAGAGAAATGAGAAGCCTATCAGCTAGAAGCAGGGAAACTATGGGTAATTATGCTTTTAACTGATAGGCTTTTTGCAATTTTAAATATTTTCTTAATAAGTGTTAGTAACACCTGAAAAAAATTAAGGCCTGGTATTTTAACCGAGTATACAAATTTAACCTGATATTAACCTGCAATTAATTTAATTTTAATCGCCTTCTTTTATAATAAGATTAGGATGGGAATACAGCTTAAGAAGATAATTTTAGGAATGATAATAAAAATTTTATGCTGTTAAAATTTAATTTCTGTGGAGGTGATAGAAATAGAAAATTTTTATAATTATCCTGGGCTGTAAGCTCATTGAAAATTGGTAATAATTTTAGCTTTACTTTTACTGAAGGAAGTTTTTAGTTAAATTTAAACAGGAGAGTTTGAGAGGAAGCTTAATATTTTAAATCAGGGGGTAATTAACTTGAAAAAATTAATTATTGCGGCTATTGTGCTGGGATTATTGATGATGAATCCTGCTACAACTATGGCGGATGATGTAATTGAAATTACTTACTGGCACGCCATGTCAGGTATTACCCAGGATCATATAGAAGATCAGGTGGAAAGATTTAACGACATGCATGATAATATCGAGGTGTCAGTGGAATATCAGGGCAGTTATAGAGATGTTTTGGACACCACTCAGGCCGCTTTACGAGCAGGAAACCCTCCCCATGTTATTCAAAGTTTTGAGATTTCTACCCGTCAGCTCATAGATATGGGTGCTTTTATACCTCTGGAAGAAACTCTCGAAGGTGTTGATTGGGATCAATATTTAGAACCCGTCACCCAGTATTACAATGTAGAAGATGTGCTTTATTCCATGCCTTACAACTCCTCCAACCCCATTCTCTATTATAACAAAGATCTGTTTGAAGAAGCAGGTCTGGACCCAGAGGATCCCCCGGAAACCTTTCAGGAAGTTACAGAATATAGTCAGCAAATAGTGGAAAGTGGAGCTGCTGATCACGGCTGGGTTATGCCTTTACACAGCTGGTTTTTCGAGCAGTGGATGGCAAATATGGGTTCAGTGTTTGCCAACAATGAAAACGGCCGCCTTGAACGTCCTACTTCTTTAGAATTAGATGAGACCGCGGAAGATATTTTAGGCTGGTGGAATTCTGAATATCAGGCCGATCATTATGTTAATCCTGGTGTAGAAGCCTGGGGTGAATCACGCTCTATTTTTGCTGGAGGAAGTGCAGCTATGGCCATCGATTCCACCGCTGCTATAGCTCCTAAAACTGCTTCTGCCGAAGAACAGGGCTTTGAACTGGGCACAGGTTATCTGCCAATTCATGAAGATTATGATCGCCATGGTGTAACTATTGGCGGCGGTTCACTCTGGGTAGTAGATGGTCATCCCCAGGAAGAAATTGAGGCTACTGGTGAATTTGTTCGTTTCCTTTCCAGCCCGGAAGAACAGGTTGACTGGCATGAGACTACTGGATATTTCCCGGTACATGAAGATGCTGTAGAAATGCTGGAAGAGGAAGGCTATTATGAAGATAATCCCAACCATGCTACAGCTATCAATCAGCTGAGAGAAACGGAAAATATACCTGCTACTCAGGGAGCTATTATTGGCCCCTTCCCTGAAATCAGAACTCAGATAACAGATGCTGCTCAGTATGTCTTTGGTGAAGAAAAATCTGTAGCGGAAGCTCTGGCCGATGCTGAGGCAGAATCTGAGAATATTATGGAGAGGTATAGACGGGTTGTGGTTGATTAAATAAATTAAAATAGCTTGAAGATGGTTTATAGCTATCAGCCCGGAAATAATTTCCGGGCTGATAGCACTCATAATATTGATAAAGTTAAACTATATCCTTTAAGAAATATTATAAAAGCAGGGAGGATGGACATGAGACCCCAATTTGATAGTAATCTAAAAGCTCTTTTATATCTGCTGCCCACCTTAATAATACTGGCTGTGTTTTTATATTATCCCATGATTCAGACAATCGAAATGAGTCTACATCAGTCAGCTTTTATGGGGGCAAGAAGAATTTTTGTAGGTCTGGAAAATTTTATCGATCTTTTTCAGTCTGAGAGCTTTAGACACAGTTTTCAAATTTCTTTTGCTTTTTCTTTTCTGGTAGTCGGGATTGTTATGCCTGTAGCGTTTTTATTGAGTGTACTGGCCAATCAAAAGATAAAAGGTGCCAGATTTTTCAGAACGGCTTTAATCTGGCCTTATGCTCTCTCACCGGCAATTGCGGGAACAATCTGGTTATTTATTTTTAATCCCACTATTGGAATATTAAATTATTTTTTAGGGGTAACCGTGGGTATTAGACCCGATTGGATTTCTTCCCGCCAGCTGGCCTTTATTATGGTGGTATTGACCGCTGTCTGGAAACAGCTGGGTTATAATATAGTTTTCTTTCTGGCCGGCTTGCAGAATGTTCCTGGTCACATGGTGGATGCGGCTAAAATTGACGGGGCTAATCCCATCCAGAGGTATATTAAGGTAATAATTCCTATCATGTCTCCCACAATATTCTTTCTGTTTACCATGAATTTAATATATGCGTTCTTCACTACCTTTGGCATGATTAATGTCATGACTGACGGAGGACCTGTAGATGCTACCAATATTATGATCTATAACCTTTACCGTGATGCTTTTCAGTACGATTCGCTGGGTTTAGGCGCAGCTCAGTCGCTGATTCTGTTTGTCATAGTTACGGGAATTATGGTGCTGCAATTTAAGTTTGCGGGAGGGAAAGTGCATTATGCGGGCTAAATTAGAAGAAGCCTGGTCTGATTTAACTGCCAATAAATATAGAAGACGAAAATTATTATATAAATGGGCTGTTCATATTTTGATAACTCTGGCTGTTCTGGTGGTCTGTCTACCGATAATTTGGGCTATGATTGCCAGCACTCAAAGTCCGGGGCAGATTTTTGAATATCCACCGAGATTATTGCCAGGAACATCTTTTGTGCGTAATTTTACTATTGCCTGGCACAGATTTAATGTAGGACGCGGTATGTTGAACAGTTTAATTATAGCTTTTATAGTAACCGGAGTAAAAATTGTCTTATCATTAACTTCTGCCCTGGCTTTAGTGTACTTTAAATTTCCTTTTAAACCCGCCGTGTTTTTCTTGATCCTGTTAACTCTGCTAATGCCGGTGGCGGTGAGAATAGTACCGTTATTTGATATAGTAAGTGATATTGGCTGGGGTAATAGCTACTATGCTTTGACTGTTCCGTTCTTTGCCTCGGCTACCGGGACGTTTTTATTCCGTCAACACTTTATGAGTATACCTACTTCGATAGCAGAGGCGGCCAAAATTGATGGCATAACTCCTTTCCAATTCTTAACTAAAATTTTAGCCCCAATGTCCATGAATACTATAGGTGCTTTTTGTGTAATTCAATTTGTTTATATGTGGAATCAATACCTGTGGCCGATGCTGATAATAACAGAAGAAAGAAGACAGGTTGTCCAGCTTTCTATGCAGCAGTTAACTGATACCGGCCCTGAACAAATTGTAGATTGGGGAGTTGCCATGGCTGGGGCTTTAACTGCTCTGATTCCACCGTTGATTATATTCTTCCTGTTACAGGAACAATTCATGCGGGGATTTGCTCTAAGCGAAGAAAAATAAATTTTCAAATTTACTTTCAAATTATAATCTTGCATAAGCATATAAACCGCCGGTATGAAACCGGCGGTTTATATACTTTAAAATTACTTTTTTCTGAAAGTAAAAAATGAGCTCTATAATCGCGGGTTTATTCGGCAAAATAAAGCTTGCAATTATGCTGCTATGATGATAATATTTAAAGATAGCAATATGAGTTTATTCTTCTTTGCAGGTTGCCTGCCCCGCAGCTATGAAGTTTTAAAGCTTTGATGAATATCGAGCACTTAAAAAGTAATATTCAGACAGCATTATCAGCAGCAGATTTTCAGGGAAGTACCTCAGGAGGTATATCTATGGCAGATTCTGAAACTGTTCAGCAGGAAAGCATAGTTGATAAGATAAAAAGTGAAAAATTCACCGCTTTCTTTTTTTGTTTGCCGGCCTTAATACCCTTAACAGTATTCTGGATATTCCCCATGATCTTTGCTTTTTACCTTAGTTTGACCAACTGGGATTTGATGATGCCAGTATATGATATTGTCGGTCTGGAAAATTACACTAGATTATTTTCTGACCCCCAGTTTTATAAAACCCTGTGGAATACACTTTATTTCACCGCTGGCAGTGTAATTCCGGCAGTTTTAGGTGGTCTTATTCTGGCTATCATCTTGAAGAGTAAAGTTATAGGTCGTACACTACATAGAACTCTACTCTTCTCGCCCTGGGTTACACCGCTGGTAGCCATGGCCATTGTTTTTTCCTGGATATTTGATCCCAGTACCGGTCTGATAAACTATATATTACAGCTGGTTAATTTGCCGGCTTTGCCCTGGTATGCCAGCTCGGACTGGGCCATGCCGGTGGTAATTGCCATAAGTGTCTGGCGAACACTGGGCTGGTCCATGGTATTTTATGTTGTGGCCCTGGATAGAATTCCCGATACGATTTATGAACAGGCGGAAATTGATGGGGTGAACTTCTGGACCAGATTTCGCTATATAACCTTACCTCTGGTCTCACCTACCACCCTGTTTTTATCGGTCGTTTTGACCATTCAGGCTTTGCGTGCTTTTGATCAGATTGATATCATCACTCAGGGTGGTCCGGCTGGAGCAACCCGGACATTATTGTATCATTACTACCAGTCAGCTTTCGAACGGTTTAATGCAGGTGAAGCTGCTTCTATTGGGATTGTTATTTTGTTGATAGCTGGTGCATTTGCTTTGCTTCAATTTGTTTTATCCAAGAAATTTGTACATTATCAATAAAGCAGGTAGGAGGCAGTATTTATGGCTGAATCAGAAAATGCTGGAACTGAAATTTCGGCAGAAAGAAAAATAAATAAGCGCGATCGTTTAAAAGCGCGTCTGAAACGGAAAACAACCAAATTTTCCCTGAATTTATTTATGCTTTTGATGAGTATTATCATTATCTTTCCTTTTTTCTGGATGTTCATGAGTGCTCTTAAAACTCAGGAGGAGATAGCCTCCTATCCCCCAACTTTTATTCCCGAGGTTCCTCAGTGGGGAAATTTTCTGGAAACCTGGCAGTCAGCGCCTTTTGATATTTATATTTTCAACAGTTTCTTTACAGCTACTGCTATCGTCACTTTACATATAATAACAACTGCTCTGTTTGCCTATGCAATAACTCAGCTGGAATTTAAAATGAGAAAACCTCTGTTCATTATAGTCATGGCCACCTACATGCTGCCTGTTCCTGTAACTTATGTTCCCAGTTACATAGTGCTTTCCTGGTTGGGCTGGCTTGACAGCTATCAGGGAATTATTGCCTCTAATGCTGTCAGCGTTTTTGCTATATTCCTGGCCCGCCAGCAGTTCCTGCAGGTGCCCGATGAACTGGTGGATGCGGCCAAAGTTGATGGGGCCAGCCACTGGACTATACTCTGGAAAGTGTTCTTTCCTTTAACCAAACCTATATTTATAACTTTTGGCCTGATAAATTTCGTATTGATGTATAACAATTATCTCTGGCCGCTTCTGATTATCAGAAGTGAAAGGCTGTATCTGATAACTATCGGTCTGCGCCAGTTCTTTATTGAACAGGGCGCTTATGGGGTTAACTGGCCATTAATTATGGCGGCCAGTACCATAGCAGTGCTGCCCCTTTTAATTCTGTTTTTCATAACTCAGAAATGGTTTATTAAAGGGGTTGGAGATACTGGCGTTAAAGGTTAATATTTTTGGTCATATTACTTACAACACTTTGTTCATATAATGTTAAATTTATCGGAAATAGTTTATTTACTTTCAAAAAACCCTGGAGGTGAAAATTATGCTAACTAGAACTATCAGAACGGGATTAATGGCTCTGCTAATTATGGTGGTGGCTCTGGCATTTTCTCTGCAGCCGGCAAGTGCTGATGTCGTGGAAATTGATTTTTATCACGGTCTTGGCGGTTATCTGGGTGAAGTCGTAGATGAGTTTATTGAGGAATTCAATGAGCAGAATCCAGACGTACAGGTTGAAGGACGTACTTTTGGTGACTATGATGAAGCTTTAGAAGCTTTTCAGGCCGGAGTAGCGGCCGGAGATCCTCCGGAAGCAGTGATGCTGGATCCTACTCCTGCGGTAGAGTTTGCCCGTAGAGGGATCACTGCCTCTTTGAGTGATTTTATTGCCGCAGATGAAGATGCTGACAAAGATGACTATGTTGAGGCTTTTACGGAGATGACCAGGGTAGAAGGTGAACAGCATGGTATACCGATGTTTGGTACCACTCAACTTCTTTATTACCGTCATGATCTGTTCGAAGAAGAGGGTATTTCTCCTGAAAAGCTGGAAACCTGGGAAGGCCTGGCAGAGGCGGCTGCTCAGCTGGCTGCCCGTGATGATGTTGATTACGGCTGGATGCCCATGTGGGATAGGATAAATCTTATGGATGCTGTATATTCCCGTGGTGGACAGGTTCTCAGTGATGACGGTACTGAAGTAATGATTACCTCCGAAGAATGGGTTGAAACCTGGGATAGTCTGCGTCAATGGATACATGAAGATGAAATAATGGGAATGAACTTCAGCGGTGTCGGCTGGGAATACTGGTATGACACCATAGATGATGTTCTGGAAGGAAGAGCTGCTGGTTACACCGGCTCCAGTGGAGATCAGGGTGACCTGGATTTCGACATAGTTTCAGCAGCTGTCCAGCCGGGATGGGAAGCTCATGATGGTGAGCCTGCCCCTATTGCCGAGGCTAAATATGGTGTAGTTCCGGCCAGAATTGAAGAGGAAAAGCAGCAGGCTGCTTACGAATGGCTTTCCTTCTTTACCAGCCCGGAAAAAACTGCTGAATGGCAGATGAAAACGGGATATCTGGCTGTTAGGCATTCTGCTCAGGAAACTCCCGAATTTGAGGAATTTTTACAGGAAAATCCTCAGGCCGAAGTTCCTCTGGAACAGTTAGAAGTCGCTTCACCTATCTTTATCGATCCTACCGGTGGAGAAATAAATCAGGCTCTGGATGATGCGATAGATTCTATTTTAATAGAAAATGTACCTGCTGAAGAAGCTCTGGAACAGGCGGAAGAGAGATCGCAGAGGGCTCTGGATATGGTCCAGTAGTATTGGCCAAAGATGGCAGGCATTAAACTGGAGGCATCTTACTGCCCAATGCTGCTACAGCAGTGAAAATTTAGCTGAAAGTCAAAAAACCCCTGACATTGCAGGTTGCTTGTGTCAGGGGTTTTTGTTTTTTTAGAATATAATTTTTAGTTTAACTTGGATAGCACCTCATGTATCTGTTCTGAAGCCTTTTTTAAGGTCATAATATCTTCCTCGGAAAGTTCGGACATGTGAACTTTAATTTCTTCTCGTATTTTTCTGTTTAAATCCTCCACCGTTTTTTCTCCTGCTTCTGTTAAAACCAGCAGGGTTTTTCTTTTATCTTGCGGATCAGTTTTTCGTTTTACATAGTCGTTTTTTTCCAGATTATCGACAGCCCGGCTGCAGTTAGACCGGCTCATAACCATGCGGTCACTGAGCTCTGAAAGAGATAGTTCAGACTGAAATTTCAGGATAAAAAGGATTCGCGTTAAATTCGGTGTCAGTTCAAATTGTTTGATGTAATCACCGGTATTAATTTTTTTCATCAGCGGTGGATAAATTTCCAGCAGATTTCTTACCACGATGTCTAAATTTTTCCTGTTCAAATTTTTGTCCCCTTTCTTCCGAAATTAACCAGATTAAAAAACAGATTTTATATTATACAAGTATAGTTTTTGATTCTTTAATATTTTTTATATTATATCTTAAATTTTTTGGTTTGACAAATTTATGCTTGCAAATTCAGGTGAATAATCATATAATACTTATCAAACGATAAGCTTTTGTAAAGTATTTTATGTTAAGGAAGTTAAAAGTTTGATAAGATAATCTAGAAAGTAATAATTTGGAGGGATAAAATTGGAAAAATTGAGGGAGAGGGATAAAAGCGGGTATAATATAATATTTTTTGTGGGGCTGACTGTGATACTGCTCACCCTGATTTTTGCTGCCAGGGGGCGGGCAGCTGAACAGGAATTAAGCCTGGAAGAAGCTCTGATTTTACTGGAAGAACACAGCACCAGCTTGCAGATGGCTGAGCTGGAATTTGACAATGCTCAGGTGGAGTATGATAAAGCACAGGCGGAATATATAAGGACTGAATCTCGTCTGCAGAAGCTTTCGGCTGATCTTAGCCTTCATCAGGCCGAGCAGCAGTACAGAAATAGTCTGCTGGGAATTTATCTGGACTTTATGAATGACTATCAAAGCTTGCAAATTCAAAAGCAGGAGGTTGAGGCCGCTGAAAACGAGGTGGAGATTGCCCGGGCGGAGCTGCGAGAAACTGAAGAACAGGTGGAGGCCGGTCATGAACCCCGAATTGAACTGCTGCGGCAGCAGATAGAATTAAATAATGCTATTTTTCAGCTGGATGAGGCAGAGGCTGACCTAGATAAGATGGTAAGAGAAATGCGCAGAAAACTTGATCTGGAGCAATTACCCGGTTTGAGCTCACAGCTGATAGGGCTGGAGGAACTTAACATACCTGAACGGGATGAAGCTGTTAATAGAGCGGTGGATCATAGTTTTGCCCTGGAAATTGCCGGATTAAGCCGTGATTTAGCAGAAGTTGAGCTAGAAAGGGCTGAAATAAGCGGGAGGCCGGAGCTGGAGATTCTGGAACTGGAGAACAATGTGGAACTGGCTGAGCTGGAAGAAATAGAGATCAGAGAAGAGGTAGAGGAAGATGTTAGAGATCAGGTCCACCAGGTGGAGCAGACTGAAAGACAGGTAGAACTTGCCCGGGACAATCTGGAACAGGCGGAAGAACATTTAAGAATAACCCGGGAACAGCGGGAGGCAGGGCTGGTATCGGCCCGTGAGCTGGAAGAAGCAGAACTGGAAGCCACCCGGGCCGGTCTGGAAGAACAGGAAGCTCTGACAAATCATATGGTTGCTTATTTTCAGCTGCAGGAGATGCTCGGTGTTGATCTGGAGGTGATCAGAGATGAAATTCTGGCCGCCTTCACTCAATAGAAAACTGCTGGATGCCTTTATTTTTTTGCTGATATCATTACTGGCTATCAGCATAGCTGGAGCCGGAGTGAGTGCAGAAACCAATTCTTTAGCGGAAACTTTAATTCAGGCCGGGGAAACTACCCCGGAATTGCGGGAAGAAAGAGAACAGGTGGCTGAGCTGGAAAGAGAGATAGAAATGCTTAAAGCCCGGGCGGGATGGCAGATATTTTCTACCGGTTCTTACCGCCGGGGCGAAGAAGAGACAACAATTTTTCCGGATGATTCTACCGGAAATGATGAGCCGGGAGAACCGGAAGTTCCGGAGGCTGGCGCTGAAAACAATGGGGATACCCGGGATGAGTCAGATAATGATACTGAGCTGGAATCTTTCGAGAGTTTAACTCTGGGGCTGGGTATAAATAGGGCTTTTATGTCCGGGCTGGAAATTGACAGTGAGATTTCTTATTTAGATCAAGATCCTATAGATACTGATGATATTTCTGAAAATTTAACTTTTTCGCTGGAAGGCAGTTATCAGCTCTGGCCCCGGGTTCCAGCCGAGCCGGAGCGCAGCCTGCAGAATTTAAAGGAGCAGCTTTTTCTGGCAGAAAAAAACCTGGATCGGGCGCGTGAGGATTTTTATCTGGAGCTGCTGCGAGATTATCTGGAGATAGCGGTCTTGCAGGAAGAGATAGAGCTAACAGAAAGTCAGCTGGATCTGAGCGAGGAGAGACTGGAACGGGCCCGGGCGCGCAAGGAGATGGAAGAAGCCGGTGAGCTGGAGGTCAGAGAACTCGAGCTGGCGGTTAAACAGGCTGAAAATGGTCTGAACACCTTAACCCGTAATCTCAGTACAGCCCGGGAAAATTTTCGACAAAAACTGGCAGAGGCAGAAGAGCCTGCTTATAATTTGAATGCTGAATTATGGCAGATGCTGGAGAATAAATTTGGCCCGGAAGTGGAGGTAATTGACGTTGAAGATAAGGAAAGAGAGCGGCTTTTAGAGAGGAAAAAAGCCACTTCAGTTGAGTTTTCTCGTTTAGAAAAAGAGAAGGACAGGCTTGAACGTGAATTTGACTGGTATGAAGATGAATTGCAGCCAAATATTGATATTTCTGCCGGGAGTCAGGATATTGAAGCTGGTGAATGGCAGGCAGCAATAAATGTAAATTATGCCCTGTACCAGGGAGGACAAAAGGAGTTAGAAGCTGAGGATTTTGCTGCTGAAATTGCAAGCCTGCAAGCAGATATGGAGGATTTGAATTTTGCCTTAAGTCAGCAGCTGCAGACATTAATGAATGAGATTGAAAACAATATAGAAGCGGAGGAGAGAGCAGAATTAGAACTTGAGCGTTCGGAACTGGAGCTGGAAAAAGAAAAGCTCGCCTATGACAGGGGAGCTGTCGATGAGCTTGAACTGGAGGAAATTAAACTTGAGAAACAGGATGATCTCATGGATTATAAACAAAAACAGCGGGAAACACTGCTGAGCCAGATAGATCTGGTGAGCAGCCTTGATTATCTGCTGCTGGAGGAGGTCCTGGTAAATGACTAAAAAAAGAGGTTTGGTGATTTTCATTGTTCTGCTGGCAGTGGTGGCTGCTGTCTGGTGGGTTCAATTTAGAGGGGAAGAGGAGACGGAGGTTCTTCCCCATCAGATAGGTGTAGTAGAGAGAGGAGATTTGAGTATGATTATTTCTACCTCTGGTTATCTGGAACCTGGTCGGGAAAAATATCATCAGCCAGAACAGGGGGGAGAAATATCTGAAATTCTGGTGGAGCCGGGGGATAGAGTTGAACAGGGAGATATTCTTTACCGGCTTGATGACAGAGAACAGCACTTAGAATATGTTCAGGCGCGAAATGCCCTGCAGCAGGCGCGCATCAATGGTACGGAAAGACAAATTGAAGAGCAGGAATTAAGGCTGGAACTGGCGGAAAACAGATTGGAAGATAGAAAAATAGATTCACGTCTGGCCGGAACTGTAGGTAATTTTGATCTGGAAGAAGGAGATTTTATCACAGCTGAGACTGGCTCTATAGTTGTTCGGGATGAAACCAGCTATCTGGTTGGTGTACAGCTGGATGAAATAGATGTTCCCCTGGTAGAAGAGGGAATGGAAGCAAGAATAGAAGTTGATGCACTGCCGGAAAATAATTATCAAGGTGAAGTTACCCTGATTGAACAGGGGACGACAAGAGATAATGGCGTTGTAGTAGTGCCGGCAGAGATTGAGGTGGCAGAGAATGATGAGAGATTTCGTTCGGGTTATTCTGCTGATGTTGATATAATTGTGGAAGCCCGGGAAGATATATTGACCGTGCCCGTTACTGCCATCTACACAGAAGATGGCCAGGATTATGCTGTCAAAGTTGATGAGGACAATAAACCTCAGCCCACCGAAATTACCACTGGTATGAGTGATGATATTGAAGTTGAGATAACATCTGGCCTGGAGGAAGATGATAGAATTATTACTAATGTCCATCAATTTACTGAATTTGGTGAGCCGGACTGGGAGTTTGGTCCGGAGGCCGGTCCTCCCCCGGGGACACCGGGTGCTCAAAATGGAGGCGGGTCTCAATGATAGAAACCGAAGATCTGCGCAAAGTTTATTATAATGGTGAGATTGAAGTGGAGGCCCTGCGCGGAGTGGACTTTTTTATTAAGGATGGAGAATTTGTCTCGATTATGGGGCCTTCAGGCTCGGGTAAATCAACCATGATGCACATTCTGGGCTGTCTACACAAGGCAACCTCCGGCAATTACTGGCTTGACGGTGTAGATATCGGAGGGCTGGATGACAATGAGTTAGCCCGAATCAGAAATGAGAAGATCGGTTTTGTCTTTCAGCAGTTCAATTTGCTGGCGAGACGTTCTGCTCTGGAAAATGTAGAGCTGCCCCTGGTGTATAGAGGGATAAATCGCAAAGAAAGAAAAGAAACCGCTCGCGAAGTTCTGGAAGAAGTTGGCCTGGGACACCGTCTGGATCACTGGCCCAACGAGCTGTCTGGAGGTCAAAAACAGCGGGTGGCAATTTCTCGAGCCCTGGTAAATGATCCGTCTTTGCTGCTGGCTGATGAGCCTACTGGTAACCTCGATACTGATACGGGTGGAGAAATCATGAAAATTTTTGAGGATCTCAATGATTCGGGCCATACGGTCGTGGTTGTAACTCATGAGCCTCATATAGCTCAATACGCTGACCGGATACTGCATCTGCGTGATGGCAAACTGGAGAAGGATGAGGTGGTTGCATGATTGGTGAAATAATTCGGATGGCCCTGGCCAGTTTGCAAGCCAATAAGCTGCGCAGTTTTCTTTCTATGCTGGGAATTATTATTGGAGTTGCTGCGGTTATTGCCATTATTTCTATCGGTTATTCTGCCCAGGAGGAAGTGACCAGAGAGATTCGCGGTCTGGGCAGTGACCTCATCTGGGTTAGCCCTGGTTTCGGGGCTGATGCTCGAGAAGTCAGGGATAAATTCACCGTGGATCTGGCTGCAAAGGCTCAGGCGAGTTCGCCGGATATACTGCAGGTGGTACCCTCCAAATCTGGATCTGGTGAAATTACCAGGAGAGGGGAGAGCTATTCGGCCACTATTGTGGGGACAGAACAGGGATTTTCTCCTATCAACATTTATTGGCCGGCTGTGGGTCGGTTCATAACGGATGCAGATATTGAGAATTCCGCCACCTCTGTAGTTTTGGGCTCGGAGATTGCTCGCGAAATTTTTGGACGTTCCAATCCTGTGGGGGAAAGAATTACCGTTGACCACGCTGGACGCAGTATTCGTTTTAATATTGTAGGAGTAATGGAAGAAAAAGGACAGGGAGTTGCAGGTGATCTTGATTCTCAGATTTATATTCCCATTTCAACTTTTATTCAAAGGATGGCCCGGGATGATACTGTAGACACCTATTATGCTGAAGCGGGACCACATGTTCCAGCCCGGGAAGCCAGAGAGCAGCTGGATTATTTTTACTATCAACATCTGGGCGGAGATGATAATTATACAATTTTCAGCCAGGATCAGATCTTGGATGTGCTGGATAATGTGACAGCTACTCTGACTATTATGCTGGGAGGAATTGCTGGTATTTCACTGCTGGTTGGTGGTATAGGAATTATGAATATTATGCTGGTATCGGTGACAGAAAGAACCCGGGAGATTGGTATTAGGAAAGCATTAGGAGCCAAAAAACGTCATATTTTAAGTCAATTTTTATTTGAGGCTTTGAGTTTAACCGGTTTTGGCGGAGCTGTTGGCATCGGCCTGGGCTGGCTGGCAACTTCTATTGTCACTGATATCGGAGGTTTTCCCATGGTTGTGTCACCTGCAGCAGTTGCTCTGGCTTTCTTTTTCTCGCTGGTAATAGGGGTATTTTTTGGTCTATACCCGGCAATCAAGGCCGCCAGGCTTGATCCGGTGGATGCTCTGAGCTATGAATAAATATAATGAGTAAATATAAAATACATTTAATAGCGCCAGAATGTGCCGCGTTAAGCCTAAGCCCAGGAAAGTGCTTATCTTCTGAAAACCATAATCAGATATAGTTTAGAAGAATTAAGCGAGGTTGAGATCTCCTGCCGGGCGATTAAGTAAAGTTAAGAGTTCAGCAGGAGTTAGACATATATAATTTTGGGGGGTTATATTTTGCAGAATTCCGATATCAAGGGAATATTATTTGACAAAGATGGGACGATAATCGATTTTTATACACTATGGCTGCCCGTAGTAGAGAGGGTGGCTGAAGATATTATCGAACAGTTGACTGAACTGGAAATAAAAGCAGATAAAGAAAAAGCTGCTGCATTGAACGATAATATGATGGATATTTTCGGAGTCTGTACTGAAAAAGAAAAGATAGACCCTGAGGGAAATTTAGCCCAGGCAACCGTTATGAGCTGTGCCCGGGAACTGGCTGATTATCTGGCAGCAAGTGATGTGCTTTTAAAAAGAGATGAAAATGAGCTGGTGGATGAGATTATAGATATTATGGAAGCTAGTGCTGGAGGGATTGAATTTACAGAAAATCTGCGGGAAACAGCCGATCTGGATTTTATTTTTAGCGAGTTAAAAAATAGAGGATTTTATGTAGGTCTGGCTACAGCTGATAGCAGGCCTTCTACTCTGACCAGTTTGCAGGAGCTTAAATTGATGGATTATTTTGATTATATTGCCTGTGGTGATGATGATAAGCCTGACAAACCTGATCCGACCGTGGTGGAAAATTTTTGCGATAAATTTGGCCTTTCACCCGGGGAAGTAGCCTATGTTGGTGATACACCTGTGGACATGCAAACTGCCAGCAATGCCG